>JBGCDP010000094.1:0-9506 GCA_045105475.1 Anaerolineae bacterium
GGGGTGGGCTGGTTACCCCTTGAGCATGCGCTAAATGACACGCATCATGATAGGCTACACGTCGTTCAGGCTGATCTTTCGGCATTGGAACCAGACCCAACTCGTCTAAAAAGACAGTGATGTCTTTCACCCGATGGGCAAATGCTTCGGCCGTTTTTTCCTCGGGCTGACCCTTAAACAAAAGCCCGTATTCATGCATGCCAGAGCCACATCCGGCCGCATTTGTGATAATCGCATCGACTTCGCCCTCAATTTGGGCAAAAGCTTTTAAATTATTGCGAGCTAAACTCATCGCCCGGTTAGCTTCCCCAATATGACTCAAAATCGAGCCACAGCACCCTTGGCTGGGCGGAACAACCACTTCAACCCCATTGGCTGTCAGCACGTCAACAGTCGCTTGATTGATGTTGGGGGCCAGCACAGTCTGCACACAGCCTGTTAAAAACGCGACTCTGCCCCTTTTCTTTCCTTTTGCTGGGATAATGTTTGGTAGATGTACGGCCGGGGGCAGATTTTCAGGGAGTAGGTTGAGCATTGCACCAATTTGATCGGGGAGTGCTGTTTCAACCAGTTTGCCAAGTTTCCCCATTTTTGCGGCCGCTCGAAAACGTCTGGGGTACGGCAATGTTTCAATGATCATGCGGCGCGTGACACTGTCGATTAGCGGCCGACTGCGCTCCGCCTCTTGTTTGGCTCGATAGCTTGTCAGCAAATCGCCGTATGCAACCCCTGATGGACAGGCTGGGACGCAACCCATACAACCCAAGCAGCGATCAATATAAGGTTGAGCCTCTTCCGCTTCTATACTCCCCTCTAGCACATTTTTCATCAAATAAATGCGCCCTCTGGGAGAATCCATCTCTTCGCCCAGCACACTATAGGTGGGGCAAGCTGCAAGGCAAAAACCACAGTGGACACAAGATTGAACAGCACCAGCCATCGCTTCTCCACGTGGCCCATGTTCATTGGGATCAATTGAATGTTGCATCGTCTATCGTTCCTGCTTTTTTAAGTCGGTAAAAATTTCCGGTTTGGGTCAAGCGCCCGTTTCACCCGTTCAGCCAACGCAAGCCAAGAGCGTTCGCCTAGATAGGGACCATCGGCCGTCCCTCTTAGTATCTGGCCGTTTAAACTTAATTCTGTCAGGCTCGAGTCTAATCCGGGCAAATCATCGGCCGTGACCAAGGCGACATTCCCGGCCGAAAAATAATGTGCCGCTGTAATAACGTCGACTTGATCAAGCTGACGAAGCTTTTTTGGGGGCACAGGCACTTTTATTAAGTTTGTTTCTGAATTCGCCCAATCGATCCGGTTGATGCTGGCCCAGAAATCTGCTTCATTTTCTTTTTCAGCGATCGTTTGTGCCGGTGTGTTTTTGCTCAACCATGTGCTTAGCCGCTCAATCCGGCCGGACAAACTTTCAGGCAGCCCGCCTAATCGAACCCAGCATTTAGTTGCGGGCTCATCCCGTTTGACTCGCTGAAAGTCTAGCGCATCCATTTCGAATGGTTGATTGGCTAAGGCAAACGTACAGTCTAACGCATCTTGCAACGAAGCGAATTCAAGCTCTAACGTGCGATAAGCGGCCGGTTTTGGGAACACTTTCAGCGTCACTTCAGTTAAGATGCCATAGCGGCCCAACGATCCCACCATAAACTTTGGCAGATCAAATCCCGAAGCGTTCTTAACAACTTTGCCGCCACCTCGAATTATGTTCCCTTGCCCGTCAACAAATCGGATTCCCAAAATAAAATCGCGTACCCCGCCATACCGAAAGCGGCCGGAGCCAGATGTGTTGGCTGCAACCGTGCCGCCTAGAGTGGCACCCGCTTCGGCCAAAAGTGGGTCAAAGGGAAGATATTGTCCATTGGCGTCAACCGCGTCGATGAGGGTTTTAATTGATGTGCCAGCTTTAGCAGTTATTGTGTATTCATCCGGCTCATATTCGACAATACCAGCTAGCTGAGTCATATCAACAGCCAAAACCTGATCTGGTACTTGGCCCGATAAGGCCGGCTTACTCCGGCCGCCTGTGGGCATAATGTTGGTGTTGGATTTAACGATTTCTGCGAGCGTTTCTGCGTTCATGCTTGGTATGGCTACTTCTCAATACGAAATGAAGGGGCCGGTCGGCGACGTTTGACGACAATTTCCGGTTCGATAAATGTTAATCGACCACGGCCGGAAAAGAGCAGCGCGATGGGGCGAGTTGCTTCAAAGTGACTAAAGGTAATCGTCATAATTAGAACCAGTGGTACCGACAAGATCATGCCGATAGCGCCCCATATCGAGCCAAAAATTGTGATAGAAGCAAAGACAACCAGCGGGCTTAAATTTAGCGATCTGCCCGCCATAAGCGGCTCTACAAAGGTGCCAGAGAAGATTTGAATCGCATACAAAATGACTGTCAGCGATAAGAACGTCGTCCAATCTCCAAACTGTGCTAGGGAAAAGACGGCCGGGAAAATGACAGCAACAAGAGAACCTAAATAGGGAATATAGTTGAGCAAGAAGATCAAAATCGCCCAAAAGATCGCATTGTCTAGTCCAAATAACCACATCACAATGAGAGATTCAACGCCGACCAGTAAACTAACTACAGTCTTAACGCCAAAATAGGTTCGGACATTGTCAGCGATCGATTTTAAAACCCGTTGCAAGGTTTCATTCGACTCTTCATCATCATAAAGCTCTTTTAACTTCTCAGAGAAGTGTCGCTGTTCAATAAGCATAAAAATGACATAGACCAGCACAATAAGAGACTGCCCAGCGAATGAAGCAACCGGGACTAGCAATTCTCTCAAGACATTTGTCAACATGTCTAGACTGCCAGAAAACAAATCAACACGAGTTGGCACTGAATTTCGCACTGTATTCAGTGTTAAGGGGGGCAATAGATCAAGTAGCCACATCGGCGCTGATCCAAATAACTTCTCTAAATTCTCAAGAATCGTACCTTGATTCTTAACCATTTGCCGCACTGTTCTGCGCCCCATTCGCCCTACGGCCGTTATCCCTAATCCAATTACGATAATCGAGACAGTTTGAGCCAACCAAGTCGGCATCGATCTGTTAAAAATCTTTAGACGTTCAAGCGGTTCAGACATGGCCGAAATCAAGAATGTAATTAGCAATGCGATAATGATGGGCATTACGATATTGCGGCCGTAAATAAATAAGAATAGGGTCAGCCCGATTACAAAGACAACCCCTGTAAAATTGATCAAGCTTGCATAAGGAATTCTTCTATTTTCCATATTTATTTTCGTACTTTGTCTTTTTGTCTGTCATAAAAGAGTGTAAATAGATTTTTCTAAAGCTGTGACATCGATTGATTATTGCAATAAAAGAGCAATCAACTTAGTCGATTCTATACATTACGTTACTAGTGTTCGCCCTATCTTGAATTGTTAAGACTCTCTTATTTTTCCTCTTTTTGTTGAACAAAACATCAGTAGGTCAGCGTTCTAAGGTTAATATGATTTATGCAGCCCTACTCTCTAGAAATTATCCCTGCTTTTTCCAAAGGATGCATACCGTGCATTTTAAGGGCAGGTGCTTCACCATCAGGTAGCTTTTTGCCTGGGTTTGCAACCATTTTACTGTCAATTTCTAGTCGGATTGCATACATCGCGTCCATGTCCGTTTCCGTGAATAGCAGTGGCATGTAATCTCTTTTTTCCATCCCGACCCCATGTTCCCCAGTAATCGTACCGCCTAATTTAATGCACAGCGTTAGTATTTCTCCAGCTAGCTTCTCTGCATGTTCTAACGCACCTTCCTCACGGCCGTCGTACATAATGAGTGGATGTAAATTACCGTCTCCAGCATGAAATACATTGGCAATTCCTAAACCATATTCTTGGCTAAGTCGATCGATTTCAGCCAAAGCTTTACCAAGTTGTGAGCGCGGAACGACCCCGTCTTGCACGACATAGTCGGGAGAAAGTCGGCCGACGGATGAAAAAGCACCCTTACGTCCTTTCCATATTTTTGCTCGATGAGCGTCATCTTGTGCAACTTGGATTTCGTAAGCACCTGATTTGTTGATAACTTCAACCAGCTGTTCAAACTCTGTATCAACCTGCTGGATTTCCCCTTCAAGCTCGACGATTAAAAGCGCCGCAGCCCCGGCCGGATAGCCAGCATTGACCGCTGTTTCAGCCGCCTTGAGCGCTAACTTATCCATAATCTCCATCGCACCTGGCAATAAACCAGATGCAACAACATCAGCTACCGCATTTCCCGCTTTTTCTAACGAATCATACGCGGCTAAAACGGTTCGATACCGCTCTGGAATAGGCAACAGTCGCACGGTTATTTCAAGCGCAATTCCAAATAAACCTTCAGAACCGATGAACAGCCCGATCAAGTCAGGGCCCACCCCCATCCCTTCTGAACTTTCGCTGCCGAACTCAACGACTTTGCCATCTGGCAAAACTACTTTGAGTCCTAAAACGTGGTTGCTGGTCATCCCGTATTTTAGGCAGTGGGCACCGCCTGAGTTGAACGCGACGTTGCCGCCAATAGTGCAAATTGATTGGCTCGAGGGGTCGGGTGCATAATACAGGCCATATTTTTTGACCGCTTTTGAAATGTTTAAGTTGATGACACCCGGCTCAACCACGGCCGTACGTTGTTCAGGGTCGATACTTTTTATTTTATTGAGTCGATTCAACCCGATGACCACACCATCTTGTATCGGCAATGAACCACCTGACAGACTTGTCCCGCTTCCGCGAGCCACAAATGGGATCCCAGCCTCATGGCATAGCTCAACGATACGTACAACTTCTTCTTCGCTTTCTGGCAACACGACTGCCCCTGGTGTGGCCCTGAATGCTGTCAGCGCATCAGATTCATACGCAAGTAAATCAACCTTGCGAGTTAGGCACCGGCGGCCGGGGCAGATAGCTGCTAGTTTTTGATAAAAAATTTCAGGATTCATTCGTAAGAAAGGTGCTAGTGCTAATTAAGTTAGCATCGATATGATTATTGTTTAGGCGGGTATTGCCCGTCGAAAACCACTCAAGAGCATTGCCAAAGTCAGCGGTTAATTATCACTTTATCATGGGTTGCATGGGCCAGCAATTTTCCAAGGCTTTTGGCTACCTGTTCAAAAATTCTCTTTTTAAGTATTTTTGACTGCTTAATTGTTATGTTTAGTTCTTCTAGATTTCAAGAAATAGGTTTAAACAGCCTGAAATATGGGGAGTTTAGGCTATTTTCACAGGACTCCGGTACAAAAATCTTATCCATCGATTCGTGCCCCAATCGAAGACTATGATTTAATGTTAGATGGAGAATCTCATCTATGATATTTGGTAATCTTTTTGCCACGCCTGAGTTTCGTCAATCAGATCAACATGCAGAAGCCTTTACTAAAATCGTTAATATCCAATCGATACTAAAATTGAGTATCGGTGCAGGATCAATCTTTTTAGTGTTGTTGGTGGTTGCCTTATTTTCTCCGGAATATATGCAAGCCTTAGTTGGCTTAAACTTACCTCCATTTGTTGTAGTTCTCCTAATTTCAATTTTAGTGATCGTTATTGTGGGTAGCAGTTACGCCATTCGCGTTGCTAATCAAGGTAATCAAAAATTAGCTTTTGGGATTGCAGCTATTTTTATTTATGGGTCGTTTTACGCTTCTATCTTGGTAAGCCCTTTCGGATTTCATGATCCCGGGATGTACTTTATTTCCGCGCTTTTAATTGTATCAAGCCTGTTTGTTAGTGAAGCTACCTTACGAATCCATACGGTTGTTATCATTGGCATATTTGTCATGGCATTTATGCTAGAAAGATCTGGTTTAAAGCAGACTACATGGCCTGTGCCAACCCTGTATGAATTAATTACGGTTTCGATCGCATTTTTTCTAACCCAGCTTTTGTTGACCCGTACTATTTTTATTTTACGACGTCAATCTGATTTGTTGAATCAACAGAAAGAAGAAATCTTGCTTTATCAGACTAAGTTGGAAGATATGGTGGAGGTCCGTACGTCAGATCTTATCCAAGAGAAAAATAAGGCGATTCGGGCTAATTTGGCGAAGTCGCAGTTTTTGGCAAATATGAGCCATGAATTGCGGACACCACTTAATGCAATTATTGGGTATGGCGAATTGGTTATTGAAGGATTAGAGTTGGGTAACGATTATCACGTGCAGCAGGCGAAGCCTGTTGGCTCAAATAGCATTGAGAGCGATGTGAGCCGGATTGTTACCGCCGGCCGTAATTTGTTAGATTTGATCAATCATGTTTTAGACTTCTCAAAAATCGAAGCCAATCAAATGACGATTCGAATAGAGCGGGTTGATATTGCGCGTGTTATTAATGAGGCAGTAAGCCTAATTGACCCACTACTTGCCAAAACAGGAAACAGAATAGTTATCAGAGAAATAGAGCCTGGGCTACGTGCTTATGGTGATGTGCAAAAACTAAGGCAAGTTTTGATTAACCTGATTGGTAATGCTAATAAATTTACTGAAAATGGATCAATATTGATTATGATGGCTTCTGCTGAAGATGAGGTTGTTATCTCTGTAAACGATACCGGAATTGGGATGAAACCTGAATTTATTGCCCAACTGTTCCAACCATTTATGCAAGCTGAAAGTGATTACAGCCGACAATTTGAAGGTACAGGTTTGGGACTTGCTATATCTAAGCGATTTGTTGAATTAATGAACGGACGTATTGAAGTTGACTCTGTATATGGCAACGGTACATCTTTTAAAATATTTATTCCCAGACAGTCACCGTTAAACCTTATAAAAGCGACCCGAAAAGCTGAGGTGGTACTATGAGGAATCTACTATCGAATAATGACGAAACGTTTGCCAGCTTGTTTAGACCTGACTTAGCGGCAATTTATACAGATTCAACCGTTCATAATAAAAGCAAGCATTTTTTGCAGGTGCTCATTGTTGGTTTAGCTGTGAATTTTGGTTCTTTCTTTCTAGGACTTATCTATATCTTTGCGAACCTGAGTGACGTGGCATTTAATAGCCCAGCAGTCGTCATCGCTATCGTAACTGCGATAATTGGAACTGGATTGATTGGAGCATATCTACTCCTCATTTCTGGGAAAGCCGAGCTATCGTGGGCACTAGCCTTCTTTTTAGCATTTTCAGGCTTTTGGGTTGGCAATTTGTTGACCTCTTCAGATGGCTTCTATGACCCCTCGTTTATTATTGTTCCAACACTCATGGTGCTGATGAGCTACTATATATCAGACTTCTATATTCGTATGTTTGGTTTTGGTAGCATTATCATTGTAGCTGGTCTGTTTTGTCTAGAATTTTTTGAGATTAGGGTGACAGACCATCCCACAGTCCGTTTTTATCATTTAGCTATTTTGCTTACTAGCCTATTCCTCACTCAATATTTTTTGCGTAAAACGGTGCAAAACTTGAACAATCAGTCTTCAGAGCTGCGTGAGAGTCGGGATCGGCTGCATCTTTATCAAGATGAACTTGAGGAGCTTGTTGAACAAAGGACCATTGAACTCATTGATGCCCGGGATCGAGCTGAGTCTGCCAACATTTCAAAGTCGCAATTTTTGGCGAATATGAGCCATGAGCTTCGAACCCCTTTGAATGCGATTATTGGTTACAGTGAAATGCTTGGAGAGGATTTGGGCGACATTCATCTTGAAAGTACTGAAGAGATGGAAGAGGATGCGGTCCGTATCAGCCACGCGGCCCGTAATTTGTTGGAGCTAATCAACTCTATTTTGGACTTGTCGAAGGTCGAAGCGAACGAGATGGTTCTGCATTTACAACCGGTCAAAGTAACCTACTTGCTGGGAGATGTTATCTCGCTATTTGAGCCACTTGTCGCTAAAAACAGAAATACCCTGATGATGGATGAAGTTCCCAGCGATATTGTTGCCTATGCGGATAAGGTCAAGTTGCGCCAGGTTTTGATTAACCTGCTGAGCAATGCAAATAAATTTACCAAAGACGGCCGGATTACGTTGGGTGCAATCAAAATGCAAAACGATGTAAGAATCACAGTTTCAGATACCGGTATTGGCATTTCGGAAGAATTCTTACCTAATTTGTTCAAGCCTTTTCGTCAAGAAGAAGGGGATCTAAGCCGCAAGTATCAAGGGACCGGTTTGGGACTTGCAATTACAAAATCATTTGCCGAAATGATGGGCGGCCGCATTGCCGTTGATACAGCAATTGGTGAAGGGACCACTTTTAGTATCTTTATCCCTTTATATATCAACGAAACTCAGTCTCAAGTTCGCAATGACATTATCGACCTCATGCCTGAGTTGATGAAATAACACCTCTATTCATTCAAGATCATATCTGCACATTTTTCGCCGATCATAATCGTTGGTGCGTTTGTGTTTGCATTGACGATTTCCGGCATGATTGATGCATCTGCGACTCGAAGTCCAACAATGCCATGCACTTTGAGTTCAGGGTTAACAACTGCCAGTGGATCAATGCCCATCTTGCATGTGCCTGTGGGGTGATAGAGCGATTGCGTGTTTGCCCGTATAAAAGCCTGTAGCTCCCCATCTGTTTGTACATCGGCCGCCGGTAAATACGGATCACCAATGTAAGGCTTAAAAGCTGGCTGGCTTACGATATCGCGCGCGATTTTTATTCCCCTAACTAAAATATTCATATCTTCTTCGTGCGAAAGATAGTTAGGTTGAATTTCAGGATGTGCCAATGGATCGGCCGATTTCAGTTTGATGTGACCCCGGCTTTTGACTTTAACTAAGGTTGGTCCAATGCTAATCCCATGCATCGGCTTGCCATCTTTAAGCGGGTTTTCGAACCCATGCCGAATAAAAAAGCCCGGTGCAAAATGAAACTGCAGCTCAGGGGCGGGTGACTCTGGGTGAAGCTTGACAAACCCACCAGATTCACCAATGTTCGAGGTCAACATCCCTTTTTTGAAAAGAATGTACTTGGCCAAGCTTCCTAACGTTTCTGCTCCTGCTAGCGTGTTTTTTTGAGTGCAATGCCAAGTTGCCATCGTGGCTAGGTGGTCTTGCAAGTTTTGACCCACCCCCGGTAAATCAAACAGCGTCTCGATCCCCATTTCTTGTAAATGGGCGCCGGGTCCGATGCCAGATAGCATCAGAAGTTGGGGTGAATTGATCGACCCACCACATAAAATCACTTCTTTGTTTGCTTGTACCGATTTCGATTCGCCACCTTGCATATATTCAACACCGGTACACCGTCTGTCTTTGATGATAAGCTTGGTCACCATTGCATGGGTTTCTGCTTTTAGATTCGGCCGCTTTAGGGCTGGTTTTAAGAAGCCCACAGCCGTGCTGTTTCTAACCCCATTTTTTTGAGTGACTTGGTAGGTCCCAAACCCTTCTTGGTAGCCATCATTAAAATCACAGTTTTTTGCATAACCTGCTTGAGCGGCCGACTCGACAAAGGCTTGGCTAAGCATGTGGACCGAGCGTTGCTCAGCTACATTAAGCGGCCCACCAGCACCATGGCTCGGGTCAGCCCCATTTTC
>JBGCDP010000095.1:0-12021 GCA_045105475.1 Anaerolineae bacterium
ATCAACTCACCTGCATGGGTTCCAACTATCGTTGCACCAAGAATTTTGCCGCTACCTTTAGCTGTATGAACCTTGATGAAACCAGAAGTTTCCCCCTCAGTTACAGCTCGATCCACAGAAGCCATTGAGGCTTTATAGGTATCGATCTCAATGCCATCTTCGGCCGCTTGGTTCGGATACAGGCCAACGTGAGCGATTTCAGGCTCTGTGTATGTCACCCATGGGATAATCAAATCACTAAATTTCCGTTTAGGGAAAGGGAAGAGCGCATTCTGAACCACAATCGCGCCGGAATGGCCCGCAACATGGGTGAATTGATATTTCACAGCCACATCACCGGCCGCAAATATATTTGAATTGGTTGTTTGTAGCTGGTCATTAACTTCGATCCCTCTTTTATCAAACTGCACACCTGCAGTTTCCAAACCCAATCCTTCAACATTCGGGCGACGGCCGACTGCAAGCAGTATCTCGCTGACCTCCACCGCATACTCGGTCCCATCTTTTTCATACGTGATCACTTTTTTACCGTTATCACCCTTCGCAATCGATTTGGTTTTAACCCCGGTCAGGAGTTGCACACCATCAGCAACAAGTGCATCTTGTACGATTGCGGCCGCATCTTCGTCTTCACGAGACAAAATGTGATCGGCCAGATCGATCAAATAAACTTGGGTGCCTAAACGCTGCATCGCTTGCGACAGTTCACTACCGATAGGTCCACCACCAATAACGGCTAAACTTTCAGGTTGTTCAGTCAGATTAAAAATCGTCTCGTTCGTTAAAAAGCCTGTCTCCGCTAAGCCCGGGATAGGAATTACGGCCGGGTGAGACCCTGTTGCAATCATTGCCTTATTGAATTCCAACGTCATTCCGTCTACTTCAACCGTATTAGGTCCTGTAAATCGAGCGGCGCCGAGGTAAACATCTACCCCAAGATCGGTGTAGCGTTTGGCTGAGTCGTGAGGTGCAATATCAGAGCGAACTTTACGCACATGGTTCATGGCGGTATTGAAATCTACAGTCACGCCCTCAGGAACCTGAACACCGAAACGCCCAGCCTCATGAACACCCGCGGCCGCTTTTGCAGCCCTGATTAGCCCTTTTGAAGGAACGCAGCCATAGTTTAAACAGTCGCCGCCCAAATAACCTTTTTCTATGACAGCTACTTTTGCTCCAAGAGCTGCAGAACCACTCGCCGCGACAAGCCCGGCCGATCCGCCACCAATGACGACAAGGTTGTATTTCCCATCAGGCTTTGGATTAACCCAATCAGTTGGGTGAACATTGGCGATTAATTTTTGATTGTATTTATTATCTACAGGTAATATTTCGATACTCATAATGTTAGTTTTTCTTGGTCTCAGGCTTTACTCTTCGTTATTCTATTAATCTCAAGAATCGAGAAGCCAAGTTATCAAGTTGAAAGACAGGCTCCCTATTGTCTGCTGTCTTAAGCTGCAGCAGCTTCTGTACTTTCGTTCGTTTTAACGAAACGAGAAATACCCAAGCTCACAATAAATATAGCGATTGAGGCACCAAATGCCCAAGGATTAAATTCAGCATTGCTGATGCCTTCGCTTATATTGATAGAGCTACCAAATAGTGCGAATGATATTGTCCCAGGCAATGAACCAAGAATGGTTGCAAGCAAGAAAGATTTCCAGTCGATGCGTAAAAATCCGCTCATGTAGTTCACTAAGTCATAAGGCAAAAAGATTAGACGCATGATAAACACGGTGTTAAAGCTCGACTCACGCATGCGAGCACCATATTTTTGCAGCAAAGAGGTTTCTTTCTCATCATCGATGATGTCTTCACCAAAGAAACGGCCGATTGTGTATGCGATCATGGCACCAGCATTGGCGGAAATAACGGTCAAAACAACGCCCCATATAGGGCCAAAAATCGCCCCGGCCACAATCGTAAGAACCGTGGCAGAGAAAAAGATCAGCGGCCGAATGAGATAAGCGGCAATAAAGATAAGTGCGCCCCAAGGTGATTGAAGCAACTCAGCAAGTTGTTGAGCCATCTGCTCTACGGTTAAATTATTAGATTGTTGGTACCAAACATAGGTTCCGATAATGGCGGCCCATAAAATAAAGCCGACAATCTTTTGCCAGTTATTTTGTAAAAATGTTTTTTCAGATTTTTTAATTTCTTTTTCTGGATAGTTTTCTAGCGCAGTCATAATTCTCCATCTAAGTAAAATAAGAAGTGTTTTTAGTCTTTAGTTTGTTTAAGTTTGAGGGTTTAGTTCGATGATTGTTATTTTTTTCACAATATCGAGCCAATGAATGGACAACCCTATCTTTCAGTACCTTACTCACCTACATTCAAATTAATACTTTTGTAACTTTCTGCTTTTTAACCTGTAAAAACCACCTCACAAGCCGAATATGACAAGGGCAAAGCCTAAGCCACTAGCTGAGATTGAATCAGCATAATGAATATAGGCCAAGTCGCTCATATGTTGGTCAAAGCAACAGGCCAAAGATATAAAACAAAAAAGGCTGACCTCTTTCGAGATCAGCCTTTTGATTAACTATGTTATTGTCAGATGAGGGTTTAAACCATCATTTCGCCTTCAAGCTCATTGAGTCCTTCCCAAATCCGCATCATTCCTTCAATATCAGATACAGATTCAAGATCAACTTCCATCGCTTCGCGCAGAGCATCATCCGTCATGGCGCGATCATGATTGCGCAATAGCGGCCGGATAACCTCTTCGTTCAGTGACTGCTCCGCCTTAGTCGCTTCCATCCAGAATAGACGGCGTAAACGTGGCAATAATTCATCGTCACCGAATAAGTCATCAACGATTTGGCCGAACAGTTCACGAGATTTCACAGCCACATCATCTAGGCGATCTGCGTAGCTGTGCTCTGTTTCACCCAAGTCAATGCCTTGAACCGCAATCCCTTCAGCATCTTCAGCCAAATTGATCGCAAAGCCACCATCATCGGCCGTATCTAGAAAATTAATTTCAATCCCATCATCGGCCGGAACCGATGCTGGTGCTGCGACTGCAGGTTGAGGAACTGCACCGTTCGGAGAAATACCTGCTTTTTCAGCAGCAGCAGCAAGTTCGGCTTGCACTGACTGCGTGCCGTTTAGCGCGATGTCTAAAATACGCTCATTGGTTGGGAGCGACAATGATTCGGCCGCATCCAACTTAAACTGAATCGAGCGCTCTGGCTTCATCAATTCATACATCGTCGCATGCTCAACCACTTCGCGGAATTTTTGCATCACCGCTTCCAAAATCGCGTCGTATGCACCGTTTAGATCAAATGCCTCACCTGGAACACTTGAAAGCGTATAGGTGTACTCTTGGTTGTATTCAGCCCGAGTTAAGCGGGTTTTAAGCTCATGCGTTTCCATCGTTTGCTGTAGCTCACGAGCAACCACATCTGCCACAGATGGCATAAAGCGGGAAACCGCTTGCTGCATCACCATTTCGACTTGGAACAAAATCCGGCGGATCGGCAATTCAATGCCGCTCGTTCCCCAGACCAAATTGTCATAGGTTACATCACGATCATCCCACTGCTCTGTCCCGTAACTGTCCAGCAGATCATCGATTTCACGGCGAATCGTCTCTTCCACATTGGCTTTAACGCTGCTGAGGCTAGGTGCCAACAAGCTGCGAAAGCGGCCGTCTGTGTTTGTCCGGTTGCTCAAATCGAGCAAGGCCGAATGGAACGTCCGCGGCAATTCTTTTTGCATCCGGCGTAACAAGTTCTCATACCGTTTTTGCTGTAATGCTTCCCACCCAAGATTGAATGGAGGGTATACACCACGACCGGCCAGTTCGTTTTCATAGTGGCTGCGTAAACCTGAGATCGCTTGGCGAACTCGGGTAGCTGCTTCTTTGAGCTGAGTGGCAACACGCTCATTTTGAATGTAGCCAACAAGTGCCTCCCGCAATTGCGGGATTTCACTTAACTCAAGCAAAGCTTCTTTTGTCGCCTTTGAGGTCAGTTTTGCATTTGCCTCTAAATCAAGCTGGTCTTCAAATTCGCTCAGAATTCTCTGCGTCTCGCTCTTAAATTCGCTTGGTGCCCCTTTGGGATCCTGCACGTACAAAGCTGAGGGTGTCATGACCATGAAGTATGGACGCCCTTTTTTGCCTCGTTTGTTGTAGCGTTCCCAGTAATTTGGAGCGATGTGGCGGAGAACTTCTTTAACTTCAGCCTCACCCTGTGAACCTGAATTCAGACGATCATACGCTTGGCGAACATTGGCTCCGTTTACAGCCACAAAAATCTTACCAGAGGCATCATCTAAATCAGCACCGCGCAGGCCGAAAAGACGGTTGTCTTTGACCCAGTGGACTGCCGATAGTGATTTCATCTCATCGACACGCTGACGGCCGGCATCTGTCACCAACACAATCATCGCATCTTTCTTTTTCATTTCTTCAAGCGTGATTTCTTCATGCAAGCGCATCCCTGCACCCAAACCTGGAACGTCAACGATGCGTAAGTAACCACCCATTAGGAGATTGGCTACACCTTCTTTTGGTTGAATCTTAAATGTTGCTGATTTTACCAATCGAATCTGACGTTGGGACGATCCCTTGAAACCATCTTCACGCAGATGGGTCAATGCGGTCTCATCGGCCAAGTCATAAACGGCCGGGGCTGGCTGATCCATCTCAAACATATTTTGATGGTTCTCAAAAGTTTGGAGGCAATCAATCAAGATCTCTAGGTACTCATCCCGTTCGGTTTTAGCCGCATCTCGATTCGCTTCCAAAATCCCTTCGATATCATAACGGGCTTGGTCACGCTCACCAGAGCTGGTGATATCAAATGGTGGAATTTCAGCCAACGAGCAAAGGCGTATAACCCGCTCTGCAAATTCTTGCCGAGTCCAATAGTTTAGAGTTAAAGACTCTTTTTCGCCCTCACCAGCCTGCTCTATATAAACGATAGTGCCAGTCACAGCTGTAACAGCACCGGTCGGGAGCAAGTTCCGGCCGAGGAGTGAATTAATCAGCGTACTTTTACCGACACCAGTGCCGCCAAAAAATACAAGCGTCCATGTTTTTTGCTCAAGAATACGGCGTGCTTGATCCACACTCGCCTGAGCCTCAGGGACAGCCATGACTAAATAGTCCTTACTTTTGTCAATTGTTTCTTGTAAATTCACCCACTGGTGAACTTGATGTGGGCTAATATGAGGCAACGCCTCCAGTTGTTCTTGTAATTCGTTATATTTTGTCATCTCGTCAAACTCCATACCGGATTGTCATTCTAATTTAAATTGAAGAAGGCCACCTTCTTCATTGTTTTTTTATTCACATGCCATTCAGCATTTTAAGCTCAGATTTAATATTTCTTCAATACGGGATAACTTTTTAACGGTTGCACCAAGTCAAGTTGAAAATCTAGCATAAAGATCATCCATCAGAATCTATGAGGCCATCTCTCATGATGCAAAAACTGCGCAGTAACATCCAAGAGGCGATTCAAACGTTGATTAGCCTGCCTAAAAAAGAAGATGAACTCGAGACTCTCTATAATCATCTAGCCCGGAATCTATTGCTAATCGGTAGTTTTGGGACAGTCATTTTGTCAGTTTTGTTTATATACCAACAAAACTATGTTTCCTTAATTACCGCTCTTTTGCCGTTGATCTTCTGCTTCAGTGGGCTATATAAAATTAAAAGAGGGGCCAACTATCGGCCGCTTTTGGCGGCTCTCTTAGGGAGCGCAATTTTTGGGAATTACGTTGGAGCGCTGGCGGGTGAGGGTGTTACTGATTTTGGTTTTCAAAGCTTAATTGTGATGATGATTTTGATCACTATGTTTTTCGGTGAAAAATGGCTCACTATCCTATCAATTAGTAATCTTTGTCTAATCATCTTTTTATACTGGTCTGAAACATCTGGTTTTTTAACCTTTCAAGAAGATGTGTATGATCCGATATCAGGGACGGTTATTGCTGCAACATTGTCGGCCGTTTTATTTTTTATTTTACGATTCACAGTACAGCAGTTAGTGAACAGCAATCGAGAAATGCAAAAAGCTAAAGAAATTGCTGAACAAGCCAATAATGCGAAGTCTGTCTTTTTAGCCAATATGAGCCATGAACTTCGCACACCCTTACATGCGATTATTGGATATGGAGAAATGATTTCTGAAGAGCTCGTAGAACTAGAGCGTTTGCCTACAGAAATCCCAACTATTACTGAAGACGTTAGCCGCATTACACAATCCGGCCGTCATTTACTTGACCTAATCACAGACATATTAGATTTATCCAAAGCTGAAGCAGATCAGCTCGAAATTTTTGCAGATTGGTTTGATCTCGATGAATTTATAAAAGATATTCAAAGTATGCTTAAGCCCATAGCGGCCAAAAACAACAACCAGCTCAATATATTGAAAACGAACACTGTCGACAAAATTTATAGTGATCGAGTCCGTTTAAAACAAGTTTTGCTGAATCTGCTTTCAAATGCCACTCGGTTCACAGAAAATGGGCAAGTTGATTTCTATATAAAGTGCGAAGGCGACTTCATTGAATTTACTGTCAAAGACAATGGGATCGGAATAAACGAAGATATGCGTCAGAAAATATTCCTTCCATTTCAACAGGCTGACAGCTCGCTAACGCGAAAATATCAAGGAACAGGGTTAGGATTGGCTATTTCAAGTAAAATTGTGGCACAAATGGGTGGCAAGCTGATTGTAAACAGCACCGTGGGTAAAGGAAGCAGCTTTTCTTTTTCGGTTCCAACTAATCTACAATTAGAAAAAGATGTGTCTCTTGCAACACCAACCGGTGAGAAACGTAAAGTCAGCCATTAACCAATAAAAACAACAAGGTGATTCACAGTGATTAAAAACCTATTTTCACTAATATCCCTTGATATGGAGCAGGCCCCTGTAACAAACCGCAGGCCCTGAAATAAAATCACATGAGAATTATTCTCTATTTAGGCAAAGGTGGGGTAGGCAAAACCACCACAGCGGCCGCCACCGCATTACGCTGTGCTCAAATGGGATACAAAACGCTTGTAGCCAGCACAGATATCGCACACAGTTTGGCAGATTCATTAGATATGGAGCTGGGTCCAAACCCGGTAGAAGTTACCGAAAACCTCTGGGCACAGGAAATTAGTGCAGTTGCTGATATTCAAAACAATTGGGACAAATTACAAGAATTTTCCTCAAACGTTATTGCGGGTAAAGGGATTAGCAAAGTCGTCGCAGACGAACTATCAGCTTTCCCCGGCATGGATGAAATCGTTTGTTTACTACATATCAATAAGCAAGCCAAAGAAAAACAGTTTGATCGGGTAATTATTGACGCCGCACCTACCGGTGAAACCATACGCTTACTAACCATGCCCGATACTTTTTCATGGTATGCGTCTCACTTGTCTCGGTTTGAAAAAGGGGCGATGCGGGCGATCAAGCCATTTGCGGGCCGTTTGTTGAAAGGGCCAACTCAAATTATCGACGCAATTTATACGCTTCAAAAGGGAACCGAAGAGCTCAGAGACATTTTGAGCGACCCAACAATCAGCAGTTACCGAGTGGTTTTAACACCAGAAAAGATGGTGATGAAAGAAGCTGAGCGCGCATTAGGTTATTTGGGGCTGTTCAATTACCCCGCCGATTTGGCTGTTGTAAATCGTGTCATGGCAGAAGATCCCAACCAAGGGGAATTTTATCAGACGAAGCATGAAATCCAGCAAAAATATCTGGGCATGATCAAAGATAATTTCATGCCGTTGCCCATCAAATATGCCCCCTATTATGCAGGTGAGGTTGTCGGACTAGAGGCATTGTCCCAAATGGCGGCCGACACCTTTGGAGATGATGACCCTGGACAAATCTTCTATAGTGGAAAGGTGCAAGAAATTATCGAGCAAGATGACGGCTCAATTATCCTAAGGATTCCAATCCCATTTGTCGAAGGTGGTGATGTCAAATTGCGCAAACGTGGCGATGAGCTCTTTGTGACTATCGGAAATTTCAAGCGTGAGATGATTCTCCCGGCCGTACTTGCCAAGCGTAAAACAGGCGGTGGATCTCTTACTGATGGAACCCTCGAAATTTTATTTTTAGCACGTGAAGAGGCGGAAGTCGAGTCCGCCAACGCTTAACGTAAAACATAAACTTAGAGCCTGCATATAAATTAAACTGCTCAAAAGAATTAAATCTTTTGAGCAGTTTTTATTTACATCAATTGATGTCTACAATGCTCAGTTTGATTCGCTAATTATCAAGCGTTGCTACGCCAATCTCAGCCATGGAACTCTTTTGACAATACACTCTCTAAGTGATACGTTTCCGTACGTTTATTTAACTACCACCTTGGAATTACTTTGGCTAATCGAGAGAATGTGCAAGTCGTTTTTATTAGCGATGAAATTAACCCACTTCTTGAAATCAAGGATGAGACGGGCGCAGTCCGCCAAATATCGTTAAACCAGTATCAACGCAGTTCACGATGTGCATGGGTCGCAAAATTTGATCACGCGAACGAGTTAGAATTTCGCATTCTTTTAGAGTCGGGAGACTATGTAAAGCCACATGACAATGAGTTTTTCCAAACGCCATTGAAATCGATTTGGGTCCAAGAACAGCAGTTGTTTAACTATGAGCCAGCAGCAGATGTCTCACTGTCGCAAGTGAAGCGAGTTGATGAGTTTACCGGCCGGCTATCGGCACGGCCGCTATATATTTACCTGCCACGAGGCTATGAATCACACTCCCATCGTGAATATCCCATTTTGTATATGCATGATGGTCAAAATGTTTTTGAGGCTTTTGTAGATGATAGCTACGCAGGGTCTTGGCAAGCAGATGTAATCGCAGACCGTTTAATCGAAAATGGCCAAATGCCGGAATGCATCATTGTAGGCATTAGCCATGGTGGGGAAGCTCGCATCAAAGAATATTTACCTCCCTACAGTCGCCTACCCATTCGTAATAAAAGGCTAAACTGGATTCGAGGGCGTGCGAACAAAACGGCCGATTACTACATTAAAGATGTAGCCATATACATGCAGAACAACTATCGAGTCAAAGCCGGGCGCCAGCACGTCGCTACTTGTGGGTCATCAATGGGAGGGCTATTCTCGCTTTTTCTCGCATGGGACTATCCAGACTTCGCCAAAAACCATGCTGCCATGTCACCCTCTATTTGGACAACCATCAATGAAAATGGCAAATATGAGACAATTGAACGGCTTCGTCGGCTTCAACCGCCTGATATTCGATTATGGATAGATAGCGGTACGGTGGGAACGAATGGAGAAGGTGACGATGGCCAAGTTGAAGCGGTTCTGGCTAGCGAAATATTGCTTGAAAAAGGATTTGTTGACGGGCAGAATCTGCAACACTATCTAGATCGAGGTGCAGATCATAGTGAACATGCTTGGTCGCAACGTTTTGATCGAGTTCTAAGATATCTTTTCCCAATAAACGGAAACAAATAAAAATCGGTACAAGAAATCATGCAAAGACGATACGAAAAAATTTATAGCCCGGCATTAAATACCGAGATGGACGTGCTTGCTTATGGCCACTATGGTGCCCCAATTATCGCCTTTCCATCAGGCGGCGGCCGCTATTTCGACTTTGAAAACAATGAAATGATCCAAGCCATTTCCCCGCTGATTGATGGTGGGAGGGTCAAAATATATTGCCCACCTTCTGTTGACAATGAATCATGGCTAAACAATGGGCAAGATCCACATTGGAGAGCGGTTATCTACAACAACTACCAAAACTTTATTATTGAAAATCTGGTTCCTACAATCAGACATGACTGCAATGCACCAGATATTAAAATAGGTTTAGTCGGGTGCAGTTTAGGAGCATTCCATGCGGCAACACTGGCATTAAAGTATCCACATCTCTTTAACTACGCCTTGGGCATGAGCGGCCGATATGATTTAGAAAAAATCATGGATGTGCAAAGTGAGTCAGAAGAAGTCTATTTCAATAACCCAATGGCATTTGTGCCTAACTTACACGGTGCGGGGCTTGACCATGTGCGCCACAATACCCATATTGCACTGGTCTGTGGGCAGGGCGC
The DNA here is from genome assembly GCA_045105475.1 of Anaerolineae bacterium. Taxonomy (GTDB): domain Bacteria; phylum Chloroflexota; class Anaerolineae; order Promineifilales; family Promineifilaceae; genus WTJY01. The sequence goes on from JBGCDP010000095.1 coordinate 10,066, forward strand.
ATGGGAAGAAAAATGTTTAGATGAGACACATCGATTAGCAGATATATTAACAGAAAAGGGAATTAGCCATGAAAGAGACATCTGGGGGCAAAATGTTGAGCATCATTGGCACTGGTGGCGTAAACAAGTAGTCCATCATCTGGGGAAAAAATATGCTTAAAACAGCATAGGTGCAAAGAGAACGAAAGTGGAATTAAAAAAGGAGATATGAGCTATGGTGAACAAAAAGATTGGGCTATTAATTGGTGACGAGCAAGACTGGCCAGCAGCGTTTGAAGGGCTGGCACGTCGCTTTGCCCAAAAAATTGAATATAAAAATGTAACCTATAAAATCGATGTCGAACGAGTGCGTATTCATCCATTCAGACTAGACGCGCCCACATCGTACGATTTGGTAATTGATCGCTTAGCTTATTGGCACTATCAGCCACGAGAATGGCTAAAAAAGGTAGCCCTACTTGACCGAGTTTATTTACTAAACAATCCATTTACATTTCAAAGCATGGAAAAGCATACGGCTTACTGTGCAATGGTGAAGCTAGGGCTAAACATACCTGAAACGTGGCTCATCCCACCAAAAATGGGGCCGGAAGCGTATCAGAGCAAGTTTGAAACAACCGCGGCCAACTATCACGACCTCTTTAATCTATCTGAAATTGCGGCCGACATTCAGTATCCATTATTCATGAAACCATTTGACGGTGGAGGCTGGCGCGGCGTTTCTCAAATAAAAAATGAAGAAGATTTACTTAGAGCTTATGACGAGTCTGGTCAGACGCTTATGCATCTCCAAGCAGGGCTCGACAACTATGATGTGTTTGTTCGCTCATTAGCAATAGGGCCACAGGTCATCTCGCTGAATTATGATCCTTCTCAACCGATGCACGGCCGGTACAAAGTTGATCATAATTTCTTGAGCGCAGAAAAAGGGGAAGAAGCAAAAATTATCACCAAAGTAATTAATGCATTTTTCCGTTGGGACTTTAACTCTTGTGAAACGATCTTAAAAGATGGGGTCATGTGGCCCATCGACTTTGCCAATGCGTGCCCGGATATCGCGATCACAAGCCTACATTATTACTTCCCATGGGCGATCAAATCACTGCTTGCTTGGAGTATTTTCGGGATTGTGACCGACCGGCCCATGCACGTGACGATGGACATCAAATCTTATTTTGATATCGCTGAGTCAGATCGTTCATATATTGAGAAATTACGTGCTTATGAAGTTTTAGCCGATGCCCACTTTGAGACAGAACGCTTTGAGGAATTTAAAATAACCCATCTTAAGCACTTAGATGAAACCATGTGGGAATATGCTCGCAGCAAAGATTTCGACCATATTTTAGTCAATACGGTACGTGGAATGTTCCCTGAGAATGAACATGAACAATACATTGCTCACTTTAGAGGACTAATAGAGCATTGGATCCGATCAGAGGCTGCACAGCGCTAACTCGCCATCGCTGAAAACTAAAACCCTGTCTTCTATCATGTTAAGCTGTTAGGAGGCAGGGTTTAATCAGCATAATCTTAAAAAGAGTCTAAAAAAACAAAAGAGGGAAGTTATTCGGCTACAGCTTGCATGTCTGTCTACATGCCTGCAAGCCGGTCTAATTTCAGATAGCTACATACATATAACGTCACGTACATCATTTAGTAGAATAACTGCAATTATATAGAATGAACGAGGGTCAAATTTAGAGAGTTAGCTCCTCTAATTTCGAATCACGCTTGGTTGAAAAGGAGCTTTTTACAGCCATTAATCTCTCACAGATGGCTTTTCAGCACCGAGTATTAGAAAAATGTGATGACAAAAATCTACCTAGAAACTTTCTGAAATTCACTCCGTAGTGACTAGTGTTCGAAAGGGTTAAGTGTGAACAATTTAAAGCTGATGTCTAACTTAAACAGCTTCAGTCATCTGAACCATATTCAAGACAGATGACCCTATCA
>JBGCDP010000096.1:0-3297 GCA_045105475.1 Anaerolineae bacterium
TTTCACCCCTGTCTCTTTTTGAATGCGGATCAAATCACGGGGCAACAGGTGATATTTCTTGATTTCGTCTACTTTATCTTCAAGCTCACCGCCCCACGGGGCATGTTTTAAGTTCTCTTCAGATACCACATCGGCGAGATACAAATCCGCTCCCTTAACTGCCTGCACCAACCCTTCGTTGTACCGGCCGTCGCCCCCCAGCACCACGACCCGATCGGCCGTTGTAAAACGGTAGGCCCAGCAGTTATCGAGCGGAGCATGTTGGGTACGAAACGCTTCAACCTGCACATTCTCGTCTTCAAAGATTATGCCTGGCACATTAAATTCGTGCGGATTGGCCCGCCACCCGGCCGGATTATGGCCTGAGCGTGTCCACGCCGCATCGATGTCAACCTCGTACGCCTTTAAAATATGCTCAACCATATTTGCAGTTCCCAACGGGCCGTAGATTTCTTTGGCGTGGGGTGCATTAAATTTGTACGGGCTGAGCAAAAAAGATGGGAGGCCGATGGTGTGGTCGCCGTGCAGGTGGGTGAGAAATAGATAGCGTAAACGGTCGAGCGTCATTACTGGCTCAAGCACGGCCGGATGATGGATAACCGCCCGGCCGATTGAGCGCCAAATCCCTTCGCCTGCATCGACAAAATAGGGCGTGCCATTGGCAATCACCGCAAATGACGGCCCCATGCGATGCGGATTCGGAAAGGGGTTGCCGGAGCCTAAAACGACAACTTTAGTTGAACCATCTTGCGGTGAAAAATCTTTTGGCTCTTTTTGATAATGTTTCTGTTGGTGTTCTTGGCGATTAAAAATAGTCATTTAAATTTTCTCAAGTTTGCTAATATCGATGCTAGTTCACAGAACCGTAGCTTGGAATACCGCCATCTTGCCTAGGTTTCATAAAATAGGTCATACATAATTATAAAGGCGAAGCTGTCTTAACTTAAATTTAATGTTCAAAATCTACCTCCACCCTGAAACTTGTGCGACCTCAAAACCCGCTTCAGAAATTGATTTTGTCGGCAAATCCTATCCTCATTATGCTGAAATCAGGCGAAGATTGGCCGATCAAATCGAAAATAACTATCAACATCTACCACTTAGAATAGCCAAGCTTGAAGAATTCCTATCAGTTCATACTCAAAGCTATTTGTCTAAACTTCAATCACTATCAAATGGAAACAAAGTTGAAGATCTCAGATTAGGAATGGAATGCACGGGGTTGGAATACTGTTTTCCAGGCTACCAAGCCGGATTAGGTGGCATGCAGCAAGCGATTGATGAGATGGCAGAAGGCGGTCTTGATGCTGCATATCTATTCTCACTGGGTGGCCACCACAGTTATTCTGACTGGGGACATGGCTATTGCCTATTAAATCCACAAGCAGTAGCGGTTCGTTATGCACAAAAGAAAGGCTTCAAAAAAGTGTTGATTATTGATTGGGACATCCATCATGGAGATGGAACCCAATCAATATTTGAAAATGATCCTGATGTCCATTGCTTAAGCATACATAGTGGGTTGGATTTGTACATGTCCCTCATGAGAGTGATTAGACAAGGCTCATCAAAAGTAGGGAAAGAAATGGGCCATACCAATATTCCTCTCATCCATCAGGCGTATTCTGATCAAGATGTCAAAGAGCTGAAATATCAAGGAGTTGTTTACCGTGCTGAGCAAAGCCTAGAGGCATTTCGCAATACCTTGAATCATCTAGATTTTGAACCGGACTTGATCACGATTTTTTGCGGGTATGATGCTCACAAAGATGATTGTGGAGAGGAAATCACAAATTGGGATGAGAATATATTTGAGACAATGACACAAACTGTAATGAACTATGCCATCACAAAAAAATGCCCAATCCTTTCCATCCACGGGGGTGGCTACAACATCGATTCAACTATAAGTTCTGCAGTTCGCCACGTAACGACCCTCTCATCTCATCATTTAACATAGCCTTTAAGCAATTATTGAGTAGCCTTTGACTCAAGCCATAAAGTCCAAATACCTATAGATAGCAAAGTTTTAACTCTGCGTTACTCGCTTGTTTGTCCTCCATAAGTAGGACAAAAAGTTCATCACCCCACCCGACACCTGACAACCCCTTACCTGCTACCATTCACTCTATCTTTATGGAAACCACACTAACCGCTACCCATTCCTCAGATTTCAGCGGCCTGCGTTGCCCCCATCTGCTATTAGCCGTCATCAAACAAGTACGGCAACTTGCAGTTGGCGACATCTTACAGATAACCGCAACCGACCTCAACGCCCCGAGCAGTATCACCGCTTGGGCCGGACAGTGTGGGCATGAAATCGCTGATCAATATGAAGAGAATGGGTCGTTTGTCTTTTATATGAAAGTGACTAGTGATTAGTTGGCGGTGACTAGATACTAACCACTAATCACCAACCACTATCCACTCCCCATTATGGCTTTAGAAATCCAAGAACTCCAACATCCGCAAAAGAACTATGGATTCGTCATCGACAACCGAAAATGTATCGGCTGTCATGCTTGCTCCGTAGCCTGTAAGTCAGAAAACGAAGTCCCCCTTTCTGTCAGCAGGACCTGGGTCAAATACGTCGAAACCGGCAATTACCCAGATACCCGTCGCCACTTTCAGGTCACTCGCTGTAACCACTGCGCCAACCCACCGTGCACACGCATCTGCCCAACAGAAGCGATGTACCAGCGGGCTGACGGCATCGTCGAATTCGACAATGACTTCTGCATCGGCTGTAAAGCATGCATGCAAGCGTGTCCGTACGATGCGATCCACATCGATCCAGACAACGGCACGGCCGCCAAATGTCACTATTGCGCCCACCGCACCGACATCGGCCTCGACCCCGCCTGCGTCGTCGTTTGTCCCGAACATGCGATTATCGCCGGAGACATGAACGACCCGACAAGCGAAATTAGCGGATTATTGGCACGGCATCCTGTTACAGTACGCAAGCCAGAGCAAGGGACCGCACCGAAACTGTTTTACATCGAAGGAAACGATGTGGTCATGCACCCAACGGCCGTCGAAAAGACCCCTGCCAGCTACATGTGGGCCGACTCGATTCCCCTCGACATTCCGATTAATGCCAGTACGACCCATTCAAGTGGTGACTACCAAATGGACCAGCCGATTCGAGTAAGCCATTCAAACGGCACCGAAATGCGTTCAAGCCAGCCACAAGGCCAGCCCTACGCGGGTCCAATCGCATTCGGCCAAGGAACGATGGCAGAGCACATGGTGCAGGTTGCATACAACCAACAGCATTTGATCCCATGGCACTGG
>JBGCDP010000097.1:0-2992 GCA_045105475.1 Anaerolineae bacterium
AAGAGCTGGTAAGCTCCCCAGTGAAAGAACCTAGCAAAGAGGTTTTGGATAACCTCCAAAAATTATTGAAGGAATAAAAATTATGGAATGGAACGTTTATCTTTCAGGTGAAATACACACAGATTGGCGAGATCAAATCAAACAGGGATGTGAAGAGGCAGGTTTGCCCATCGAATTTAGCTCGGCCGTCACCAATCACGATGCCAGTGACGCAGCCGGGGATCTGCTTGGGGCCGAAGACAGACAGTTCTGGCGGGATCATAAATCGGCCAAAGTCAATGCGATTCGGACACGTACGTTGATTGAGAATTGTGATGTGGCTGTCATCCGTTTTGGGGATAAATATAAACAGTGGAATGCGGCGTTTGATGCGGGCTATTGCGCTGCGTTAGACACCCCTTACATTACGCTGCATGATGAGAACGTTATCCATCCACTCAAAGAGGTTGATGCATCCGCCTTAGCATGGGCGACTACACCAGACCAAGTCATTCAAATTCTCAAATATGTAATTACACAGGAATAAATAAAGGAAGGAACCTTGGTTTCTCAGATAACTTCAGCATAGTGACCCTAGAGTTAGAGACAACACCAACTCATGTCATCATCCACCCATATTGTTGAACAAATAAATGACCTACTTGAACAATCAATTGAGTTCCATATTAAAGATGCAATTCAAGCGATGAAGTTATGCCAAAAGGCAAACACTTTGGTTCAAAAGTTAGATGCCTCAAATCATCAGTTTGTTCAAGCTCAAGCAAACATTAATGCCTGCCTGAGTTGGCTGTATCAAAATGATCTCGAATATGATCTGGCGCTAAAGCTGGGTCATGCTGCATTTTCTGAGTTAGAAAAGTTGCCGGATAAGCGTTATTTCCCGCATGGTGCAGGTGCTCTCGGGATCGCTTATTTTCGACTTGGAGACCATGAGCAAAGCCTACACTACTATCTAAAACAATTAGAAATAAGCGAACAGCTTCAAGATAAGTGGAATATCGCGAGAGCACATTTAGGCATAGCTTTGGTGATTTCTCGAACAAAAGATTATGAGCTTGCACTCCAGCACAATAATTTAGCTTTGAAACTATATCGTGAGCTAGGTGACATTGAGCGGCAAGTATCGATTATTAACAACATGTGCTTTGATGCGCTTGATCAACAAATGTTCACTGCTGCGCTTCAATTTGGGCTGATGGGGCTTGATTTAAACTTGTCGGAGCAAATTTATGGAGAGACGCTGATATTTCTTCATTCTAAAATTCATCGAGCTTATTTAGGGCTGGGGCAAATCGATCAAGCCAAAAACCACTTAGATATTGCAAATCAATTGGTTGCAAAGGAGTCTAATCGTTTCTTGCAAAGTTTGATCATTCGGGAGCGGTCTAGGTTTGCTCAACATTTAGGACATGTCACAGAGGCGATTGCAGGCTTTCAGAGGCTTGTTGAACTGACTGAAGATCCTTTTATTACCGCTTTTCAGGAAGAGGCTCATTTAGGCCTTTATACTCTTTTTAAACAAACAGGAGAAGTTTCGGCGGCTTTACGCCATCATGAAAAATATCACGCAGCCGTTATTAAAGAGCTCCATAATCAAGCCATAGTTAAGTTAAATTTGCTCACAACAAAGCATCAAATCGAGAAGGAGCAAAAAGAAGCGGAAATATTGCGTCAACAATCGGTTGAGTTAAAACGGCTTGTCAATGCACAGACGGAGCAATTGCATAATTCGCTCACACGAGAAAAGCAGCTTGCGCAGAATTTACGTCGGTCACTTGATCAAACCGAAAAGCTGAATCAGCTCAAGTCGCGTGTGATCGAGGTCGTTTCACATGAATTTAGAACACCGCTTGCAGCTATCAATAGCTCCGCGACGTTGGTCGGTACATATTTGTCAAAATTGTCAGATGCTCAGCGTGATAAACATGTCGCTATCATTCAGCAATCGATCGTGAATCTGACCTCTCTGATCCGAGATGTTGAGAGTGTGGGTGAATCTAAAGCTGGAAATTTAGCGACTATCACTGAATCAATGCCTCTATCTGACTTTTGCACTTCTCTTTCAGACAATTTAAAGCAGGTTGAAAAAGAGTTGGGCATCTCCGGCCGTTTTGTGATTTCGTTTGAAACAATGCCGGATAGCAAAGTGATTCACACAGACCCTATTACTGTTGAAAAGATTACTGAATTGCTTTTATCGAATGCGTTTAAATTTAGTCAACATCAAGTTCAAGGGTGTTTTGCGGTTGTAGCGAATAAGCTCGTTATTGAATTGTCTGATCAAGGGATTGGGATTCCAATCAAAGAACGAGGTCAGATTTTCGAGTTGTTTGAACGTGGGTCAAATGCTGGAACGATCCGTGGCCTTGGGGTTGGTTTGTATCTGGCAAAGCAGCTTGCAGAAATCATTGACGCGAAAATTGGGGTGGAGTCGGCCGGGGTTAATCAAGGGGCGAAATTTATGTTAGAGCTTCCCCTAAACGAAGCTTCTGTGTGACGTAATTAAAAAGCCGCATTTATCAATTTAGCAAGTTTCCTGAAATTCAAGAGAGAGCCAAACTCATCGGTGATAAACTTGGCCGGTGAAAGCAAGTCAATTCAAAAAGTTTGCCCCTCAGTTATTTTTGGTGTGCATCATTCTGGCCGGTGCGTTTTTTCGCTTTGGCTGGATTGGGACCCACTCTTTCAGCTTCGACGAAGCCAGGGTGAGCATGATCGCCTTGCGTATGGTATTTGAGGGGGATTTTGCCGAGCTGGGGATGCAGTCTTCAGTCGGGGTGCCCAACTTCCCGGCTACCGTTTGGCTTTACGCCATTCCCTATGCCATCTTTGGAGCCAATGTTCAAATGGCGACATGGTTTACCGGTTTTGTTGCGGTGTTAGCGATTCCGGCCGTGTATAGCTTCGGCCGCTATCGTTTAGGGGTGTGGGGAGGCTTATCGGCCGCGCTTCTGTTTGCCCTTTCACCCTTCATGCTCGTTTACGGCCGGAA
>JBGCDP010000098.1:0-3418 GCA_045105475.1 Anaerolineae bacterium
ACTAACCGGTGATCTACATGACAATGAACGGGCGTTAAGTTCAGAGGCATACAGTGTGCTCCAAGGACGGGGTGACCGTACGATTCAGCTGGGGCTATCTCAGATGTTGAGCGAGGGGTTGATTGAGGAGAAGCAGCTTTCACACGGAGGTGTGGCGTTGGGGATTACGGGTAAGGGTCGGAAAAAGTTATTGAGTGGGGAGTAGATTACTCACTCCCTGTCATCGGGCTCACGCAGTGAGCATAGGAGATTGGGAGTTAAACTGAAGACAAGCATTATTTGATTTCAATTTAACTCCCAGTCACGTGCCGTGACAGGGAGTAGTGCCAAGCTAAGTCCAGCTTACAACTCCAAAATCGCTAAATACGGTTCCCGCCAATCTTTGTACCAATTCACAATCTCCGCCCCTTCATCACTCACCACCACCGTGTCACGCGAGCGATAAAAAAGCGACTTATGCTGCACAACTGGGTCGAGCACAAACACCATCGATTCTTCAATGATTGTCTCATCACCCGGAGCTAACAATGGCCCTTCCATCGGAGAAACGCCGACACAAAAACCTAAACTCAGCTGAGTCACCAGTGAAAGTCCTTCATTCTTGCTCGCCTCAACAACTTCGTGATAAACGGCCGAACACGTCCGGCCGACTCTTAACCCAGCCACTAGCAGCTTACGCAATCTAACCAGCTCCCCATAAATCTTTTCCTGCTCGGCCGACATTTGGTCATTACTAATCGCGATTCGGGTCGAATTACTCCAATACCCTTGGTCTGACGTTAGCAAATCAATCACCATCGGGTCATTTTCTTGCGTCATGTCCGCTTCCGCGAAGCCAAATTTCGGTGCATAGGCCCAGAAGTTTGCCATACTTTGGCCGATAATGGCTCGTCCACACGCGTTGTACCCTGCAATCTCAATATCTCGCTCAGAACTATGCACACGCACACTCTCAGAAATCACTGATGCGGTTCGTCGTCGATCAGCACTCAAATGGTGAAAATGGCCGTTGATCACATGGTCGGTTTTAAAAGCGATGTTTTTAAGCAGTTCAAGCTCTTCAGCCGTCTTCACCGCTCGGGCATGGGCCAGATGGTCTCCGCAGCTAATCAAACTCACCCCTTTAGTCTCAAACACCTGAGTCAGTTTTAGGTTGACTGCGGCCGAAATCACATCATCATCAATGCCGATTCGACCAGCGGTCGGGCACCAATCGATTAATGCTTCAACTGCTGCATCGATAGGCTGCAAGTCCGGCCGATAAGCAACCACGTTTGAGAAAGTGCATTCTTGACGAGCGACACCTTGCCAGCTTTTCGGCACAAACACCACCGGCTCTTTTCCAGCAACAAAAGCAGCAAACATCACCAAGTCTGGCTGAGCATGTGCCGCCTCAATCCGAACCCCTGTTGCATATTGAATGTTGTATGTGCCACCCAATACCAAGGCATCCAGCGTGTTCTCAGCGATGATCGCTTGAATTTTTCTCTGTTTTTCAATGTGTTTCATAATCTACTCCCCTAGCCGTGTCGGGCTGATGTTCCATGCAGCGCATAGAGGCTGTCAAAATTTTTGTACCAAGTTAGCAATTCAGCCTTTGACTCTGTAATCAGGAATAGGTCTTTGTTACAGATAAGCTCTTGCTTATTGTTGAATGTATAAACGGATGTAACTACAACCATTCCTGGAGCCAGAATCGTATGATCATAAGGGGCTAAATACGGAGCCTCACGTTCAGAGGCCCCTACACCATGCCCGATATCACTCACTTGCCAAAACGGAATTCCTTTTTCCCCACTCATGTCAGCTACTGCTGCATAGACGTCGCTTGCTTTGTTTCCAGCCACAAGTGCATCAACGGCCGCTGTTTTCAAAACCAAATTGTCAGCCCAAGCTTGATTCGCATCATGATCGGGATATCCGATGTAGACGGTGCGTGCGCCCGTCGCCCAGTAGCCATAATTATGGACTGAATGCTCTAAGCGAAGGAATTCACCCTCGTTAAATATTTCGCGGGTTCCCGTTTTGCTGTACAAATCACGGCCGCGTTCCCCTTGCAGGATAGACATATTCCCCACACCCGATCCGCCAAATTCTGCAACATGTACTCTGAATCGCTCCCCATACTCCCACATCGGGTAGCTTAAGTTGTCCAAAGCTGCCCCTTCTGAATGATTGAGTGCGCTGATAAAACCCCGATCTCCCATCCGGCCGGCAATTTCAAGCAGCCGGACCTCAGCGGCCGTTTTGGTCATGCGCAGTTCGCTTAAAATAGAATCAACGGGCTGGATCGTTTGGTTAGGAATTATCGCTTGCAACGCTGATAGCTGGCGGCCGGACATCTGCTCAAAATCAGCCCCAACAACGCCATCCCCAAGAGGCTCGCGAGCCAAAGCGGCCGCTAACGATTCTTCGGGCGTCGCCTCAGTTAGCTCATAAACCAGCGTTTCTCCATCCCAACCTAATTGGTCTGGAATATCAGCCAAGTCAAAAGTACAGACCAAGACGCGACGTTTGGTCTTGAAATTTATGTAGATGGCCACGGGGTGTATCAATCCTTGATCAATATAGGGAAAGACAGTCCCGTTTGTCAGGTAGGTAATATTACTGCTCCCAACTGCAATGATCGAGTCTATTTCGGCCGCAGCAAACCTTTCCTCAATTTTTCGTGCCAACTCAGTTTTCTCGACATCTGTGAAATGAAATTGATTTAATCTACCCATATTTTTACCCCTATTGATTTTAATTGTCCTGCCAATTTGCGTTGTCATCTTCCCACACTCTCACCAAAAAACAACTTGAAAAACATATAACTTATGCCTACGAAAACATTGATCAAACTGTAAGAAAAATCACCAATTCAGCCGATCTAATCTAGCGTTACCATTACCCCGTTAAAATCACCTTCGGATAAATTCAGTCTACGCACCAAGCACCAATTTCATCGGAGAAACGTTTTGACCATTCATCAATCATTTTCAGTGGCCTTATTAAACAATGGGCCAAAAAACACCATTCAACCATTACTAGACTATCTGGCTCAAACTCAGGTCAATCTAACCTCGAAACTCGACTCAACAGTCAAATCAGCTATCGTTTTTGGCCCACCTGCGGCTGATCAATGGGCCACCCTCGAATTATTTGTTAACCAAGGTGGCACACTGCTCTACATCAACAACCCTGAGGGTGAGTTGACCGAGCTTCCCGCTATATTTGGTGCCAAGCTAACAGCACCCACCATTCGCTCAGAAATTCGGGTACTTCCTACAGACGCCCAAAACCCGATCTGTACCCGCATGGCAGATGCATACTACATGACCGGCAGCTTTCAACCTATCGAAATTACGAATGATTCGGCCGAAACCGTCTTTTATGCAGACTGGCGCTACACACACCAGGCGATGGTTACCCGCAACAC
>JBGCDP010000099.1:0-3793 GCA_045105475.1 Anaerolineae bacterium
GCGGCCGGATCTGACTTGGCCGGATTGCGCACAAAAGCGGAGCGTGATGGTGACGACTGGATCATCAACGGGCAAAAGGTTTGGACGACGGTGGCCCAATATGCGGAATGGGCGATTTTAGTCACCCGTACCGATCCTAACGTCCCAAAACACAAAGGGATGACCTACTTTGTCGTCAACATGAAATCCCCAGGGATCGAAGTGGTTCCCATCAAACAGATGTCAGGCGGCTCTTCGTTCAACGAAGTCTATCTAACCGATGTGCGCATCCCAGACAGCCAACGATTAGGTGAAATCGGTCAAGGCTGGCGTGTGGCGCTAACAACTTTGATGAATGAGCGGGCCAGTATCGGTGGGGGTGGCGCAAGTGCCAACTTCAAATCTGTAAAAGAGTTAGCAGAGCGGTTAACGATAGATGAAAAACCGGCGATCGAAGACAGCACGGTTCGCTCAAAACTCGCCTCTTGGTATGTGGAAGAAGCAGGTCTCAAATTTACCGAGTATCGAACATTGTCGGCTCTCTCCCGTGGTGAAACGCCTGGACCAGAGAGTTCAATCGGTAAATTGGTGGCTGGTGTGAAGGGTCAAGACATGGCATCTTTTGCCATCGATCTACTTGAGCAGCAAGGGATTCAGTGGGACCCAGAACAGGACGAGCTAGAAGATGCGATCTTTGTACAAAATTTCATGTCGCTGCCCGGTCTGCGCATCGCAGGTGGTACAGATGAGATCATGCTGAACATCATCGCTGAGCGGGTGCTAGGCTTGCCGCCGGAACCTCGGGTTGACAAGAATGTTCCGTTTTCAGATGTGCCAACTGGTGTTTAGAGGTTAATAAAATTTGGGTGGATTAACTGTCTGGTTATTGTGGTAATCCACCCAACTTCTTCAATAGTTGTCGCACGTCTTCTTTGCCTGCGGCCGATAGTGGTTCTTGAGGCAGTAACGGGTCGCCTACATCATATCCCTGCATTTGCAATCCCCCTTTAACGCAAGCGGCCAACCGATATTTGGCAAAGACTTGATTGATTTGCCATAAGTCGCGCTGTAATTTCATCGCATCTTCCCACCTCTCCTGACGGCACAATTCATAAAGCTCAACACTTTGCTTAGGCAGCAGGTTAGCAGGACCGGCCATCCAACCAACCCCGCCAATAAGCATGACCGAAGCGGGAATATGGGCCGAGGCCGCGAAAACTGACATCCTGTCACCAACACGGTTCATGAGTGACAGAAGCCGACCGGTGTTTGATGAAGCATCTTTAATGTAGCTGATGTTAGGGATGTGGCTCAGCCGATCGATAACGGGCAAACTGAGGTTTGCCTTTTGAAAGTTCGGATTGGTATACAACACAATTGGTAGCGATACAGCGTCTGCGATCTGTTTAAAGTAGCCAAATACACCTTCTTCTGACACAGGAAAATAAGTTTCGAGGATCGCGAGGATGCCATCACATCCAAGTGCTTCAAATGCTTGAGCCTGGCGGGCCGCTTCATCACTTGTCGTAGCTGCAACACCTGCAATAACAGGCACTCGCCCGGCCGCAGCTTTGATAACCACATCAACCACACGATGCCGTTGTTCCCAACTGAGATAGGCGAACTCGCCGGTGGAGCCGAGTGGGGTTAACCCGTGAACCCCAGCCTTGATTAGATCATTGCATAGGCGTGTCAGTACGTCAGCTTTGACATTGCCATGTTGGTCAATGGGAGAAACAAGATATGGATAGACCCCATGGAATTGGGTGGATGGGACGATATTATTCATATATTACTTTCTTCAGCTAATAGGTTTTCGGCCGTTTCAAATAAATCAAGTTCCCGGCCGCGGGCTTCCGCTTCAGCGATGAGTTCTGGGGACAATTCGGCTACCAATTCCTCCCACAACATGCGCACCTTTTCCTTGATTTCATAATTGCTTGCAGAATGGCGATTGACGAGGGTAAGCAATTCAAGCGCCCGGCTCAGATTCCCAGTTTGGGCTAGCAGATGAGCAATGCCAACCAATGAATCTAAGCCAACCGGCTTACTACCACCCTCAACCATCTTTTGTAGTGCCGTCAGAAACTGGCCTTTTGCTTCTTCTAACTCACCCAAGCCAAGGGCGGCCCATCCTATTCCACCGGATGCATCACCATATCTTAAAAGAGTACTACTTTCTTGAAAATGACGTTTAGCCTCAGCGAAGTTGCCTTTAGCTACTGCTAAATTCCCCAGTTGGAAAACGGAGTCTTGGATACTGTAAGGCATGTTGGCATCTTGGGCCAAAATTAGGCTCTGCTGGTAGTAAGATTGAGCTTCCTCATATTTTCCTCGAAGGCGGGAGATGTTTCCTAAATCTCGGAGCGAAATAGCTATACCAGTTCGCGTACCAAGCTTCATCCTCTGAGCAAGGGCTGCTTGATGATAGGTTTCCGCTTGGGCTAACTCTCCAAAATGCGCCGCGACCCGGCCACGATCGCTCAAGTTAAAGCCAGTCATATACTGCTCACCAAGTTGCTCTAAAATCCCTGCAGTCATCTCCAATACAAGTTGGGCTTCATCATAATCTCCCGCGTTATGCATCACTTGCCCAAGAAACATTAAGGTACCAGCATATCCCCATAAATCACCCGCATCTTTAAATAATTGTCTCCCTTTTTTGATAAGGCTTATTGAACGGGTGAAATCCATTCTATAGGCAGCGACTGCTCCTAATATCCAAAAAGCATAGCCCCTTGTCCATCGCGCAGAAAGATTTTCAGGAGGCAAATGAGACAAACTGTTCTGAAGCGTCTCATCTGCCTGATTCAACTCCCCTAAGCGCCATTGAAATCTACCCCAATGAACATTGCACTGTGCCCAGTGTAAGGTAATGGGCGAAATTGAAGAGCTGGGAAGTTCTTCTGGTAACGCATTTTCGCAATCTACCTTTAACGCGTTTGCAATCAGATGAAATGTCACTTCACCTTCACGAAACCACCCTTGTATCTCAAAAAAAAGCGATAAGGTAAACCCAGCCGACATCGTAAACAACTGGCGATTATGGTCGAGCGCCCAGTGTATTGAGTTACGTATATTGTCTATTTCTCGCTCAATCGCCTTCACTGCCGCACGACCCTGAGGCCCTTTGATTGGACGTTCTTGTTTCTCTAAAAATGTAAAATAAAAGCGGCTGTGTAACCCCTGTGTTTCGAAGCTATCTGAAGAATCAGATAGTTTTTCGGCCGCGAATTGACGCAGCAACTCATGAATCATGTATCGGCCGCTTTTAGTCACCGATAGCAAGGATTTATCAACAAGCCCAGACAACAAGAGTAATGAGGCCCCAGCTACCGCTTTGGCCGCGTCCCGTTCAAACCCGCCTCGAAAAACAGATAGCTTTTTCAGAACAGCCTGCTCCCGACTGTCCAACTTTTGCCACGAATAGGCAAAAACAGCACGAATGCTTCGATGTCGGTCTGGCAGATTGCGCAGATTGGTTGATAAAAAGTCGATTTCAGATTCGATTTCCTGTGCGATTGTTTCGCATGGGATTTGACGCACCCAAGCGGCCGCAAGCTCTAAACCAAGTGGCATTCCCTCAACCAGTTGGCAGATACGCAAAATATGCGCTTTTTCCGATTCAAGATCAAAATCTGACTTTAATTGTCTAGCCCGTTGCATAAAAAGGGTGACGGCGTCAAACGTTTCAGCATCTTCGTTCTCTGTTTGCGGATACTGCAAGCCGTGTAAGCTCAAAACCCACTCTTCCTGCAAGTGTAGGCGAGTTCGTGAGGTGACTAAGATTTTGATGTCTGGTGCGGCACGAAGA
>JBGCDP010000100.1:0-5995 GCA_045105475.1 Anaerolineae bacterium
TGTCTGAATGTGTTCGGTGTAGTTAAATTGGTCTTGTTCGAAATTTGACATTTTATTCTCGTAGGGGCTATGGCATTCGCCGAACCCGCTAACATTACTAAAAACATTTCTGCGAATGTCTCGCCCCGGTGGTGAAAAGGTTAGTTAATCATGTGCATATCTGTGTTTCAGGGCTAGACAATTTTGATTTCATCATGGTCGACCCGCCATAAATTGTCTAGCCCCTACCAAGGGTTACCGTAATTTGAAACGCTGAATTTTGCCGGTCGCCGTTTTTGGCAATTCATCGACAAATTCAACCACACGCGGCCGTTTGTACCCAGACAATGCTGTGGCACAATGGTTGATCAACGTTTGTTCTAATTCGGCCGATGGTTCAAACCCATCATTCAGCGTCACAATCGCCTTTGGTTTTACCAAATCATCGGTGTTTTTGTACCCCACAATCGCACACTCAACCACGGCCGGATGTTTGATCAGCGCGCTTTCAACCTCCATCGGCGAAACCCAAATTCCGCCGACTTTGAGCATGTCGTCGCTGCGCCCTTCGTGCCAATAATAGCCATTTTCATCGAGCCGAAAGCGGTCGCCGGTTGAAAACCAATCGCCTCTAAAAGTTTGCTTGCTACGTTTGTACTGATGCAGATAGCTTAGCGCAATCGTGTCGCCTTGCACGAGCAGATTGCCACTTTCACCGATTGGAACCTCGTTGCCGTTAGGATCGACAATTTTGAGATCAAATCCATCGACTGCACGGCCGCTCGCGCCCGGCAAAATATCGTCCGGCCGATTAGAAATAAAGTTATGGTAGACCTCCGTACAGCCGATGGCGTTGACGATTTTGATTCCAGTGCGCTCGTGCCACTGGTGCCAAATCGGGGCCGGTAGATTTTCGCCACCGGACACGCATAAGCGAATTGACGACAGATCATAATCCTTTTCAAAGCTAGGCATCGATAGCGCAATCGCATAGCCGGTGGGGGCATTGTAAAAAATTGTTGGTTTAAACTGATCGACCATTTCTAGCAGATTGGTTGCTTTGCGTGGGGAGCCTGAAAAGAGCACGACCGATGCGCCAACATACCATGGGAACAGCAGATTGCCACCGGTCCCATAGGTGAAAAAGAGCTTGGCTCCGGCAAATGTTCGGTCGCTTTCGACCAATCCTAAAGTTTGCTTACCCCAATATTCGCTGATCAGCGGCAAATCTTTGTGGGCGTGCAGAATTCCTTTCGGCCGGCCGGTAGTGCCGCTCGAATAGTTAAGCGTTGCAAAATCTTCTCGATGGGTTGGCTCTATCTTGAAAATTGTGTTTTCGCCTGATATCCAATTTTCGTATTCAACCACCTCTTGATGTTTAGTCCGATTCTCTTCGTTGCCGATCAGCACAACGTGCTCCAGAAACGGCTGTTCTGGCAAGATCGGTTCCAACGTTCCCCACAGGCTGGCATGAATCACAATCACCCGGGCCCGGCAGTCACGCAAAATATAGTCTAAATCTGCACTAGTCATGAGAGTGTTCAACCCGGCCGCTATCGCTCCAACTTTCAGCGCGCCGAAAAACGTCGTCACCCATTCTGGCTGGTCGAGACATAAGATGGCCACTGTTTCACCAAAGCGGACCCCCAGCTTCTTGAGCGCATGGGCTACTCGATTCGACTCATCGCTGACCTGTTGAAACGTCAAGTTTCGTTCGAGGCTGTGAAGCGCAGTTTTGCTCGCCCGTTGAGGAAGATTATGCTCTAAAATGTCGGCCGCATTGTACTGAATCGGGAGGTCATCTGCTTTCAAAGTCATGCTAGAGGTGGTGTGCCGGAAAATTTAAACTCAAAATAAATTATTGCGGCTTATTGTATCTCGACTAAAGCACTTGCCAATTGATTCACTCTGCCTGTGCCTTGACTTTTATTCATGCAATATGTAATATGTTCAATATTAGCTATTTAGCTAAATTGCTAAATAGCTAAATAGATTTGAAGTTATTTCGTACTGGCAAGTAGAAAATGAAACATCTGAAATCTAATACCATATTGTTTTTACTAGGCTTTATTGGGGTGTTGTCTCTTGTCCCGCTGTTGCCTCGTCTCTTAGAGTCATAGCCTCAACCCCTTCCAATTTCCTTAGCAGCATTACAGGTAATATCGGTCGTTCAGTCTTCTGTGCTATTAATTTTAATGGTGCTTTTGGGGTCTTACTTTGCTAGAAGGGTCAATTTAAAAGCTCCTGTCATTTCGGCCGTCGGCGATTCGGAACGGTTGATCCAAGCTTTGAAGCCGCAAATTGTCCCTGCAGTTTTGGGCGGCATCTTGGGTGGTGTCATCTTGATTTTATTTTTTAGTGGGATGAGCCGTTATCTTCCGGCCGAATTTTTATCTGCTGGCAAACAACTGACACTGCCTTGGTATACCCGTCTTCTCTATGGAGGCATCACCGAAGAAATTTTGATTCGTTGGGGGCTTATGTCCTTTTTTGTTTGGTTACCTTATCGATTGACACAAGCAAAAGAAACACCTGTTAAGTCGTACAACTACATCATTGGTATTATCTTTTCCGCCATTTTATTTGGAATTGGGCATCTCCCAGCTGCGTCGTTGTTAGCACCTGAGTTAACCACAATGTTGGTGGTTTATATCATTTTAGGGAATGCATTGTTTGGTTTTATTGCAGGCTACCTCTTTTGGAAACGAGGGTTAGAAAGCGCGATTTTGGCTCATATCATTACCCACCTGGTTTTGATCGCTGGTGCCGCATTGGAATTAAGTTAGCTAGGCTAAAAGTCTTTGCGGAGCTGGAGTGTTGCAATTATTCCCACAAGGCCTGCCGCCACGAGGAAGCCATATCCAAGTTGGTAACCGATGAGATCTGAAAGGCCAAAGGTACGGCCGCTTTGCAAAATAACTCCGGCGATAGCAACCGCCAGCATCGAACCGGCGAAGCGGGTCATTGAATAGACCCCGGCCGCCAATCCGGTCTTATCTTCTGCGATATTTTTCAAAGCGGTACGGTGCAAAGCTGCTAGGGATAGACCAGTTCCAACTCCGTGGGCAACGACGCCTAATCCGATCCAAGCAAGGGATAAATTGATAGGGATGAGGCCGAAATAGGCCATCACGCCGATTTGTATTACCAATCCCAACAGGATCAGCCTACGATTGGGCCACCGATCTGCCAACCGGCCGCCGATGCGGATAAATATCAGTTGAAAAACTGAATGGATTGAAAGGACAAATCCGATCCAGAGTGCAGGCAGATCATAAATGTCAGCTAAATAAAGTGGGAGCAGAAACGAGATTCCGCGCATCATCGCCATGCGGAACCCGGCCCCAAGTGAAGCGGGTAAAAACCCTTCAACACTAAAAATGTTTAGATCGATCAGCGGGGCCGGATGTCGTTTTTCCCACCAGATGAATCCGACAAGAAATAGGATGAAGACCGCCAGAAAACGAAAATCTCTTAACGGCTCGACGCCGGTAATCGGCCGACTTGATAGATAAAAGACGAGGAAGATAATCGTTCCGGCTAGCAGCAAAACACCGGTCCAGTCAAATGTTTTGAGAATGACCCAATTCGGTTTTTCTTGTGATTGAGGGATTTTCAAGCGCACGATCGCAATGGCGAATAAGCCAATCAGTAAAGTTGGCAAAAAGATGACGCGCCAGCCGAAGTTATCAATCAAGAACCCTGCGATCGACGGGGCGAAGATGCTGGTAGCAGGGGCGACGGCATTCCATGTCGCTAAGGCATTGCCCCGCTCTTCAACTGAAAATCGCTGAGATAAAATCGCTAGGCTGAGCGGGGTAATGCCGGATGAGCCGACACCTAAAATGAGTCGGCCGATAAAGAGCATCGCTAGATTATTAGCTGTCAGTACAGTAAATGAGCCGAGGCATAAGATTGAAACTCCTAAGAGGACGAGCCGTCTTTTACCCAGTTGGTCACCCAATCGGCCGAAAAGTGGCATCAGCATCATGAAAGGTAAGGTGAAGGCGATTGTTAACCAAGCAACCGTATCGGGCGGGATGTCAAAATTATCGCGGATGGTGGGCAACGCGACATTGAACATGGCACCGTCTAAGATGATGGCCATGGTTGGGAAAAGAAGCGCAATTAATATGGCACGGCTTTGTGTTTTGTAATCAGATTCATCGTCGGCCGATGGGTGGTCTAGTTTGGTCATTAACTAATCTTGCCTCAAAGTAGCTGAAGCGGCACCTATAAAGCAGAGTTTTTACTGACGGGTTGACTTGCGATTTACCAAACTATGTTTAGGATTCTGCGATCGGTTTGCCAAGGAAGCCTCATGTGAAATACAATATGTCTCAAATATAGAACGACCGGATGAAAAGTGAAGCATGTTTGATTTGAAAGACCAAAAAGTAGTGATTACAGGGGCTGGTCGAGGCATCGGCCGGGATTTGGCTGAAGGATTTGCCAAAGCGGGTGCCCATGTTGTGCTAGGTGCTCGCAGCGAAGGTGAAATTTCGGCCGTGGCTGAAGGCATCCGCCAAGCTGGAGGCGTAGCCCACGCTTTGACTGTCGATGTGACTGATGTTGACCAGGTCAATGCGTTTGTTGCCAACGGGGTTGAAGCGTTGGGTGGGCTAGATGTTTTGATCAATAATGCCGGAATTTCCGGTAGTCATAAGTTTGCAACCCATCCTGACGAGCTTTGGCACAAAATAATCGCGGTTAATCTGACCGGCCTGTATTACGTGACAAAAGCGGCCGCACACCAGTTGCTGGCCCAGAAGTCTGGCCGGATTATCAACATTGCTTCAGTTGCAGGTAAAGTGGGGGGCAAATATATCGGGGCGTACAATGCTTCAAAGCATGGGGTCTTGGGATTAACCCGTTCATTAGCGGTTGAATTTGCACCGCATATTACGGTAAACGCCATCTGCCCCGGCTATGTTGACACACCCATGACCGATACCACCATTGAAAATATCATCGAGCGCACCGGCATGAGTCACGACGATGCTGTTCAGGCGCTTGCTGGCCACACGCCGCTTAAGCGGCTGATCGAAGTGGATGAAATTACTTCTTTGGCGTTGCTTTTAGCAAGTGATGCAGGGCGAGGTATGACAGGGCAAGCGATTAATATTGATGGTGGGAGTGCGATGCACTAGGAGTATTCAGTCATCAGTAAATAGTTGTCAGTAAGCTGGCAACCAAAAACTGATAACTGACGACTGAGAACTAAAATATGTACGATTTTGACTACGATATTCACGAAGGGGTAGCTACCATAACCTTCAACCGGCCGGATGTGCTCAACGCACTGACGTTCGAGATTTACGCCCAACTGCGTGACCTGATGTCCGCATTGCAATACGACGATTCAGTTAAATCGATTGTGATTACCGGCGCAGGCAAAGCGTTCTGCTCTGGTGGTGACGTGTTTGAGATCATCGGTGAAATGCTGGACCGCGATATGCGCGGCCACCTTGAATTCTGCCGGATGACCGGTGCGCTGGTGCAAAATATGCGCCTGCTTGAAAAACCGATCATTTCGGCTTTAAACGGCACCACGGCCGGAGCTGGAGCTGTGATCGCACTGGCCTCAGACTTTAGGCTGATGTCGGAAAAAGCCCGTATCCACTTTCTGTTCGCCAAAGTTGGCCTAACTGGGGCGGATATGGGAGCCGCTTTCCTGCTGCCTCGGGTTGTTGGGCAAGGTCGTGCCACTGAAATTTTGATGTTCGGTGACAAAATCTATCCGGCCGATGCGTTGCACATGGGACTCGTCAATCGAGTCTTGCCCCCAGAAGAACTGCTCCCCAAGGCGCAAGAATGGGCCGCACGCTTAGCCACTGGTCCCACAATGGCTTATGCGATGACCAAACGAATGATCAACAACGAGTGGAACATGGACCTCGTCAGCGCCATCGAGCAAGAGGCACAGGCTCAAACGTTGCTGATGATGGGTGAAGATCACCGCATTTTCTACGAAGCGTTTAAAGATAAAACTGATCCGAAATGGATAGGAAGATAG
>JBGCDP010000101.1:0-2544 GCA_045105475.1 Anaerolineae bacterium
CAAGCTCGCCTTAGACGAATCAAACGGCCTTTCAGTCATCTGGGCCACCATCGACCCAGAAGCAGGTCGAGCTGGAATCAAATCATTTGTGGTGGAAGGGCAGAATCCAGGCGTTGTCATCGCCAAGCAAGAGCATAAGCTAGGGATTCGGGCAAGTGACACTGTTTCGCTTGTTTTTCAAGATTGCCGGATTCCATATGAAAATCTGTTAGGCTCGGCCGATATTGCCTCAAAAAGCACTGGGAATAAAGGGTTCAAGGGAGCGATGAAAACGTTTAACGCCTCACGGCCGTCAGTGGCGGCCGGAGCGATTGGGGTAGCACGGGCTGCGCTTGAGTTTACCCAGGAAACGCTGGCGGCCGAAGGGATCGTCGTTGATTATCGCAAACCAAAAAACCAGCTCACCGCCATCGAGCGGGATCTGCTCGAAATGGAAGCTCGCTACACCGGTGCAAGGCTTTTGGTCATGAAAGCGGTCGCCATGATGGTGTATGGGGATAACAATCGGCTCGAAGCGAGCCAGTGCAAATATCGGGCAGGAGAAAGCGTGACATGGATTACGCAAAAGGGTGTTGAGTTGCTGGGACCGCTGGGGTACAGCCGGGAAATGCTGGCTGAAAAATTTATGCGTGATGCGAAAATCAATGATATTTATGAAGGAACCCGCCAAATTAATCTGTTGATTATTGCTCGGGCGATTTTAGGCTATTCAAGACGTGAATTAGCATAACGCTATTGAGGATGTCATGTTCAAATTGATTTTAGACAAAGTAATATGGGGATTCGCACCCATTTGCGTAACAATTGCAATTATGTACCTATTACTTGGGTATGAGTCTGGCTTATTTGGGATGCCTGAGATCTGCCAAATTGGGCAAATCCCTAATTGTGGCGCAGCTAACATAGGCCATTTCGGTTATATTCAAACTGAATTGAGTTATGAAATCATATTTTCAACCACAACAATTTTACTTGTTCAACTTAGTCTAATTCAGCTCCTTCGCACTTATCTCGGGCGATCCAAACCACATCAAACAAACCATGAAAAACCGATTCCATATTGGCAGATCTAACCAGAGGTCACAGCAAGCTGCGACCCTACCCAACAGGACTCAATGAGTAAAAATGTATTGCGCACACCAGATGAGCGATTTAAAAATCTGCCAGGCTATGATTTCGAATCGAACTATTTAGACGTTGATGGGATGCGCGTGCACTATGTCGATGAAGGGCCAAAAGACGGCGAAGTTGTCTTGATGATGCATGGTGAGCCAACGTGGTGCTACCTGTATCGCAAAATGATTCCGATTTTCGCCAACGCTGGGTACCGCGCTATCGCACCTGATTTGATCGGATTCGGCCGGTCGGACAAACCATCGGCCACAAGCGACCACTCCTACAACAAACAGGTTGGCTGGATGGCTGATTGGATGCAACAAATGAACCTGCAAAACATCACGCTTGTTTGCCAAGATTGGGGCTCACTCATCGGCCTACGATTGGTGGGAGAACATCCTGACGCATTTGCTCGGGTCCTGTTGACCAACGGCGGCTTGCCCACAGGTGACCACGAAATGCCCCGTGCGTTTAAGATTTGGCAACGCTTTTCAAAGCTCACCCCAATTTTACCCATCGGCCGCCTGATGCAATATGCAACACGCAGCGAACTCCCGGCCGATGTCGTGGCTGCGTACAAAGCACCTTTCCCACGCAGAAGCTACACGGCTGCGGCCCGCATCTACCCATCTTATGTTCCTACCCGGCCGGATGACCCGGCGTCTGCCCCGAATCGGGCCGCATGGGAAGTGCTCAAAAAATTCGACAAACCGTTTGTCACCGCTTTTGCCAGCGGCGATCCGATTACCAAAGGTGGTGATCGAGTATTCCAAAAATTGGTGCCCGGTGCGAAGAACCAAGAACACACAATTATTCGAGGGGCCAGCCACTTTATTCAAGAAGACAAAGGGGAAGAACTGGCAGCATTCACAATTCAGTTCATGCAGAAGAACCCACTAACTTAGACTTTCCAAACCCATGACAAACCCAAACGATCACATTTTAGTTGAACAAAAGGATGCGATTTTGCGCATCCAATTTAACCGGCCAGACAAGAAAAACGCACTCACCTTTGATATGTATGATCGGGTGACGGCCGCACTACAGCAAGCGGATAACGATCCTGTAATCAAAGTTGTTTACCTTACCGGTACAGACACCTGCTTCACGGCCGGAAACGACCTCGATGACTTTCTCAATCGGCCGGATACAGATGATCTGGGAGCAGCTGGCAAATTCATCAAACAGATTTCGATTACCGAGACGCCCATCATCGCGGCCGTGCCAGGCGTTGCTGTTGGTGTCGGTGCCACCATGCTGCTCCATTGTGACTTTGTCTACGCCTCAACCCAAGCGATGATCATGTTCGCCTTTATCGACTTGGGCGTTGTGCCAGAAGCGGCATCGAGCTACCTATTACCCCTCACCGTGGGGCCACGTCGAGCCGCAGAGCTGTTCATGCTCAATGAGCGGGTTGGTGGACAAGCG
>JBGCDP010000102.1:0-73717 GCA_045105475.1 Anaerolineae bacterium
ACAATAGAAATATAATCTTGCGAGGAGAGCTTTTCGATAATGTGCCCAGCAGCTGCTCTAACTTTGTTGATCCGTTCACCCTTCATTGAAGTGGAGCGATCAATGACCAGAGAGATATTCAGCGGCAGGTTGTTTTTCGGGCGTGCAGCCGCAGGCGGCCGGATATCTGCAAGCAGATAGAGGATTTGAGTCGAATCTGACTGCTTTAACTGGCTCCCTGAGTCGAGTAGGCTAACCTGAATATTTTTTGAGTTATCGCTTGCAGAAAGAGGCTTGTTTTCGATCATGTCAATCTATTTTACCGGAGAAGGTGACGAATCGTCTAATTTGAGAGAATTAGAGACGATTATTTTTAAAAGCGTGGAAAGATTGGTTTATATTCAACAAACCTTACGGGTCTTGTTACTCTCTAAAGTGGGTTTAAAAATGCTATAAGCGAAATGAGGTGAGCACCACAGAAATGTTATCAGTCGTTCCCCCTTCAATTGCGAGAGCAACGAGTTGCTCACATCTATCTTGAAGTGAGATCTTGTTGTTTGCAATTACCTGCTGCATCATTGCATCTGGTGCTGAACCCCATAACCCATCACTGCAAATCATTAAGGTTCCTGTTTTAGGCAATGCACAGGTGAACATGTCGATTTCGACTTCAGCGCCTGTTATTGCTCTATAAAGCAAATTACGTCGAGGATGAACAGCTGCCTCTTCAGGTGTTATTTCACCAGAGTCAATTAGCTGTTGAACATATGAATGGTCGTGCGTAATTTGTTTGAGTGCGCCTGAGCTTTCATCAAAAAGATAGGCCCTAGAATCACCAACATGGGCTAAGAACAAACGAGATTTGATGATAACGCCGCATGTTAGGGTCGTTCCGCCAATTTGTTCTGAATCATCAGTATGAATTACTCTGCTGGCATCCTGCACCGCCCGCTTCATGATAGATTGAACCGGTTCAGTTACAGTCGTGTTACTCATGAGAGGGATCAAAATACGACTGAGCAAGTTTTGACAGACATAGTTGCTCACTGAGCGGCTAGCATTTGCTCCATCTGCGTGTCCACCCATGCCATCCGCTACTAATGAAATCGCCAATGGCACAAGTGGGGTTTCTCCTCCGCAGAGTGAAACAATAGACATCGCGGTGTCTTCATTTTGTTTGCGGTGGGTCCCAATATCGCTATGTTGGCCAGTTTGTATGAAAGGCTCTTCGCAAACTTTTGCTATGGCCAACGAAATGTCTGGCAACAGAACCGCGGCCTGCTTTGCTTTGGCTTGAGTTTTTTTGTCGAATGGTTCTGTTTGGATTCTATCTTCACTATCAGAGCCAGATTGACCTGGCTCTATATTGACGAAATGAGGATTTTTCATGAAGGTTTAAACAGGCAGAGCATACAGATAATGATCTGATGATCCAATATAAACTGTCCTGTTGGCGATTACTGGAGAAGAAATAACATGACTTCCAGTTTTATATTTCCAACGGAGCTTTCCCCGTTTGGTTGTGAGGCTGTAAACATATCCATCGGTCGAGCCAAAGTAAACGGCGTCTTCGTGGATAGCAGGTGACGAGGCTATTTGGCCATCTGTCTCCCAAGCCCATAGCTGGCGGCCGGTATAGATATCAAGTGCGTACAATTTCCCATCGGCCGAACCGATAAAAAGAGTCTCATCCTTGATGACTGGGGATGAAATAATGGGGCGATTGGTGCGGGCACGCCAAACGGCCCACCCAGAATTTTCATCTAGAGCGTAGACCGTATTATCCATCGAGCCAACAAAAACCATGCCTTCGGCCGCTGCCGGGCTAGAAACAATCGACCTGCGGGCTTGGAACTGCCACTTCACTTTACTTTTTGGGTCGAGGGCGAAAACATATCCTTCGTTGGTTCCAAAAATAATCGCATCGTCTGTTAGTAATGGAGACGATCTAATCGGACCATGCGCATTGACCTTCCATACAGAACGGCCGGTAGACGTGTTGACCGCATGCAGGTGTGAATCGTCAGAGCCGAAGAAAACATAGCTGTATTGAGTTGTTGGAGATGAATAAACAGCGCCTTTCGTTTGGTAGCGCCAGCGTAAACGTCCGTTATGTCGATTGATGCAGTATAAATGTTGATCAGAAGAGCCGATGAAAACATCATCTTCATGCACGGCTGGAGCTGAACCAATCCCGTCAGTAGCGGGATATTTCCACTTGAAGCTTCCGTCTCGAAGATCAACGGCATACAAATTGTTGTCATATGCACCCACATAAACCATTTGCTCCGAAATCGCTGGTTTTGAGCGGATTTCATCTTCACATTTAAATTGCCAGATCGGTTTGATTTCAGGGCCATCGCTCACATAGTTTGGGATATCCTGTGCGGGTGGTTGCCCAATCTGGCCTCCCATCTGCCCAATTGGAGGTTGTCCTACAGGCTGTTGGGGGTAGGTCTGTTGTGGATATGCTTGCCCTTGTGGCTGCTGATACTGGCCTGGTGCTTGCGTTTGTTGTGGTGGGACTTGCCCTACATTTGGAGGGGGTGGTGTTTGTTGAGTGACCCCTGCACTTCCGGGCCATAAGAATCCGGTTTTGCTTGAGGCCGAATTCAGCTGGCTGAGGGCTTGTTTTAACTCTCCGGCATTTTGATATCGATTGACCGGCTTGTATGAAATACAGCGATTAACAATTGCAACAAAGGCGTCTGCAACCTCAGGATTTGAGTCTTTGATCGGCCGTTCGTGCCATGAGAATGGTGGCTCTAGGCGCGGATCACGCAAGGTAAGCAGATGGTGCATCGTGGCACCCAGGGCGTAGACATCCCCGGCCGGGCTTGATTCACCTCGATATTGTTCAGGAGGTGAGTAGCCTTCCGTCCCGATCATTGTGCCGCGCGCACCTTCTTGGAAAATTTTTGCAATACCAAAGTCAATGAGCCGTACACGGCCGTGTTGATCTAGCATTAAATTTGAAGGTTTTAAGTCACGGAAAACAATTGGCTCAGGTTTTTGATTATGCAGATAAACCATTACCTCACAGACTTGAAGCGCCCATTTTAAGACCTCTTCTTGGGAGCATGGTTCCTTACGGGTTGCAGCTACACCTTCTAAGTCTTTTCCTCGAATAAACTCCATGACGAGGTAGTTGCTGTCTCCCTCGGAAAAATAATCGAAGACTTCTGGAATGGCAGGATGTTCAAGGGTCGCTAAAATGCTGGCTTCAGTTTCGAAGGTTTTTTGAGCGAGTTCACGCGTCGCCTTACTTTTAGAGATAGTCACCATCTCTTTAATGGCGCAGAGGCGAGTGACGGCCGCAAAGCGCATGTCACGGGCTTGATAAACTGAGCTAAAACCACCGACGCCCAAAGTACCCATAATGCGATACCGATTTTGTAAAAGGTATCCTGGCTTCAGCTGAGATCGACTTCGAGAGCTTTTTTTAGGTTGTTTATCAGTGTTTAGTTGACGGGTAGATGAACCATCCATAATGAATCAATTTTGTTTCGTGAAATGTGTAATTATTTAGCTGAGGAAAATAACAACTCTGTCCCCTGTGTATTTGATTCCTCTAACCCGCTTTTCCCGTAAATATGGCATTCACTGAATAATTACTGAGAATAAATTTATAATCGCAGTGAATAGAATACTGGCTATGCTAAGTGACTGCAAGTGGACTAGCATATGAATTTGTAAAATATCAATATGATCAGGCTAAAACTGTTGATGATTGTCAGTGAATATCTGGCTTAAAAAAGGTTTTTTTCGCTGATTGGATATAATTCAAAGATGTCAAAACTTACGCATTTAGATGCCGACGGCCGTGCCCGTATGGTTGATGTTGGTCAAAAAGCTGTGACACAGCGTGTTGCTGTTGCTCAAGGGTCAGTTGAGATGCACCCTGAAACTCTCCAGTTGATTATGGCTGGAAACATGAAGAAGGGAGACGTTCTAACAATCTCTCAGCTGGCGGGGGTGATGGGGGCAAAAAGAACGTCAGATCTGATCCCTTTATGCCATCCACTTGCCCTGAATCAAATCAAAGTAGCGTGCATCCTCAATCAAGAGAATAATTGTATTGATATTGAAGCGGTTGCTAAGGTCAGCGGTAAAACTGGGGTTGAGATGGAAGCCTTAACGGCAGTATCTGTCTGTGCTCTGACGATTTATGACATGGCTAAAGCGGTTGATAGAGAAATGAAAATCAAAGATATTCGCCTTGTCTATAAGGAAGGCGGAAAATCTGGAGAATATCGAGCAGACGGCTATGTGCCAAGCGAATAAACTGTATGGAAATTGAGATTAGATTGTATGCAACCCTGCGGGATAAAGTTGGTAAGCGACGTATAACGATTGAGTTTGATGACCCTTTTGATGTAAAAGGGTTAACTGAAGCTGTTAAAGCTAAATACCCGATTATGGCTGAATCAGTTGACTCGGCCGTTGTATCGGTCAATCGTGCCTTTGCAACAATGGATACACCAGTGCAAGCTGGCGATGAGATTGCGATGTTTCCTCCGGTCAGTGGGGGGAGCAACTTTCCCTATCCAACTTATTTTGCTTTAGCAGAAGACACACCTGACCTAAATGAAATTAATCGAGCCTTAACTCAACCGGATGTCGGGGCTATTATTACATTTTCAGGCGCAGTTCGTGGAAGTACTGACCGGGAAGGGATGCCGGAGCAAACGATCCATCTTGAATATGAATCGTATAGTGAAATGGCTATTGAACGCATGGAGCAAATTGCATTCGAAATCTGGGAAAAATTTCCTCGGGTAAAAGGGGTTGCAATTGTGCAGCGCATCGGCCGCTTAGCTGTGGGTGAGTGTACAACTTTGGTTGCATGTGCTGCTGGGCATCGTGACCAAGGGGCTTTTGAGGCGGCTCGATATGGGATTGATCGGTTAAAAGAAATTGTTCCTGTTTGGAAAAAAGAAGTTGGGGATGGAGATTCGGTTTGGGTAGAAGGCTCTTACAAACCAACTCCGGCCGATAACTTGTAAAAATGCGCTTAGGGTTCTGATCTTTGATGCTTAATTCTTTGCTGAAATTAATCTAAATTAAACAAAAACGCGCGATATGGAGCCTGTTTTGTAAATAAGCATAACCATAAGCGGTATTTCGGTGTTTATGCATTCGTGGACCTAAAATCCATAAAAATGTTTAACCGGCTCAATTCGGGACATTCCCGCTACGCCGTGTTACCAGGAGAATGAGGAAATGAATAATGGAATCAGACGTGTTGTCATCACAGGGTTAGGGGCTGTAACACCCGTGGGCCACAATGTGACTGAAAGCTGGGCTGCAATCGTGGCAGGCAAAAGCGGCTTTTCCAACACAAGTGAGCAGGTAGATATCGCCGACATGCCAATTGGTGGTGTTTGTGAAGTAAAAGGCTGGGATGGTACAGAAAAAGTTGGGCGTAAAGAGTCACGTCGAATGGATCGTTTCCAGCAGTTTGTTCATGTCGCGGCCGCAGAAGCGATGGCTCAATCTGGTCTGCAAGTGACAGATGAAAATCGCCATCGAATTGGTACGTACATGGGGACTGGAGTCGGTGGTGTACAGACTCTAATAGGCACCGAACATACGCTACAAGATCAAGGGCATCGTCGAGTTAGCCCATTTGCGATTACGATGATTATGCCTAACGGGGCAGCTGGCATGACGGCGATTGAATATGGTTTGCAAGGACCCGCTATGACAACTACTACAGCCTGTGCGGCTGGAACAGATGGTGTCGGCAATGGTTTTATGGCTGTACGCTTAGGTATTGTCGATGCTGCTATTGTTGGTGGTAGCGAAGCCCCAGTTACAAGGGTAACGATGGCAGCTTTCGCAAAAGCAGGCGCATTATCAAAACGAACTGAAGGGACGCCTAGCCCGTTTGACAAAGAACGAGATGGATTTGTTGCCGGCGAGGGTGCTGGTGTTCTTGTTATTGAAACGCTAGAAAATGCTAAAGCACGTGGAGCTAATATCTTGGCTGAAATTGTTGGCTTTGGTCAAACGTGCGATGCTTACCACATTACTGCACCTGTCTCTACTGGTGAAGGCGCAACCAGAGCGATTAAAAACGCTATCAGCATGGGTGGCTATCGGCCGGAAGATGTTGATTATATGAATGCACATGGCACAGGTACCCGCTTAAATGATTCAATAGAGACAACTGCCATTAAAGGCGCACTTGGTGAGCATGCTTATAAAGTAGCTATTAGCTCAACAAAATCAATGACAGGGCATGGGATGGGTGCTACCGGTGCAATCGAAACTGTATTTTGCGCTCTTTCATTGCGTGATCAAATTGCGCCACCAACAGTTAGCCTTGTTGAAGCAGATCCGGAATGTGACCTTGACTACGTTCCTGGGGAAGCCCGAAAAATGCCAATTAACTTAGTTACAAACCATGCATTTGGGTTCGGTGGTCATAATGCAGTTTTGGCTTTAGCCAAATATCAAGATTAATGTTGAGATCATACTAAATAATGATTGAGGCTGTGGGTTTTCCTACAGCCTCTTTTTTTTTGGATTATTTTGCATCTGGTTTAGAATTCAGGCTTATTCATCAATTGGTTCAATAAACACAAAGTGGGCAGTTCATTTAAGAATTGCTTTTAAAGAGTGAGTTGCCCTCTCTGTGTTTGTTTATTTGCATAGCTAAATTTACTTTAGATTTCAACCGAATCGGTTGAAAAAGATCTATGCTTAAACATTCAGGAGTATAAATGGAAGACTTATTGGCCCTTGAAGATCGGTTAGGGATACCGATTAACGATTTTGCATTAATGGGAACTGCACTCACCCATCGTTCCTATTTAAATGAACACCCTGATATTATCGAAGATAATGAGAGGTTAGAATTTTTGGGTGACGCCGTCATTGATTTAATCGTTGCTGATTATTTATTTTCGAATTTCCCTAAAATGGCAGAAGGAGAGATGACATCTTTACGTTCAGCTTTGGTTCGTGCCGAAACCTTGGCCGAATTCGCAGTAGAGCTCGGGGTAGACACTGCACTTAGGTTAGGTTCTGGTGAAATAGATAATGGAGGGCGGAAACGGACACCTACATTATGCGCTGCTTTTGAAGCGGTTATGGGCGCCACCTACTTAGATGCTGGTTATCATGAGACTCAGAAGTTTTTAGTCAAAGTACTTGAGCCTAAACTGACTTTTATTATGGAAAATGCTTTGCATAAAGATGCACGGAGTGAGTTCCAGATATGGGCGCAGGCAAAGTATGGCGATACACCCAAATATGAAGTTGTGGAAGTGACTGGTCCAGACCATGATCGACGATTTACAGTTCAAGTATTAGTTGAGAGTGAGCCTTGGGGAAAAGGGACCGGCCGATCTAAGCAAGTTGCCGCCCATGAGGCGGCCGGGTGCGCTATGGAAAACATGCGTGCATTCGAGGCTGGTACAGGAAGTGCTCCTCCGTCTCAAGAGGCCTTAGAGAACAATTAAACTTAGCATTTTCTTGAAAACTTATGAAAATATTTATCACAGGTGGGAGCAGCTATCTCGGCCGCCATGTTGTTCCTTTCTTTCATTCCCGCGGACATGAAGTTTGTCATACATGGTTCTCAACACCACCCAGTATCGACTTTCCAGGCCAAGCCATTCAAGTTGACATGCGTGATAATGAGCAACTGACTGAGGCTATTATTGGTTTTCAGCCAAATGCCATTATTCACCTAGCTGCATCCAATCGTAGCCCTACGGAAGATGAAATGGTCGATTCAATTATTAGTGGGGCTATGGCCGTCACTGATATAGCAAAATCTTTAAGCTGTCGATTGATCCACATGTCTACTGATGTTGTCTTTGATGGATCACAGTCTCTATATAATGAAGAAACACCTGTTGCACCGCCGCATGCGTATGGGCGTGCTAAGGTTGAAGCTGAAAGGTTGGTAGGTAACTACTCAAATAGTGTCATTATCCGGCCGTCACTTATCTATAGTTTAAGGATTAAGGACCGTGGAATTGAGTGGGTAGAAGCTGCTCTAAACGAAGGTAAAGAAGTGACGCTGTTTACCGATCAAATGCGGATGCCAGTTTGGACTGAAACGCTTGCGGCCGCATGCTTGGAGTTAATCGACCATTCTCATTGCGGTTTGATTCATATCGTTGGTAACCAAAGGTTAAGTCGGGCTGAATTTGGGCAAAAAATGCTTGATTGGTGGGGTATCTATAATCGTGAAACATTACGATATGCACCAACTCCTCCTAATGTACCTTGGCCTCAAGACTTAACGATGGACACTGAATTAGCAAATCGAATCTTGACAACCCCACTTCTAGGTGTCGATGAGGTTATAAGTAAATCGATAAGAGGCTGATGTATTTAGTAGGGCCAGCTGTATTGCAAATCTATTAGTTTGATGGCTTGCAATACTGGATTAGTTTTTGGCTTAAATTTTGAAGATGCCTACCCTCCAAATCAAAGTTGTTGCTGTAATATCCTCAACCAAAAAGCAGGTGAATTGGCTCTTTGATTTATGGTAATTTAGCGTTAACAAATCGTGATTCGAGGGGTTGACTTTTGTCCTAAGTCTATGCTAGACTGCGCCAGCAGTTAAATAGTTTACACATCGGAAAAATTCACAAATAAAGCTCCGAAAAACTTGGAGTCAATGCATTGGGCAAAACTTTTTAGAGAAGATATACCCTATTTTAACTACGCTCTATTACACATAATGCTCCTTCCCACTACTATTTCTGTACTCACCTTAATCCAAAACAAAAGAGGTTCAAACATATATGAGTGATATCATCAATCCCATCGAAGAAATTGAAGGATTGCAGGAACTCGTTGCCGAGGCGTCGGAGCCCGGCTTCATAACGTATGCACAAATTCTTGTGGCTATGCCAGCTGTTGAACAAGATTTGGGCTTACTAGATACAGTTATCGAAGAGATTCAAAATAACGGCATTGCGTTAGTTGAAAACTCAGTCGATTATGAAAACATGGGTAGCGAAGTTACCCTAAATGAGAGCCTAGCATATTTATCATCTGAAGTAGATGGATACGATGGGGATAGCTCGCATGAAGCGCCACTGTTTGATCTAAGTGGTGTTCCCATTGATGACTCCGTAGGTCTTTACTTTCGTGAGATGGGACAGCAGTCACTTCTATCAGCAGCTGAAGAAGTACAACTTGCAAAAGAAATCGAACTCGGCCGTGCAGCTGTCATGAAAATGAACATGGCCAAAGATTTATCAGATGATGATCGAGATGATCTTCAACTGCGTGTCAGTATCGCTGATATGGCTCGAGCTCATCTGATCCGTGCTAACACCCGTCTAGTTGTAAGTATTGCTAAAAAATACCGCGGTCGTGGACTCCAATTTCTTGACTTGATTCAAGAAGGGAATGTTGGCTTGATGAAAGCGGTTGAAAAGTATGATTACACACGCGGTAATCGGTTTAGTACTTATGCAACTTGGTGGATTCGCCAGGCCGTTACACGTGCTTTGGCTAATCATGGTCGTACTATTCGTATCCCAGCCCATCTTGGTGGACGAATCAGCAAACTTTATCAGGTTGCCCAAGAGCTTGAGCAAGAATTGGGACGCCAACCAACGGCTGAAGAAATCGCAAAGCAAATGGAATTGCCAGAAGATCGTGTACGTTGGATGCTCAGGACCAGCCGCCAGCCGGTTCATCTCGAACGGCCGGTTGGTGATGAATCTGATGCTGAACTTGGTGATTTCATTGAAGATGTTGATGCACCACCCCCAGCGGAAACAGTTGCTCAAACAATGCTCACTGAAGAAATTAGTGAGATTTTAGACCAATTGACACCACGTGAGGCTCGAATTTTGAGACTACGTTATGGTTTACAAGATGGTGAGTCTCGCACTCTTAAAGAGGTTGGTGAGATGTTTGGCTTATCAAGAGAGCGCATACGCCAGCTCGAAAAAGAGGCTTTGCGCAAATTGCGTCATCCGAATTTTGCTGGTCACTTAAGACAATATTTGAACTAAAAAAACTAAAAAAAAGATCTCTGAAAAGAGGTCTTTTTTTTTGCGACAAATTCACCTGAAAATTTATATTAAAAACTTGGAATAATTTGCCAAAGCCCAAAGTGGTGTTTCAAGCTGTAAAAAAAATCAATTGTTGTAGTAGTTCAACATGTGGGAGGAATAGCTTAAAATGCCACATTTGTAGTACATATGGGGGTAGGACACCTGTTTCCAGCATAAATACTGCTCAGTTATACGAACTTTGTATTATGTTAAAAAATAGACTGGTGTCGAAAAACAAAATCCTAAAAAATGTTACGTTTTAAGATTGAGTTGACATAATTCCATTGTCTTTCGGGGGTGCATTTGCTAGAATCCTTTAACAGCCATGAAGAGAAAGCACCTAACTTTTGTAGCCTTACAAGAAGGAAAAAAAGAGGAATAAGCTTTGAATCTTGATTCAAAGTTTTATGCGGGGGTTAGGTTCTTGGCCACATTTTCTAAATCAAAAAATCCTATCATTCATTATTGAACTCCGGCTTGGGGGTCTTTTTGACCCTGCCAGAAATATTTAATCCCTTATGACTCAACCCGAATCAGCATGGAAAGCTACCCTTGGTGAACTCGAACTACAAATGACCCGAGCCACGTTTAATACGTGGCTAAAAGATGCCCAGTTAATACGTTCTGAAGGGTGCAACTATACGATTGGGGTAAGAAATGATTATGCTCGTGATTGGCTTGAGAATCGGTTGCAAGAGACAATTTTGCGGACGCTTAATGCGATTACGGGTGAGCCTAATAAAATTTCATTTGAAGTGATGGCGGAAAGCCTGCGAATTGGAAGCCGTAATGCATCTAAGAATGGCAATGGGAATCAACATATTAATCCCGCGCATGAGGTTAAGGCCAAGACTGCCCCTTTTGTTGAAAATGGATCAAATGGGAATTCTTCATCAAATGAGGAGCCTCATGGCCAAGTTATTTCAATGCGTGAACGTGATGTAGCAAATAAAACTGGCTTACGTTTAGGTTATACGTTTATGACTTTTGTTGTAGGGGAGAGCAATCGGCTAGCTCATGCTGCAGCTTTGGGTGTGGCTGAAAAACCGGGCGCAAGTTACAACCCTCTTTTTATCTATGGCGGTGTAGGATTAGGTAAAACTCACCTTCTGCATGCAGTAGGGCATAAATGTGCTGATCGTGGCTTAAAGGTCCGGTATGTTACCTCTGAAGCATTTACAAATGACTTAGTGCAATCAATCCGCTCACAAAAAACGAGCCAGTTTAGAGAAAAGTATAGGACGACAGATGTTTTATTAATTGATGATATTCAATTCATAGCGGGAAAAGAGTCAACTCAGGAAGAGCTTTTCCATACCTTTAATGATTTGCACAGCCGCGGTAAACAAGTCGTCATTTCCAGTGACCGGCCACCAAAGGCGATGGCAACGCTGCAAGAGCGTTTACAATCGAGATTTGAATGGGGTCTGATGACTGATATTCAAATGCCAAATATTGAAATGCGTATGGCGATTTTAAAAACTAAAGCTGAAGAAAATGGCGTTATGATTCCTGAGAATGTGATCGAAATGATTGCACATCAAGTTCGCCATAATATTCGTGAGCTTGAAGGCGCGTTAAATAAAGTTGTGGCGTACAGTCAACTGACAAGTCAAAAAGTTGATATGCAATTGGCTCGAATGGCTCTAGCGGATTTGGTTAATCGTCAAGAAAAAATAAACGTGTCACGTGTAATTGATACGGTATGCAATCATTTTGATGTTTCACGGGAGGTTATTTGTGGAGCAGGTCGTAGCCGCTCAATTTCTTATCCTAGACAAATTGCGATGTACCTTGCTCGTACTGAAACTGGGGCATCATTTCCCCAAATTGGTCTTCAATTAGGGAATCGTGACCATACAACAATCTTGCATGGTTATGAAAAGATCATGGAGCAAGTTGAGACCAATCCTAGCGTTCGTCAAGATATGCTGGCTGTAAAGTCAAACCTTTATGCACGTTAGAGTAAAAAACGGGGATCCTACATGCGCCAACTATTTGAAAGCTTATTTATCCTATTATTCCAAACTTTAAGTTTCTGTTTCCGTCAAGAATGGAAGCTTTGATTATTTAAATATCTAGTAGTGAGAAGTATCCATGTCTATATCAAGCCTACATCGAATATTTGGCTTATGCTTAATTTTTTTGGCTTTAAGTATTCTAATTTTTGCCCAATTTACCCTTGGCTCATCGGCTAATGCTCAGGCCACACCTCAAAT
This sequence comes from Anaerolineae bacterium, assembly GCA_045105475.1. Taxonomy (GTDB): domain Bacteria; phylum Chloroflexota; class Anaerolineae; order Promineifilales; family Promineifilaceae; genus WTJY01. Next base: position 12,236 of record JBGCDP010000102.1, read on the forward strand.
ATTAATCGAAAAAGTTTACCCTGATGGGTTGGCATTGAACGACGCAGATGAAGCTGTGCAGATTATCAATATGGATAATGAACCTGTTGATCTATCTGGATGGGGATTCTCAGATGATAGTGGAAATCTTGCTAAGCTAACTTTTCCTGCTGGGGTAGAAATTGCGGCCGGAGATCGATTGTGGATTACGCGTAATGGGGCGGAGTTTGAACTTCAATTTGGTTTTAGGCCTAACTTTGAACAAGCAAATTCATTGGATGGTTTAGAGCAGATGATCGGATCATGGCCTGGATTTTCTAACGCTGGGGATGAGGTCATTTTGTCAGATCAATCTGGACAAGTTGTTGATGCACTTGTATACGAGTCGAGCAAGGATACGTCTTTAGCCAGCGGTGGTGAATGGATTGGTGATCCACTGGAGTTTTACAGTGTAGGGGCGAAGGCCGGGCAAATATTTTTTCGTAAGCTTGATCAACATAGCGGGTTACCTATTGATGATACAAATAGTGCTGAAAATTGGGGACAGGATGTGTCGGACCCTATTTCCGGCCGTCAAGTACAGTATCCAGGTTGGGAGATGGAGCGCTATTTTAGGCCGTATGTTGTTACAGAAAATGCTACGTTAGAAGTCGTGATTGCACCTGATAATGCTTTTGATTCAATTTCAGCTCTCTTTTCAGGAGCGAAAAATTCAATTCTGATCGAGACGCATACGTTTGAGAGTCACGATTTGCTCACGCATCTGAAATTAGCGGCCGAACGTGGTGTGGATGTCAAAGTGTTACTTGAAGGGGGCCCGCCAGGTGGTATTGATGATGCGCAAAGGTGGAATTGCCATCAGCTAAAGATTGCCGGAGGAAATTGTTTTGTCATGCAAAACAATTCTGATGAGAAGATTTTTGACCGATACACTTTTCTCCATGCGAAATTTATGATTATTGATAGTAAGTTTGGAGTAATTGGCAGCGACAATCTTAGTCCGAATAGCTTGCCCGCTGACGATAAAAGTGATGGCACTTTTGGCAGACGGGGTGTTACTTTGATCACAGATGCTTCTGGTGTTGTTGATCACTTACAGATGGTTTTTGACAGTGATTTAGATCAATCAAACCATCGAGATATTTTACTTTGGCAGCCGCTCGAATCATCATTAGGTTTTCCATTGACAGCATATACACCTCAAGCATATGAAAATGGAATCACCCATACTGTCTCGTTTCCCGAGCCAAAATCTTTCCAAGGAAATTTCGAATTTGAAATTATTCAAGCTCCAGAAAATTTTCTCAACTCTGAAAATGGCTTGTTTGGGCTCTTAGCGAAAGCCGGTGTTGGGGACACGGTCCTGGTTCAGCAGCAATATGAAAGGCGGTATTGGGGACAGCTTGATGAATATAATCCTAATTTAAGGCTTGAGGCATATTTAGCTGCAGCGAGAAGGGGGAGTAAGGTTGAAATCTTGCTTGATAGTTTCTTTGATGACCCTGATCATCCCGCTGGAAATCGGCAGGCATGTAAGTGGTTATTAGAAATTGCTTTAGATGAAGGGCTCGATTTACTTTGCCAAACTGGAAACCCAACAGGGCTTGGCCTACATAATAAGATGGTGCTGGCTGAAATTGGTGGACAGGGCTTTATCCACGTTGGTAGCATAAATGGTTCGGAGCAATCGGCTAAACTTAATCGAGAAATAGCTTTGCAGGTGCAGTCAGATGAGGCTTACATTTATCTGAAAAAAATGTTTGATCAAGATTTTATACGACCTATGTTTATGCCCTTAATTTATCAGGAGTATGAACCACCAACAGACCAGCTTCTAATTAGCGAGGTGCTTTATAATCCAATTGGAGCGAATGACGATACGGAATTTATTGAGATTTATAATCCGGCCGGAGTTTCAGTTGATATTTCTGGGTATAGTTTGTCAGATGCGGTCGTATCTTCAGAATATGCTGACTTAAGGAGATTCCCGGCCGGGACCATCATACCTGCTGGCGGCATTATTGTTGTGACACAGCAAGCCTTACCTTTTCAGGATCAATATTTCATAAAACCAGATTTTGAGATTCTAGACTCTGATCCGACGATTCCAAATTTAGTAGATGATACAAATTGGGGAGACACTTCTACATTTTTGCGTTTAGGCAATAGCGGGGATGTTGTTTTGTTTAGGAACCAATTTGATAATGTTATAGATGTATTGGTTTATGGTGATAAATTGGTTGCTGGATACCCTACATGTCCGGCCGTCATTGTTAGTGGTGCTTCACTGAGGCGAAACCCGCATAATTATGATACAGATCAATGTTCTGATTTTGAAGAGTGGGGCAGCCCTACGCCTGGGCAGGTGCCCTAAATTAACAAAAAAGCATCGATAAACGATGCTTTTTTGCAGGATTAGTTTGTAACTTAGTAGGGGCCCAAAGATAAATAGAGGTTATTTAATCAGTTGGGAAGAGGTCGATACTGTTATCTTGGGCAGGAGGTTGAGGTGCATCTGACTCTATAATTGGAGAGCCTGCACGGGTTGAAATGATGCTTTCAAAGATAATGGCTGGAGCCTCATATGCATTTAAGTCGGCCGTAGCTCCACAACTTTCCGGATTATTATTCCACATCTATTCCACTCCATTGAATTGGTAACAATACATAGCAGTCGATTCTTTAACCTAAGAAGATAAAAATCGTCGCGTAAATTACACCCTCTATATGTATTTGTCAAATGTTTTCATTTAGTAAAGTTATGCTTTTGTCCAAGCTGACACAATAGCCTTCTATCAAAGGTGTGGCTCATATTTAAGCAAAAAAAATCAAATTTAAACGAGATGATAACGATTTCAGTAACCAGCTCAATTGGATTAGGGTATAATATTATGTAGAGTAAGATAACCCCCTAGCAAATAAGTAGATCGGTTCCTTCCTATTCGTATATACCTTACTGATTGGTTTGTCTATGCTGGTTTACGAATAAAATCTTATTGGAGAAGAAGATTGCAGGGGGATCGCCTAAAGGCTGTCCTTTCTGCTGGATGCAATGAAGAAATATTGGGCTCTACTACCCACCATCGTCTTGTTTTGGATTATGGGTAGTGTTTTTATTCCAGTTAGCTTTGCTCAAGATGAGCAAAGTGACTTTGTGTTGCAACAAACACAAGCCTTGCTGGAGTCATTAACGCCGGAAGAGCGAGTGGGGCAACTCTTTCTTGTTACCTTTGAAGGAAGCCAACTTAACTTAGAATCTGATCTGGTTGAATTAATTACTGATTATCATGTGGGTGGGGTCGTATTTACGGCCGAGAACGATAACTTTTCTGATTCAGATAGCCTAATAACAGACATTGCTAGAACTACAAATAGCCTACAGGAACTTTCTATTGTTGGCCGGAGTAGCCGTATTGTTTCATCGGAAACGACAGATGAAGCTCAAGGGGAATTGACTGACGAGGCAGAGATTAATAGTTCTGAGGAAATTTCCCGTGGTGTGCCGTTGCTTATTGCTTCTAAACATGGTGGTGGTGCATATGCAGAGATTTTGGACGGTTTAACTGAAGTTCCTAGTCAACTGTCAGTTGGCGCTACATGGCAGCCTGAGATGGCATCAATAACGGGTCGAGTCTTAGGTACTGAGCTCAATAGTTTAGGCTTTAATCTGCTCTTGAACCCATCTCTCAATTTAATAGAAAATCCGGAGCTGCTGCGTGATATTAACTCTAATACGCTGATTGATAGTTATGGTGGTAATTCATATTGGGTAGGGCAATTTGGGCAAGCCTTTGTTAATGGTATCGACGAAGGTAGTAATGGCCGTATTGCTGTAATCGGAAATAATTTTCCAGGGAGTGGGAGTAGCGACCGGCCTTTAAATAGCGAAATAGCAACCATTCGGACTACTTTGCTAGAAATGCAGCAGGGGGATTTAGCTCCCTTTATGCAAGTTGCCGATAGGGCTAATCTGACCCATACGATTGACGGTTTTATGACTGCGCATCTACGTTATCAGGGATTTCAGGGAAACATTGATGCTAGATCTGCACCACTAAGTTTTGATGCACCTGCAATTGAAACGCTGTTACAGCTAGAGCCCTTGTCTGATTGGCGTGAGTCAGGTGGTTTGTTGGTATCTGGTGAGCTGGGTGTGCCTGCTATCCGACGGTTTTATGCTGAAGGTGACAATGTGTTTCCGCACAGGCGTGTGGCAAGAGACTCTTTATTGGCGGGGAATGACTTGTTATATGTGGGGAAGTTTGCTTCTGATACTAGCGAAACTGCTGTTGATAATGCCACAGAGATGGATAATGTTCGAGATACCATCGAATGGTTCAATGAGCAATACGCGAGTGATCCGACCTTTAAATTGCGAGTAGATGAGGCTGTATTTCGGATTTTGCAAACCAAGATTCGTTTGTACGACGGGGATCTAACATTACCGAATATTCTGATTGATGAAGTTTCGGCCGAAAGTAAAGTTGGGATTTACGAAAGTGAAATCACAAACATCGCTCGACAATCAGTTACACAGCTGTCTCCTAGATTTGAAGATAATCCTGAACCTTTGCCTGGGCCACCCGATAAAGAAGATACGGTTATTATATTTACTGACTCTCGTCTGATTCAGCAATGTGCTTCTTGTGCCAGTATAGAACAACCTGGACCGGTTGATCTAGAAAATAGAATTCTTAGCCTTTATGGGCCAGAAGGGAGTAATCAAGTTGAAGATTCTCAAATTTTCAGTTTTTCTTTTGAAGATCTAGAAGGCTTTCTTAACTCCCAAATTCCGATCATTGCACCTACGCCTGTACCATTAACAGTGACTGAGCCCATTACGATACCCCTTAACTTTCAAGTTCAAGAGGCACTTAATCAGGCTGATTGGGTTATTTTTATGCCTCAGGGTGTGCAGCAAGATGTGTCTTCATCAAGTGCCTTGAATCGCATTTTAACCGAAAGGCCGGAATTGATTTCGGATCAGGTTGTGACTGTGTTTTCACTTGGATATCCAATCGATCTTGATGCAACCGATACGAGCCGTTTGACAGCTTATTATGCACTTTATAGTCCTGGTGCTGCTTTCATTGATACGGCTGCCAGAGTCTTATTTCGTGACCTTTCCCCTCGGGGGGCATTGCCCTTGACGATTAATTCAGTTGGCTATGATCTAAACAGTGTCGTTGCGCCACGGCCGTCTCAGATCATCGAACTCTTTCTCGAAGAGCTCCCAGAAATTGGCGACTTGGGGCCACCCGAGTTGTTTCCCGGCGATACGATTCGGCTGCGTACGGGCGTTATTTTAGACTATAACGGCAACCCTGTTCCTGATGGAACGATCGTGCAATTTACTCAGGAAGATCGCGTACAACGTTTTAACAGCCTTCTAGCTGAGGTTAGAACAATCGATGGTCAAGCGAGTTTTGACTACGTATTAGAAGATAGAGCTGGACAATTTCGCCTGCGGGCTTCTTCAGGTGATGCGATTGTGTCTGAAGAAGTAGATATTGCGATTATTGAGAATGAAGGTGCTGAAGTCGTTGTTATTACACCTACCCCAGCCCCAACTGAAACGCCGACCCCGTCACCAATCCCAACTGTGTCTATTACCCCATCTCCGACGCCTACGGCTATTCCTACATCTACCCCTTCTCCACCGATCGTGCCTGAAGAACCACAAATAAACATTACGTTGACTGAATTACAAACGTTAGGTAGCCTGTTTTTAGGTTTATTGGGTGTTGGATGGGTTGGCAGTTTAAGCCGCATTGAAAACCGATCAATGAGCGGCCGACTGCGTAAAATTCTGTGGGGATTTTTGTTTAGCCTGACAGGCTATATCTGGTTTTTAACCGGCATGCCTGGATCCGGATATTTACCCAGCTGGGGTGCTTGGGGGTGGATACTGGTGACATTTCTATGCGGGTTACCGGGTATCGTTTTAGCTTGGTTATTTAATCAGATTGCTGAAAATGATGACTATGAATAAGCGATAACTTTGCGCTATTGCTTAAAATGGGGCGCAATTATGTTAGCCAAAGCTCGTATTAATCAGTCGTACAGCAATCCCAAACATAAACAAGGTTGTAAATGACATGACCCACATCCCTCGATTTGAGTCATCACCCTTTAATACAACTTGATAGATAAATGGAGGGAATAAAATAGCAAATGCTAAGTAAAGAAAGTGAATTTCTGGATCTTGAAGAGTTGTTAGTCGCCCGTTAAACCATAGAATCCCTGTTAAAACAGCTTGAATCAGCACAATCCCTATACCGATATAAAAGGCCCCAATCCAGCTCCCATCAACACCTTCGCCTTGAAGAGCCTTGTAGGTGCCCCATAGCCCGATTAGTAAAAAAAAGAGCCACAGAGCGTTTTGTAATCCATCGTGCAGTATCGTAATAAATTCCATTTAAGCTTTTCCACACCTCGGTTGACATCAATATTGTTAGGTTGCTAATAATCGAATCGGATTATCGCTAAATCGGTTGTCATTTTCATCTGGTCGATTAAAATCACACTTGAATCTTACAGTGACTGTTTCCCCCACGATTAAATCTGCAATTTAATAGTATACTCTGGTAAGAAATTCTTTTATGAATTAGGCCTCTTTTATAAGAGGCGTATGCCTGACTTGTATTGATTTTTCAATCAGAGCTTCAATGAAAACCTTCGCGTAGAAAATCTACGTTTATTTAATAGCCTAGCGCAAACAAATTGGTCAAACTTTAGTTTAATGAATGACGAAACAAACAATTTTTCTCAATACCCAAACTTTTGGGAAGAAATAGAAGACTTAAACAGCGAACCTGATGTTGTTGCTGACGACTTGGAAGATGACATTATTGAATGTCCCTACTTGCCTATGCGTGATCTGGTTCTATACCCACAGATGGTCATGCCGCTTTTTATCGGCCGGGATAAATCACTAGCGGCCGTTTATGCGGCCGATGGAAATGGGGAACGTTTAATTGTCTCTGCCCAAAAAGATGGGGATGTGAGCGAGCCAACAGCTGATGATGTCTATCATATCGGTACAGAAGTGACGATTAGCAAATTTCTTAAGATGCCCGATCAGTCAAACAGTGTTTTGGTTCAAGGCCGCCGCCGCATCAAAATTCTAGAGTTTGTTCAATGGGAACCTTATATTCGGGTGAAGGCGCAGATTTTGCATGAAGATGACTCGTGGGATCGTGAAATGGAAGCCCTCATGCGAGCCACTGTTGATTTCTTTGAGAAAGTTGTCGCTCTAAACCGAAAAATTCCTGATGATGCCTATGCTTTTGCTATCAATATCGATGAGCCTGGCTGGCTGGCTGATTTTGTCGCTTCAACCTTAGATGTCGATGTTGCCATGCGTCAATCGATGCTTGAGATTCTCAATCAAGGTGAACGACTACATCGTGTCAGTGTTTTACTGGCTCGTGAGCTTGATGTGCTGCAGCTTGAAGAGCAGATTCAAACGAAGGTTCAGGATGAGGTCGATAAATCTCAGCGTGAGCATTACCTGCGCGAGCAAATGCGTGCGATTCAAGGGGAATTAGGGGAGATAGACGTTTTTTCTCAAGAAACAGAAGAGATACGTGACCTAATCGCCGCCAAAGCGTTGCCCGATGAAGTACGCAAAAAGGCAGATAAGGAATTGGCCCGTTTGGGCAGCATGCCGTCAATGGCGCCTGAAGTGGGTGTTATACGTACTTATCTAGATTGGATTGTTGATCTACCATGGCACGATTCAACGGATGAGACGCTTGATGTTTCGGCCGCTGCTAAAATTTTAGATGAAGATCATTTCGGTTTAGAAAAAGTTAAAGATCGTATTCTTGAGCATATTGCTACTCTGCAATTGGCTCCAGATCGAAGCCGTGCCCCTATTTTGTGTTTTGTCGGCCCTCCGGGAACTGGCAAAACTTCGATGGGACGCTCAATTGCTCGGGCTTTAAACCGTGAGTTTGCTCGCATTAGCTTAGGCGGTGTACGTGATGAGGCGGAGATTCGTGGCCATAGGCGGACTTATATTGGAGCGATGCCCGGCCGTATTATTCAAGCGATCCGCAAGGCGGGATCAAACAATCCGCTATTTATGCTTGATGAAATCGATAAGCTGAGCAGCGATTTTCGCGGTGATCCAGCTTCGGCATTGCTAGAGGTCTTGGACCCTGAGCAAAATAACACATTTGCTGACCATTATCTTGACCTTGATTTTGATTTATCAAACGTCATGTTTATCACAACGGCAAATACACTGGACCCAATCCCAGGTCCGTTGTTAGACCGGATGGAAATCATCGATTACCGGAGCTACTTAGAAGAAGAAAAAATTGAAATTTGCCGCAACTTTTTAATTCCACGTCAGTTAGAATTGCATGGACTTAAAAATGCTAAATTGCGGTTTACTGATGATGCTTTAAAGCTTTTGATCCGCCAATATACATGGGAAGCTGGCGTCCGTAGTTTGGAGCGAGAGATCGCCAATGTGTGCCGAAAAATTGCGCGCCGTGTGGCTGAAAAACGTCGTCACCCAAAAAGAATATCAAAAGAGCAAGTCATGGACCTTTTAGGCTCACCCCCATTGAGCGAGCGTAAAATTCGTGATGAAGATGAAGTTGGTGTTGCAAACGGTATGGCATGGACAGCATCAGGTGGGGCAGTCATGTATGTGGAAGTTAACCTAATGCCTGGCAAAGGCTCCCTCACATTGACGGGTCAGTTAGGAGATGTGATGCAAGAGTCGGCTCGTGCTGCTTTGACTTATACCCGTTCTATGGCGGAACATTTTGAATTGGATCCTGAAGTATTTGATAAAACAGACATCCATATTCATGTGCCAGATGGGGCTGTGCCAAAAGATGGCCCTTCGGCCGGAGTTGCGCTTGCTTCCGCATTGATCTCAGCATTTACCGGCAAACCTTTGCGCCGGGATATTGGAATGACAGGCGAAATAACCTTGCGCGGCCGCGTATTGCCAGTAGGTGGTATCCGTGAAAAAGCGCTAGCTGCACGCCGCATGGGAATTCGTGACTTCATCTTGCCCACACGGAACGAAAGTGACATTGAGAGCATCCCTTCTCACCTGCGCCGCGACCTTAATTTTATTAAAGTTGATCGAGTTGAGCAGGTGCTGAAGAATGTTTTTAAAGCGTAGCGGCCCTGATTAATGATTACATCAACATCTAATACGCTGATCAAGCGTATTCGCAAGCTGGAGCAAAAGAAGTTTCGCTTAAAAGAAAACTGCGGTTTTGTTGAAGGATTCCGAGGGGCTCTAACAGCAGCTGAATATGCTAATCATTTGATTGAGAAAGTAGTTGTTGCGCCTGATCTCTTAACAAAAGATCAGGCAATTACACGTTTGCATGAACTTGTGAATGATGATCTGATTGTAGAAGTATCGGCCGATGTTTTCAGGTCATTATCAGATCGGGATAATCCGGTCGGAATGGGGGCAGTTGTTCGATCACCACTTGTTCAAATCGAAACTATTCCTCAACCAAAGTCCAACTCGCTTTATGTGATATTAGATCGAGCAGGTGACCCTGGGAATCTTGGGACCATTATTCGCACAGCGGATGCGGCCGGAGCCACAGCAGTCATTCTGGTGGGCCATAGTGTAGATCCAATGCACCCATCAGCCCTTAAAGCTAGTCTTGGTACTATCTTTACGATTCCTATCTGCCATGTTTCAGTTGCCGAGTTAGCGGAATGGAAATCTATTGCTGATATTTCATTCATCGGCACCTCAGCCAAAGCCGAAAAAAACTATAGACAAATAATGCAATTAGCCCCGACTGGTTTATTGTTGGGTAATGAACGTGAAGGGTTAAGCGCTAAGCTAACCAGCTTGGCAGATGAAACAGTTTCCATTCCGATGGCAGGTCAAGCGTCAAGTTTGAATTTAGCTGTTGCAGCTGGAATCTTGATGTTTCAGCTCCAGTCAAAATTCTAAATTCCAAGTCATCTAACTAAGTAAAAGCGAACTGCGTTGAGGAAAAGGGGTTGTTAGATCTGAAATTAGTACTGTTGATAGACCTAATCGAGCCTAAATCTCTATATACTTAATAGGTGTAGTAATTTTATCTGTATACCATGGATAAAATCTTTCAGAATCCACTCAATGGTTGCCCATGCTAAAAGAGACATTCGGCCCTCCCTCAAATAAGACAAATGGAATCGAACCTAATTTTTCGATTCTGATGCTTTACTACACCTACTTAGTAGGCTTTTGCACATCTTTATTTTTAGCAGGGATATATGTCTATGGTTTTTTAACTTATAACGGGGGAACACATATTTTTTCTTATCCGGCTGAGCGAGCTTGGATCCCATTTACAGAGTCTGTTTCAATTGCAATTGTTATTTTGGGCTGTATTTATTGGCTGAATAAAGGGAAACTTAAAACGTCAATTCGCGTTTTCCTGATCATCCTTCAAATAGTTGTTTATATGACTCCAATTGTGGTCGGGGCTGGTTTTTATGATCCTGTCTTAGATTTAATATATTTTGCACTTGTTTTAGCTGCAATGTTTTTAGATCGATGGGAATTAATTGTGATCATGTTGGTCTACATGGTCATGCTGACTTTCTATTATTTCGGCCAGAATCTAGGCTGGTTTTGGTCTGTTTTTGATCCTCCAAGCATTGACCGTTTATTTGTAAATTACACCTCTATTGCTGTCGTTACGACTGTTCTCATGATTACTGTGCGGCAGGTTTTGAATCAATCTGCAAATTTAGTAAAGCTGAACCAGCAGCTACAAACGTATCAAAACAGTTTGGAGGATATGGTCGAGAACCGAACGTTACAGTTGAATCAAGAAAGGGAAAGGGCGGAAAAGGCGAATCAAGCTAAGTCTGAATTTTTGGCTAATATGAGTCATGAACTGCGGACACCGCTTAATGCAATTATTGGCTACAGTGAGATGGTAGAAGAAGAGCTGAGCCTAGTCGATACAGATGGATCCAAAGACCTTTTAGACGATGTCGGCCGTATTGAGTATTCCGGCCGACATTTGCTCGATCTGATCAATAATTTGCTCGACATTTCTAAAATTGAGGCTCGCCAAATGACTTTAGATACCGGCCCGGTACATTTGGACACATTAATTGAAGAAGTTGTTATTACAACCGAGCCATTGGTTGAATTGAATACAAATAATTTTCGGATTGAGAATAAGTTAACCCACTTTGAAATGATCTCAGACGGTCAAAAAATCAAACAGATATTGATTAACCTATTAAGCAATGCCTTTAAGTTTACAAGTGATGCTGAAATCCTTTTGCAAATAGAGTCAAATGATTTAGATGGTATTGAGATGATTGATTTTTGTGTTGAAGATCAGGGGAGCGGCATTGACCCAGAATTTGTTGACAAATTGTTTGAGCCCTTTTTGCAAGGTGATAATTCATCGACACGTCTGCATCAAGGAACCGGATTGGGTTTAGCGATATCGAAGCAGTTTTCGATGATGCTTCGTGGCGATATTCTTGTTGAGTCAGCAATTGGAAGAGGGAGTAAATTTACGTTGAGGGTGCCTCGCTATTTAGACGCGGGGGAAACTCTACCGGCATAATAGGAGATGTGACCCTTCAATTACACTCTTTGGTTTTCCATTGGGTCCTGCCTTAAAATAAAACCTGCTAAATCTGCCATGTAAATCAAATAATTGAGAAAAGAAGTTTTGACTCAGCAATCTTTAAGTAATGCCCTTTGGCGTATTTATAATCGGCCGGATCGCCCTTTGCCTTTTGCTTATGGGGGAAATTTGCCTTGGGACGATCCTGAATTCTCAGCACGAATGTTAAGGGAGCATTTAACCCAATCACATGGAGCCGCCTCAAGGAAAACTGAAGAGATTCAAATTCAAATTGATTGGATTTGGGAAAAATTTCAAGGTCAGACTGGCCAAAAATTGCTGGATGTGACCTGTGGACCAGGCTTTTATGCTTCTCAATTTGCTCAACGTGGCATGACTGTTGTAGGAACAGATTTTGGCCCGGCCGCCGTTGAATATGCTCGTCAATTATGTGCCGAAAAAAAAGTCGCTGATAAGGTTGAAATAATCGAAGCAGATGTTCGAACTTGGAACTATCCAGTTCAGGAATTTGACCATGCTATCTTGCTATATGGTCAGCTCGCGGTTATGACTAGTGAAGAAGCTCAAACTGTTTTGACAGGTATTTCACAATCTCTAAAAACTGGCGGCCGGTTAGTTCTTGAATTGCTTAATCAGGATCATGTCGATAAAAAAGATAGCAACTGGTGGTACACCGATGATGATCGGTTGTGGGGGCAGGCGCCGTTTTTATTGCTAGGCGAAAGAAAATGGTATGCAGATGAGCTATTATCAACAGAACGATATTACACAGTCCATTTAGAAACTGGTGAATTGGATGAGGTTATTCTTTGTGACCAGACTTACTCATCAGAGAAAATGCAAAGCATGTTGCTTGAGGCTGGCTTTGCGAATGTTGAGGTTCATTTAGACTGGGACAATCAACCCCTTTACGATGCAAAGGAATGGATCGTTTACGTCGCCGAGAAGCTATAAAGTTAACCACTTAATTAATTATGAAAATACTATTTATTTCAGCTGAAGTTTATCCATTTGCTAAGCGAGGCGGTTTAGCTGATGTTGTTGGTTCATTGCCCAAAGAACTTGAGAAGATGGGTCATGAGGTGCGTATCGTTATGCCAGCTTATGGGATGATTGAAGACGCATATGCTGAAGGCTCTTTAGACATCCGGCCGATGGCGCTCGATTTAAATGTACAAGTGGAAGGGAAATATGTGGAAACAGGGGTTTTTGTTGGGACACTGCCCGATACAGAAATACCTGTTTACTTTATTGCCAATCAAATGTTGTTGGGGCGTGAAGAGATTTATGGATATGACGACGACGTCTATCGCTTTTCGTTTTTTAGTAAAGCGTCCCTGCAATTTATGGTTGAGACTTTAGTCTGGCAACCAGATGTGCTTCATGCGCATGATTGGCACACGGCACCGGCCGTCACTTGGCTAGCCACGGCCGGACAAACAGATCCTCGTTACCGTGATATCAAATCACTCTATACCATTCATAACCTTGCACATCATGGCCGTGCAACGTGGCACATCTTTAACTATCTCCAGCTGCATACACATTCACTAACTGAAGAAGCTTATAACGAAGTTAACTTTATGGCGCGTGGTATTTTTCATGCAAATAAAGTGAATACGGTAAGTCCAACCTATGCAGAAGAAATCATGACTCAGTCGGGTGGCACAGGCTTAGATGGACTTTTACGCTATCGTAGTTCAGACGTTTCTGGCATTTTAAACGGACTGGATACAGTTGTTTGGAATCCGGCTAAAGACAAAAATTTAACGGCCCGTTATTCAGCTGGGAAGCTGCATCCTCGCAAAAAAAATAAAGCAAAATTGCAAGAAATGCTTGGGCTTGAACTTAATCCTGATATTCCCATGCTCGCAATGATCTCACGCCTTGATTATCAAAAAGGGCTTGATTTGATGGGGGAAGTTGTATATCGACTCTTGCAAGGTGAATGTGGCCCTGTTCAAATCGTTTTGTTAGGCAGCGGTCAACCAGAATACGAAGAAATGTTCCGCCAGTTCGCAGAATCCTTCCCGGAGAAAATGGCGGCCGTCTTTGCCTATCGGGCCGACCTTGCTCCTCTCATTTACGCAGGTAGCGACATGTTTTTGATGCCTTCACTATTTGAGCCTTGTGGTTTAGGCCAACTGATTGCAATGCGCTATGGCAATGTGCCAATTGTGCGTGCCACTGGTGGATTAGCAGATACGGTTATTGATAATGAAACCGGCTTTGTGTTTGATCACTATTCGACAAACTCATTTTGGCACTCGGTTCAGCGGGCGATTTATGTGTATAACACAGATAAACCTCAGTGGAAGAAGATTCAGAAGGCAGGCATGAAGCGTGATTTTTCATGGGGGAATTTGGCTGAAAAATATGTTGAGTTGTATGAGCAGATGCTTTAAGACTCTTTCTCGATTGTTTTTAATCGGCCGTTTTGCTAACACTGTCACCGGTTGACTCTAGCTCTTTACTAAGCTTTTGCATAAACCCCCTCACCGCTTGAGGATCACTTTCATCTATGCTATTCAATGTTGTTGGATCGGTTAAGCGATCAAGCCTTGAGGATTGACTTTGTGCAACTGCGACTTGGCCGATTATTCGCTTTGTTTTATCGCTGCCACAGTTCGAACAGATATGATTTATAGCTTTTGCATAGGCTGAAAAGCTTTTATAAGTTAGGCTGAAGTCTTTGCAACACAGTTGACATTTAAAATCGTAATTAGGCATGTGCCATTCAATTTATGCTAAATAGTTGGGGCTTTGTTACAAATCGATTAAGAACCTAAATCAAAAGAATTTCCGTAACCTTTAATTAGTACACTGGTCCTAGTAAGAAAGATTTTAAGAATTATATCTAGAAACACTAGGAATTGATTTCAAAGAGAAGATGAAACAACGAATAAACAATTTGTGAATATTCTCTCTGTTATCCATATTGTGCCATGTGTGTGTATAATAATAAAAATCATAGTACCAAAGTAATTACTTTGTAGACAACTTACAGATATGGACGAAGACGACCTCCAAGGAAAATCACACTCAGAACGGCTAGATGCCCTATACCAAATCAGCTCACGGCTGGGAAGCACCTTAGACTTGCAAGAGCTTCTCAACCTTGTGATTGATTCAGTTATTCAGCTTACAGGGGCGGAGCGGGGCTTTATTGTACTTATCGATGAATGGGGGCGGCTCCAAACGATGGCCGCTCGTTTTAACGATGATACTGAAATTGTTGAAAACAAAATTCCGGTGAGCCGGACAATTGTTCAACGTGTGGTTGCAACAGGTGAATCTGTTGTTACAAGCAATGCACAGGATGATCCTAGATTTGGTGACAGAGCCAGCGTTATCGGCTATCAGTTTCGCTCTATCATGTGCGCGCCATTAAAAGCGCGAGGCAAGGTTTCAGGAGCGGTTTTTGTTGATAATCGTTTGATGAGTGGGGTTTTCAATGATGAAGACCTTGACTTACTCGTTACGTTTGCCAATCAAGCTGCGATGGCGATTGATAACGCTCAGCTGTTTCAACAAACAGACCAAGAGTTAAACCGACGTGTAGAAGAGCTGACGCTGTTTCAAAGCATTGACCGCGAACTGCATAAGTCGCTTGATATGCAGCAGACGCTAGACCTTGTGCTAAATTGGGCCGTACGCTTAACAGATGCCGAATGGGGGGCAGTTGGACTCATCGAAAAAAATGAGGCCAGAATGTCGGCCGAACGTGTTCTCATGGTCTTTTCTTATGAAGGAGACGAAGAAAATAATCTTCAGGGGACAAAAATCCCGCTTGAGCATCCAACCGTTGCTGAGGTTCTTCAAACAGAAGATGCTGTACATGTGCGTGAATCAACGGCCGAGCAAACGCTTGGGGACAATATGGGTTTTGCGCAACTTGCAGTCCCTATTCGATTAGACGGCAAAGTCAACGGCATTATCATTTTGGAAAGTAATTATTCAACCCGTTTTGCAGATGGGGACATCGATTTCGTTAACCGTCTATCTGACCGTGCAGCTGTGGCGATTGGAAACTCTCGCCTTTATCAGCGGCTGCAAAAAGCGATTGAAGCGCGCAACACCTTTATTTCTTTGATGACACATGAGTTACGTATTCCGCTTACCTCGATTAGAGGTTATGCAGATTTGCTGGCTCGTCAGCTTGTTGGCCCATTAACGGACCAACAATCAAATTTCATCGAAATTATTCGCCGAAACATCTCAAGAATGAGCGGCTTGATTAGCGACTTGTCTGATATTAATCGGATGGAAAGTAATCGCTTGGCCTTAGACATCTATAATTTTGATATGTCGACCGCCATTGATGAAGTTGTTAATCGTTTTAAAACCGATATCGAACAAAAAGGGCAGACAATTTCTGTAGAATTACCCGCAACGTCTGTTCATACACGGGCAGACTATGCTAAGACGACTCAAATTCTGGGGAACTTAGTTAGCAATGCGCATCGGTATACGGCCGCTGGTGGAACCATTACCATTAAATTGATTGCTGCTAGTGAACAAGATGAGTACATGCGGGTAGAAATTATCGATAACGGCTTGGGCATGAATGAGGCTGAACTTGTGCGTGCGCCTGAAATGTTCTTCCGATCAGAAAATCCTGAAGTTCGTGAACAGGCTGGTTGGGGATTAGGATTGTCAGTTGCAGATATGCTAGTGCGACGCATGCGCGGCCGCTTGGTACTTGAAAGTCGGCCAGACGCTGGTACGCGAGCAACTGTGTTTTTGCCACAAGCTCAGGTCATGCGTTAAAGCTTAGAGATTGGAAGATTAAGATGTGGGGTAAGTAGGCTGTGCCATTCTAACTAGATAAATCTAATTAGAATGAGTTGGCTCTGTAAAGAGGAATTATGAACGAAGTACCGGATGCGAGAAAATTATTGCTGAGCTACGACATGAAGCCGGAAGCTGGGCAGGAATATTATCAGTTTGTCTTGGGGCGTTACGTACCGATTATGCAGACCCTGGGGCTAGAAATGGCCGAAGCATGGCACACAGCTTATGGCAATGGGCCAGACCGGATGCTGGTATTTGTGGCCCAAGATTCTTCTACGATGGAAGACTTGTTGGAAAACGAAACATGGCATGCATTGAATAGCCAGTTGCTCAAGTTTGTTACTGAATTTCGGTATAAAGTTGTCCGTTACAAACAGGGATTTCAACTTTAGAAAACGGTTTATTTAACTTTTGAATAAATGACAATAAAAAAAGCTTCTGGCTGTTTCTTGAACAGCCAGAAGCTTTTTTGTTTTTAGTAATCACCAGTAACTAAGCTTTTAGCTGGTGTTAGTTCACCGACTTGAATCTCATCAGGTAACTCTTTGATTTCAGTTATTGCTTGTAACTTGTTTCGGGCATCTTCTAATTTATCTGCTCGAATGAGTTCTAGAATTTCAGAGTCAACGACATCGTACCAGCGTTCTTTTCGTTTTTGGAAAGAGGGGTGGGTCTGTTTCATTGACGGCCGGATAGACTGCAACCAATCGAGATAAGTTTTATATTCTGGCCCAAACTCGTTTTGTAGTTTTTGGCGGAGCCGCACTGAGAAAGCTGGGGCTGCACCACTTGTGGAAATCGCAATAGCGAGCGGCCCTTGGCGAATGACAGAGCCTGCGACAAAGTTACACCGTGGAATATCGTCCATCACGTTGACCAAGCAATTTTCAACCAGCCCTTCAGCCCAGATGCGACAATCTTCTAGTGGTGTGAAGCGTTCAGCCAATACGAAGAACGCCCCTTTTAAGTCCCCAGGCCGATAATCTCTGGCGATCCAAACAAATTCACCATTCTGCGCAAGCGCATGCAGCTCCTCTGTCAAACGGGGTGCGATGACGGTCAAATTCGCCCCACATTCGAGTAAACCTTTGACTTTGAATTCTGCCTCATCGCTCCCGCCAATGACAATTGAGCGTTTTTTTTCTAAACCGACTAAAAATATAGGATATGGTTTCATAGTTTTATTTGTGGTGAATACCACATTCTGTTTTAGCAAGCCCCGCCCAACGGCCAGACCTGTCATCGGCTGAGCCGGTTGATTTATACGTGCATGTTGAACAGCCGATACTGGGATACCCAGCATCGTGCAGCGGGTTGTACGGCAAATCCTGCTGGTGAATGTAATCCCAAACACGCTCATGGCTCCAAGTCGCTAATGGCGCAAACTTGATCAGTTGATGCGTCTCGTTCCAACTAACAACTTGGGTGTTTTGACGCGTGATCGATTGATCTCTTCGAATTCCAGTGATCCAACCCCGTTTATCTGCGAGATAGCCGGTAAATGGGTTGACCTTGCGTAACTCACAGCATAGGTCTGGTTCACTTTGCCATAGGCTGGGACCATATCGTTTGGCTTGATCATCGATCGAGAGTCCTGAATGGATCGGTTCAATGCGCAACCCTAATCGGCCGGATAATTCATCTCGCAGATCTAACGTTTCAGTAAAGTGCAGATCTGTCTCTAGGTAGAAAACCCTTGCCCACGGCTGAATGTTTGACAACATGTGCATTAATACAATGCCTGAGGGGCCAAATCCGGTCGACATGACAAGATCATCACCAAGCATCGTAGTTGCCCAACGAAGTAACTCTTCTGGGGCTGATGCTTCAAATCTTCGATTTAGTGCGCCGATGTTTGACGGAAACCATTTGGGGATGTTCAGAAATTGGTTCATATGATTCTCCTTTATATATTGGGCAGGGTTGGGCGAGACATTTTTTCCTGAGATTAATTTTTAAAAGCGGCCACTTTTGAAAAAGCGGCCGCCACTTGTTTGTCATGTAATAGCTGTTGGGTCTTTGCATACCCGTTGCTGACTGAAGATTCTGAACCGAGCAAATGCAGAATAGTACCGGCTGTTAAAGCAACTTGATCGGCCGCCGGGCCGTTTACCCCCGCGATAACGGACCGGTTGATGGCGACATGCTGCTCGACATCGGCCGCAACTATGATCCGCTCACGTTCAGCTAGGCCAACATCGGCCGGGGCCAAGGTGAGATCATCACTGGCGGTTGTACCGAATATGCGGGTGCGTCTTCCCGATGCCGTCTCAATCGACCCTTCTTCACCTTGGATCATCCAGCTGTTACGTGTGCCCGTTTGACTCGCTCGAATCCGCTCGATGTAGTTGACATGGAAAAAGCCGCTAATTTGAAACGGAGCATCAGCCGGATTAAAAAACTTTTCGATGGTGTTGCACACCGTGCGCAAGCCAAACTGTTGGCGCACCTGTGAGAAGGCATGCCAGCTGGGGGCGAATTGAGCGATGTCTAAAAAGCCAAACCCAATCTGCTCGATCATGTTTTTGACCGAAGCTGGCTCAAGGTCGGCCGCAATACCCAATCCACGCAAAACAGCCCCCGGCGTCACTCCGGTTTTTGTGGGGACCCCTTCGCCACCGTGCAGCACGACCGGCACACCGGCTGCAAGCAGCGTCAGGGCCACCACAGGTGACAGCTGAGCTGTCTTTGTCTTGCCATTATAGGGGCAAGCGATGTCAAGCAAGTTTTCGACAGTGGGCTGAATGCAGGTCATAAATTCGTCGCGAATAACCTGAGTAAAGCCGTCTATTTCTGAGACCGATTCACCTTTTACCCGTTGAGTCAGCAGCAACGCGCCGATTTGGACGTCGCTGGCCGACCGGCCGAGCATCTGACGCATGCAGTCAACCGCCTCGTTAAACGTTAGATCCCGTTTAAGCCGTTCGCCCCGGCCGACCGCTTGGAGAAATGGAATGAATGTGTTTGACATCAGTTATGCCGGTACGGGTGCTGGCAAATGGCGCACTGAAACCGTTAGAGCTTGGCGTGGATCAAGCGACCGATAGCTGAATTCAGCACCGCTAGCGCCAAAAAGCACCTTGCTGTCTTTTGCTAAGATGGCGAGAACTTTGGCGAAAGTATCGGCTGAATTGGGTGACGATAGCCGGTCAGGAAAGCGAATCTCGATCTCACTTAGATCAAACTGAATGTCACTTTGTTGGGATAACAGTTCGGCCGCAGTCTTGACTCTTCCTATAGTAAAAACCAGTTTGTCTGTCAGCGTTTCGACACCTTCAGGCCAGTCACGTTTGTGTTTGTAAATCATGCCTGGCCGACCATCAGCGAGATCCAGTGCATAGTCCCCTTCGTGGCCGATGAGCATGACGCCAGGGCCATCGGGAACATGTTGATAATCGGCGACGTCTAAGATAAGCCCATCGAGCAGATCATCTTGAATCCAGTGGTGAAAAATCGGGACGATGGCGGTTAAATCAACGGCCGATTGTGTGAATAGTTTGATTTATATTTTTTTCGGGTTCATTTTTATTCAGATAACTATTTAAACTAGGCCTTCTAGTAGATTGGGCCTAGCCGGTTTTTCTGCCGTACTTTGCGTCGATGCCCAACGGGCATCGGCCGCATGTGCCGCTTCAATAAACAAATTGGCTTCTTCGATTCGGCGATGCGCCACATCCTCATCGACTTTCTCTGGCACATTGTTGTGCCGGTTAAATAGATATTGGGCGAATTTTCCTTTCGCAAAGCGGTCAAAGAACAGCTTGGTGTCATAGAATCGATTGCGGAATTCCGCCACGATCCGGTCCGGATCATCTCCGATATCGATAAACTGATTTCGAATCAGTGCCCTCGCAGCCAAGATCATCGCCCGATAGGCGCGTTCCTCTGCTTCTGGGTAACGTTTTTCGTCCAATGCGATCAGGGCATCAAACGCTTCACCCTCTGCGCGAGCAACCTCGAACGAGAAGAGCGAGACGATTTCGCCCGCACATTCACCAATCCCCATGTCACCCAACGAAAATTCGCGAGGGTCACCCCAATCGGTATAAAAGTCCGGCCTGTCTTTATAGCTAGGCACATCCATGAACGGTTTAATCAGCTCACGAATCTCTTTTTTGCCTAAGCGGGTGGTCCACTCTTGGAAACTCTCGCTTTCAGCTTTTTCAGCCACATAACGCTGAGTAACTGCATCAAATACATCTGGAATATTTTTAGATGGGACTGCACCCACAGCCAGCCCATAGCTGCCCCCGTTGTTTTGCCACTGACCACCTAGCACAAGCTGGAAGTGGGGGACCGCCCGATTTTCTTTGCGCCGACTGTTTCCAAAAAAGCCGATATCAGCGATATGGTGCTGACCGCATGAGTTGAAACAGCCAGATATTTTGACTTTCAGCTCTTCAACGGCCGGATGCAAGCTGCCGTTTTTCGCCAACAGCCGATCCCGTAACTCTCCCGTAAGCCCACGTGAAGCTGCAATCCCTAACTTGCATGTGTCTGTTCCAGGGCACGACGTGATGTCTGAAACGGTGTCTGCCCCAGCTTCTGCCAGCCCATGTTGAGTCAAAGCTGCGTAAACGGCCGGGAGATCTTTTTCCGACACCCAACGCATCACAATGTTTTGCTCAACCGTCGTGCGCAAGCTCTCGCCTACATATTCTCGGGTGATGTCAGCTAAGGCATACGCTTGGTCAGATGAAAGATCGCCCAAAGGCAATTTGATTGTGATCGTCACATACCCTGCTTGCCGTTGGTGATAGATGTTGGTGCGATACCAATCTGCAAATCTTTCAGGAAGCGGTGCACCATTCAAGAAGGTGGGTGGTTTCAGGGCGACTTCGGTCTGATTGGGCACATCAGCCAGATAGCTGGTCCAACGGTCGTCGTGGGGCAAAATTTTGCGTTCGGCCGTCACTAAGGATTGGAACCCTTCTAACCCGATTTTGGCGATTAAAAACTTGAGCCGAGCGCGATTACGATTTTTCTTTTCGCCCAGTCGGGCAAAAACACGTGATATAGCTTGCGAAAGGGGCAATATTTCTGCTTCTGGTACTTTTTCCGCTAATAGTTTCGCTTGGTGGGGTACCGTGCCTAATCCGCCACCGACAAAGACATCGAAGAAACGTTTGGTTTCATCGTTCACTTCTTCAGTGCGGGCGATAAAACCTAAGTCATGAATATTGACGAGGCCACAGGCCTCATGCGCACAGCCTGAGAAAGCGATTTTAAACTTCCGGCCGAAGCCTTGTACGTCATCGTGCCCCATTAAAAACCAGGTCATCGCATCGGCATAGGGGGTGACGTCAAACGCTTCTGTGCGGCAAATTCCAGCTAGCGGGCAGCCGGTGATATTGCGAACCGAGTTGCCACAAGCTTCGCGTGTCGTAATGCCAACTGCCCCTAAGCGACGCATCAGGTCAGGTGTGTCTTCAAGATGGATAAAGTGAAACTGAATGTCTTGGCGGGTTGTGATGTGCAGAATGTTGTCTGAATATTCTTCGGCCAACTGCCCCATCAAATCAAGCTGTTCTGGCGTGATGCCACCATAAGGCACTTTGATCCGCTGCATACCGGGTGCGTCCCAAATCGTATCAGCCCCTTTGGTCAGTTCGCCGGAGGGGAATGCCAACTCACGTGATTCCCGGCCGTCGTGCCGTTGCCCATTGTCATACCGCTGCCCATAGGCCCCCCGTCGTAAACGAGTCTCTCCAAAGACCTGATCCGTTAGTTTTCCCTGTTTTTTTAGCTCAATTTGACTCTCAAAAAGGTCGATTTCTTGAGCCAAAAGCGGCTCAATTGCCGTCCGTAACTCTGATTTCCAAGTTGTGTTTTCTGCCATAAATATGCTCTGTCTTTACCGATTTAGGTGATTGATGACCGCAACCTGCCAACAAAAAAGCCTCGGCGTGCGTCCGAGGCTTTTAAAACCACGACCACTCGAGATGCTAAATTGCTTCGAGGTGGTCAGTTAAATATAGGTTTCTATTTTTTAGATTATAGAATTCCGACTGACCTTCGATGCATTGTGTTTTTTACACATGCAACAACAACAGGTCGCGGGGCTGTTTTTAGTTAATATCATCATGTTTTTATTTGTCGTTTACCTTTTGACGAGAAGAAGTTTAACTTTTTTTGAAATAATTCAAGCTGTTTTTATTCAACAGCTGACTCTTTAGACCGTTTAATCTTCAGAAAAAGAGATTTTTTGCCTGTTTTTATTCAGATTGGAATGGATGGCTACTGTCGCGAGACAACAATTAGGTTTCATTTTCTATTCTCGTCGAGCTATCCTCTAACTGGGTTCGTTCAGGTATAATTTGGGGATGGATGATCTTTTTAGCCACGCTCGAAAACAGCAGATTGTTGATGAGTCGCCTCTGGCAAACCGCATGCGGCCACGGTCGCTTGATGAATACATTGGGCAAGCTCATATTATCGGCCCGGGCCGATTGTTGCGTCGTGCAATACAGGCCGACCAGCTTTCATCGCTGATTTTTTACGGCCCGCCTGGGACTGGCAAAACTACTTTAGCAATGGTAATTGCCAACACGACCAGTAGCCATTTTATTACGATCAATGCGGTGCTGGCCGGGGTAAAGGAGATCCGCGAAGCGATTGCGGCCGCCCAAGAGCGGCGGAATCTACATAATCAGCGAACTACGCTTTTTGTTGATGAGGTTCATCGATGGAACCGGGCTCAGCAAGACGCCCTGTTGCCCCATGTCGAGCGGGGAACAATTATCCTGATCGGAGCCACAACCGAAAATCCATATTTTACTGTGAATCAAGCTTTGGTTAGCCGCAGCCGCATTTTTCAGCTTCGGCCGCTGACTGATGAGGATTTGGAGCAAGTGGCTCTCCAAGCGATTGGTATGCCTAATCGAGGCTACGGTCGTTTAGACGTTTCAATTGCCCCTGATGCGCTCGATCATCTCGTTAACGTTTCAAACGGCGATGCGCGCAGCCTACTCAATGCGCTTGAGCTTTCTGTGGAGACAACCGATCCAGACGACGATGGCAAAATCATCGTGACGCTCGATGTGGCTGAAGAATCGATTCAGCGGCGTGCGGTGCTTTACGATCGGGATGGGGATGTCCACTACGACACGATTTCAGCTTTTATCAAGAGTATTCGAGGGTCAGATCCTGATGCCGCGATGTACTGGCTAGCTAAAATGGTGTATGCGGGTGAAGATCCTCGCTTCATATTCCGCCGATTGGCAATCTTAGCGAGTGAAGATATCGGCTTGGGGGATCCTAATGCGGTTAATGTCGTCAATGGGTGTTGGGGTATTTTTGAAAAGATCGGCATGCCAGAAGGACAATTCCCGCTAGCTGAAGCGACGCTTTATTTGGCGACCGCTCCGAAGTCGAACTCAGCTTTCGCTTTTTTTGATGCGTTAAAGGTGGTGAAGGAAGAAGCAAGTGGCGATGTGCCTAATCATTTGAAAGATGGGAACCGCGACAAAGAGGGGTTTGGCCACGGCAAAGGGTATCTCTACCCGCATGCTTATCGCGATCACTGGGTGGCTCAGCAATATCTGCCGGGTGAGCTACAAGGCCGGCTGTTTTATCAGCCATCTGACCAAGGGTACGAAAAATCAGTTCAGATTGATGTGGCTCGACGGCGGGAAGCGCAGTTAGAAGCGATGCTTGCACGTGACTTGTATGAGCCAAATTCGGCCGGAGAAGTGTTGACAACCAGCCCGCAGAACCATCAAGCTAATAGTTGGCTTCAGCGGGTAATCTCAGGCGAAGGTGGGACGTTGGGTCAAATACGGGAGAAACTGTTTTATTTGGCTGATATTAAGCGACATCATCTTGTTTTAGACGCACATGCGGTGACCGGTTTGCTTACTTGGGAGGCGGTCCGCCAAGCACCTGAAGGTGGCATATGGACTGTGGCATCAGGTGAACGTTCGGCCGAACTGCTAAGCCAGCAAGCGGCGGGACTGCAAGATGGGCTGCTGCGACCACAAGTGATCCGTGACTTAACTGAATTACCTGCTGATGTAATGTTTGATCGAATCTTAATTCGCGATCGATTTACTCAAGGTCCAGATGATCTTATTCGGTTCTTGGAGAACAGCTTGGCTTGTCTGGCTGAATCCGGTCGATTTATTATTGCTCAACGTATCCCTAAGTTAGGGCAGCGTTTAGTTGATCTTGTACCCGGTTTAGAAGCTGGTTTACGAAGCAAAGTGCGGGCGGCTGAAGAACAAATTTATTCTCGTCCTGATAACCCGATGATCAACTGGGAATTAGAAACAATTAACGACCTTGTAGACCAAGCTGGTTTTAAGCGATTGCATACTGAACTGGTGCCGATTAGTGGCAAACGAACCTTAAATCGCGATCAAGTTAAAAGCTGGTTTTTGCCCAGTAAGGACTCTAGTTCACCAACTTATATCGACTATTTAAATGAGGCTGGTTTGACTGAAAATGAAATTTCTCAAGTTCGAAATGATTATCGCCAGGCCTTAGTTGGGAAGCCTATTGATTGGACGATTTTAGTCGGTTTTTGGGTTGTAGGTCATTAATTTATATAGTTTATACACTCATAAATTTCTGACCAAGGCTATGGAAATTTCTGATTTTAGTCTGGAAACCTAACAAAAAGACCGAATATTTTTGTTTAAAATGGTGAATTAGGCGTAAAGTACTGGTGAAGCCTTCGGTTACCCTAGACACTTTATTTTCGTTTCAAAATATACTTCCCTTGTGATAGATTTTAACCTCGAAGCCCAAAATGAATTTGAAACCCTTGTGAAGGATCGGCGGGACTTTCATCGCCATCCGGAAATGGGATTCCACGAACATAGAACTTCTAAAATTGTTGCGCAACGATTAAACGCCCTTGGAATGGAAGTCCAAACTGGGGTCGGCCTTACTGGTGTTGTTGGCTTATTAGAAGGTGACCGGCCGGGACCAACCTTGCTACTCAGATTTGACATGGATGCCTTGCCAATTACTGAGGATACAGGTCGAGAATTTTCATCTGAAAATGATGGTGTCATGCATGCCTGTGGCCACGATGGTCACATGTCGATGGGGCTAGGTTTAGCGCGGATTATGGCGCGGCATCGAGATAAAATCGCAGGTACTCTGAAATTTGTTTTCCAACCGGCCGAAGAAGGGCTTGGTGGTGCATTTGCTATGATCGCTGATGGGGTCCTTGAGAATCCAAAACCAGATGTCGCTTTAGCCATGCATTTGTGGAACAAGATTCCTTTGGGAAAAGCTTGGGTCACCAATGGCCCTGCAATGTCAGCCTCAAGTCGGTTTGAATTAACGATTACCGGCCGGGGGGGGCATGGTGCTTCTCCACATGAAACGGTTGATCCGATTTTGGCATCAGCCCATGTTATTTCAGCGTTGCAGAGCATTGTTAGCCGAAATACGGACCCTCAGGAAAGCGTGGTCATTAGCGTGGGGCAAATCCAGGGTGGAACAACCTACAACGTAATCCCAGAACAGGTTTTAATTAAAGGGTCAGTACGGAGCTTCAGCAATCAGATTCATCGCCAGCTGTATCGCAGGATTCTAGAGACGTCTAGCCATGTTGCGGCCGGATTTGGCTGCGCTGTGTCGCTTGAGACCGTTGTGATTGTCGCTGCTGTCGTAAATGATGATTCAGTTGCTGATCGTGTTCGCTCTTCTGCTGAGCAGGTTTTGGGATGCGACAATGTCTTAGACCGTAAAGAGATGGCATCAGAAGATATGGGGTACATGCTTGAAGAGATTCCTGGGTGCTATTTTTTCATCGGCTCTGCAAATGAAGAAGAAGGATTAAACTACCCTCATCATCACCCAAGATTTGATATTGACGAGCGAGCAATGATCAATGGTGTTGCGGTGATGGGAAATGCCGTGGCAAGCTATGTTATGCCTGCCGCTTCTTAAAGTTAAGCTTTAAAAACAAAAAGGCCCGATTGACATCATATGTCAATCGGGCCTTTTTGTTTTTATTTAGGTTGTCGTCTAATTGTTAAGCGAACTTGACCAGCCCTTTTTACGGCTCATATCGACAAAGTAAGACATACAGGCTTCGTCAATCATCGGAGCTTTCATATTGGGCTCCTCGCCTGAATATTCACAAATGGCCAGAATTGTTTTGAGCAAGTCTCGAGGATGTGCGCCTTGCATCAATCGGCTGTTATTGCCCCGATACCAAGTCTTAAGCAAGTGGACGAAGCCATCTTTGTCAAAAGGCACGCGTAAATTACCGCACATGATTCGAAACAACTCATAAAACATCTTTTCATCTGGTGAGCCAACTTCAACTTTGATTTGGATTCGGCGTAAAAATGCATCGTCAGCAAGTTCAGACGGATCTAAGTTGGTAGAGAAGATAATTAGCTGCTTGAATGGAAATTCAAACGTTTGCCCTGACTGGAGCCTCACGAAGTCAATGCGGGTTTCCAGCGGGACAATCCATCTGTTTAGAAGCTCAGATGGAGAGATTTGCTGACGGCCGAAGTCGTCAATTAGGAACAAGCCACCGTTGGCTTTCATTTGCAACGGTGCTTCATAGATTTTAGCGACTGGCTCATAGCGTAAGTCGAGCTGTTCGAGATTAAGCTCACCTCCCACCATCACAGACGGCCGTTTAATAGGGATCCAGCGCATATCCCGGCGGCCGAACTGATCTAAAAACTCCTTATTGTCTTTAACTTCTTCATGGCGGAGTTTGTCATAAATCTGAATAATCTGACCGCTAATCGTAATTGCGTTCGGAATAAAGATTGGCTCTGTCCCTGCTAGCAAATCACCACAAACTTGAGCAATTGTCGTTTTACCATTTCCTGGCGGTCCATACAGAAAGAGTGATGTTCCTGCATTCAATGCTGCCCCAATTCGACGATCGAAATTAGGCGGCAAGATTAAGTCTTTTAAATGATTGCGTAACCGGGTCGGTGTGATTTTTTCAATATTGCTATATTGAATTTCAACAGATTCATTGTATGCATCGACTGGAATTGGAACCGGGCCAACATATTGAGAGCGATCCATTGCGTCACGAGCTTTTTCTTCACCAGCTTCAGTGAGTCGATAGATATAGCTCATGCTGTTCAGCCCACCCCCCTGTGTGCGAGGGACTTCAACTAAATTGTCGAGCTTCATTTTGGCTAACAGGGTGTCTGCTAATCGATTGGACACACAAAGTACTTCAGCAAACCGCTGTACACTCACTTCTCTTTCTTGGAACATGAGGCGATAAAAGAGGTCAACCACCATCGCCTTAGGGACGCCTAACTCGTCGGGGTCGTGGACGGGAGCGAGGAGAGGCTTCATCGGATGCGTCATGCGCGACGCTAAATCTTTTGTATTCATAGTTGTTGCACGTATGCTCACTAAGTGAGTTTAAGAACTGGAAAAAGCTCAGTTATGAAGAATAATGTGGGGTTGGCTAAAACTGTTTGATAAACGAAGGTTTATATCCAGATACTTTAGCCTAATTATTTTACAATATTTTATGATCTGATTGATACCACAGGGAGGAGTAAAAAACCAGAGTGTTAGTTTTCATTTGCCCCTCTTGTTTCTTAAATAGGTAGGATAAAAGTAGGACATGGTTTATTGAGAAATAAAAAAGAGATGGCTAAAAAACCATCCCTCTTGGAATTACTCTAAATTACTTAAGGTTTATTCGTCAGAAGCGGGAGACGATTCTTCGGTGTTGGCCTCATCAGATTCTGACTCATTAACGGCCGTCTCTGTTACCTCTACTGTTTCGACTGGAACTGCGCCATCGGTCAAAGTTTCGTTGTTTTCATCCAACTCTTCAACCTCTGCAGCGTCTTCTCCATCACGGATAATTGCAACTGATGCGACATAATCGGCTTTGCCTTTCATCTCCATCACACGGACACCTTGGCTGTAACGGCCTTGGCGTGAAATGGTGTTTACGGCCGTACGCATGAGGATGCCCTTTGCCGTAATGACCGTAATTTCATCATCGGGATAAACGAAGCGAGCACTAACGATTTTGCCGGTACGTTTTGGATCAAGGTTCATCGCGCGTACGCCTTGTCCATAGCGATTCTGCTGGCGGAAATGAGCGACAGGGGTCCGTTTGCCATAGCCAAATTCAGTGATGATCAACAGATCACTACCACCTTCTTGGACCTCTCCTTCAGCAATCTCATCTTCCTCAGATTCAAGCACTTCATCATGTGCGACGACTGCACAGCCTGCCAAGACATCATCACCCTTTAAGCGGATACCGTTGACTCCGGCCGCAGTACGCCCCATCTCGCGCACATCTGTTTCATGGAAGCGAATGCCTCGGCCGCCTTCACTTACCAAGATAACGTCTTGATCGCCCTTCGTCATTTTGACCCAAGACAATTCGTCACCACTATCTAGAACAATGGCTTTGAGACCGTTTGACCGTACATTTTCAAATTTGCTAATTGCAACACGTTTAACTCGGCCACGTCTAGTCGCCATCAATAAATGTTCCGCGTCTTCAAAGCTGCGGATGGGCAAACAGGCCGTGACCCGCTCATCCTGTTCCATCAGCAGCACATTCATGAGAGACGTTCCTTTTGCCGTTCGATCTGCTTCAGGAATTTCATATGCTTTTACAGAATATGCTTTGCCTCGATTGGTAAAGAATAGAAGGACGTCGAGATTCTTCGCCGAAATCAACTGATCCAGCTGATCTTCGCCTCGGGTATTCATTCCGATCATCCCTTTTCCACCACGAGCTTGGACTCGGTAGGTCGCGGCCGGTGTGCGTTTGATATAACCACGACTGGTGATCGCTAATAAAATCGGGACATCTTGCACCAAGTCTTCATCATTAAGCTCGCCAGAGCCACCAATGATTTGTGAACGGCGCTCGTCCGCATACTTGTCCGTGGTTTCAACCGTTTCTTCGCGAATTACTGAAAGCATCATCGCTCGATCATTCAACAAACTCTCAAGGTAATCGATATGGGCTGTTACTTCTTTGTGCTCATCTTCTAGTTTTTGACGCTCGAGGGCGGCTAAGCGGCGCAGCTGCATATCTAAGATAGCATTCGCCTGTGGCTCACTAAGATCAAAACCGGCCATTAAACTGGAGCGAGCCTGATCAACATCTGGTGACTTGCGAATGGTGTCGATCACACGATCTAGGTCATCAATCGCTTTTAGCAAGCCAACCAAAATATGCTGCCGTTTTTTGGCACGTTCTAATTCATGCGTGGTGCGTCGGGTGATCACGTCAACCCGATGCTCGATAAAGATTTGTAACGCTCGGCGCAACGAAAGCATGCGTGGATACCGATCAACCAAGGCCAACATCTGAATGTTGAAGCTTGATTGCAAAGCAGTATGTTTGAACAGCTGGTTGAGCACTTTACGTGGCTGAGCATTGCGCTTGAGCTCAACTACAATTGAAATACCATTACGGTCTGACTCATCTCGTAAGTCCGAGATTGTGTCGATCACCCCACGGTTAACCAGTTCGGCCATTCTTTCAATAAGCGTTGATTTGTTGACTTGATATGGAATTTCTGTGATGTTGATGCGTTGGCGATCCGGTTTGTTTGGATTCTCTTCGATCTCAGCCACCGCACGCATAATAACTTTGCCCTTGCCGGTCGCATACGCTGAACGAATACCTTCGGTGCCAACGATTAATGCGCCAGTAGGGAAGTCAGGCCCTTTAACAAACTGCATTAGCTCTTCAACGGTGATTTCATCAACACGCTCGTAATTGTCGATGATGTGGATGATCGCATCGTTTAGCTCTTTGAGGTTGTGGGGTGGAATGTCAGTTGACATCCCAACGGCGATGCCGTTGGTTCCATTTAGTAGTAAGTTTGGAACGCGATTTGGCAGAACGGTAGGTTCTGTGAGTGAATCATCGAAGTTTGCTGAGTAATCCACCGTGCTGCGTTCGATGTCGGCCAACATATCGTTGGAAATTGTCGACATTTTCGCTTCGGTGTAACGCATGGCGGCCGCGCTATCGCCATCAATTGAGCCGAAGTTACCCTGACCATGAACCAATGGATAGCGTAGGGCGAATGTTTGAGCCATTCGGACCATCGCGTTGTAAACCGATTGGTCACCATGGGGATGATATTTACCAAGCACTTCACCCACAATACGGGCGCTTTTACGATGAGGGCTGTTCGGCCGGATACCCATGTCGTACATCGCATACAAGATCCGCCTGTGAACCGGTTTTAAACCGTCCCGAGCATCGGGTAAAGCACGAGCTACAATCACGCTCATCGCATAGTCGAGATATGAACTACGCATCTCTCGATTAATATCTATAGGGTTAACAATTCCTGAATTTGTTGTTTCCAATGGAACCTCGTATTTAAAAAAAGGGGAGAATTAGCTCTCTCTCTAAAACCAATTTACAGATAATTTTATGTAAAATTGCAAATTGAATAAGGCAAATTTGCAGTCGCAGATTATACCATTATTTTGGCGTTTAACCCAATAGGTGTGTAGGACCACAGAAAAGGGGGGAAAAAATTAATTTGGCACTAAATATTCGATTTTGTGGGATTCGACTTGAAAAACAACTATTTCTGAGGCTCAAAAACAGCCTGAACCGGAATATCGCCAACCATGAGTGGGATTTGCTTATCAAGAGCTGATGACTTTACATAACCCATCGCTAGTTTTCCGGCCGCAGTTGTGATTGTTCCGGCCGGTTTGCCGTTGGCTTTAATAATATCTCCGGTAGCCAAAGAGGGACTGTCGCTATCGCTTAACTCAACATTGAGTTGAACCAGTTTGCGAGCAATTTTGCCACGGCTATCCATGCGCGCGATGATTTCTTGCCCTGTATAGCAGCCCTTTGTAAACGAAACATCGTCCCAAAGCCCAGTCTCTAGCGGAATGTAGTCCCCAGTCATTTCATAGCGTAGGCGCGGCTGTAGGGCTTGAATGCGGAGTTCATCAAATTGTGCTTCGTTAATCGGCTCACTGCCTACCTGAATAAGCTCGCTCGCGATCTTTTCTTCTTTATCACGGGGCACTAAAAGTAGAAATCCTTCATTTTCGAGCGGGTCCGTTGTATGAATAGTTAGCTCAACCCCATTAACAGTAACTTTTTGCCATGAATGCAAGGTCAAATTAAGCTCAGAGCCGGAAATTTCGCCCAATTTCTGCGCTGAATCAGCACCGTAGACAAATAGGGCTGAATACTGGTCAGTGATCGGCTGAATAGAAAAATCGTCGTTGAAGAAGACGAAGCGCATGAGATAGCGGCCGATGTTGTCGTCGTTGTCCTCCCCAGTCATAACGATGGCGCTTGACTCGTCTGCATAAACAATCAATCTGTCGATAATCCGGCCGATATCAGTCGTTAAGACAGTTGCTGCACCTTGCCCTACTTTGAGTAACGCAACCTGATTGGTTGACATGCGATTAATGAGGTCTAAACGGCTTTCACCGCTTACTTTGAGGAGGCCCATCGGCCGGATGATGTGTTTCATAGCGATTATCTTTAGAAATAAAAAACGGATGTCGTATTTCTACAACATCCGTCAATGATTTGCGTTAATTGGAACCAATTCTAATTGGCTGCTGTTGGTTAGATTATTCTAGTTCCAGTCGGCCGGGCTGAGTCCTGATTCATTAAACCAGTCTACAAACCATTGCCAGTCGATACGTGGCCCTGGGGTCCATTTAATCCATGGGAATGGGTCACCACCATTGAGCACCACATACATAAGTCCAATACCTAATCCCATGACAATCGCACCAGATAGAACGACCCAAATCGTTCCATAGTTCACAGTGCCATAAGACGTTGATTCTACCGCTTCCATACGTGCTGGGCGGAAGTAGAAATAGCTACCAATAATTGCTGCAAAGAAGAAGATTGCTCCCATTGTGCCACCAAGGCCCACGGAGATACCTTCACCCATGGCATACCCGAAAAAGTATGACATGAACACAACCATAAAGCCTGCGGCCCAACCATCACGGCTTGGCCTTTCATGTGTATCAGGTTTGCCAGTTACCGGTTTGAGCTTATTTTGTTCTTTGTACCAAGCAGATGTTTTATTGTTTATTGCTGTAACAGAAGCTTCGTATGATTCATTCTCGTTGTTAGCTGTGGTTGAACGTGCGCCTAAATAGACTAAACCTGCGATTGGAATCGTAAATGCGATTAAGCCACCTATCACAATTGCTGTTATCACACCTAGTAGTGAAAGAGATGTGTAGGTGCGCTCCGCTTCTGAACGGCTGCTGAATTCTCCCAAAGCTAGAACTTCTATTAAGCTCTCGTCTGTGATATAGCCATCAACATCAATCCGAACGTTTTCTTGATAGACGGGCGGAGCGGGGATATCAATCGGGGTTGAGTGGCTGCCACCACCCGACATTGAACTCCCTATGCTTCTTGTAATAGTTGGAACCAAAACGGTTAGAAAGCCAGTTACAAGTAAAACTGCGACAATGATGAGAGGGAAACCCCATTTGTTTTGAGTCATTAAGACCTCTTTTAAGTGATTTCTAAGTTAAATCACTATAAAAAATTATATTTTTCAAGCGTCATTTAGCTCGGTAATTTAGCATCGCATTTTAGCACAGCCCCAGAGTAAGGTCGAAATTGTAAGAGAGACTTTATAACCATTTGGGAACGCTTGCTGGCCATTTTTTGCTAGTTGCTATCTACTCTTGTTACAGGTAAAAACAGTGGGAAAAAGCAAATTAGTAGAACAGTTTGAGCGATAAATCGGAATAGGTAATGATATGCAATTAGCCCTCAAAACAGCACAGAAGTTAAAAACGGCCGGAATTGATTGGGAGCCGAAAACACACGATTTTTTTGCAATGCCAGATGTTGATATGGATGATCGAGTTTTTGCCCTGAGTGATATGACAATTAGCATGGAAGTGTTACACGGCTACCATGCAATCACCTTTGTTGGCTCTGTCGAATGGGCACTGGATTTTGTCTATCATTCAGATGCCGTGTGGTTACCGACTGAATCTCAATTGCGGGAGATGATCGTTTCTCGTTTAGAAGAAGGATCCACAATGACGTTGCAAACCAGTATCGGCGGATATGTCATTACGATCGATACTGGGTCGAGCCGGAGTTTGTTTGAAGGTGTTACGGCGATTGAGGCCTATGCGGCCGCATTACTTGGGATGCTGTAGCTAAAGCTCAGTGATATTTCTTTCCTCAAATGATTAATCTCCACGATTTAACTTTCACCCAACTTGTGGCATTGTTTGCTGAATGGGGTTTTAGTCAGTTTCATGTTGAAAAAGTTTGGCATGGACTTTATCGCGATTTAGCTGTCTCCGTTGACGCATTTACAGAGCTCAAACCATCTCTTCAAATGAAGTTAGAGGCTGAAGCAACAATCGGCCGTCTTACTCCGATAACAGATCTTGCCAGCAGCGATGGAGAAACACGCAAGTTTTTGCTGGGCTGTGAAGACCAACAGTCGATTGAAACGGTGATTATGCGTTATGAAGGCCGACGAGATCGGCCGGATGAGACTCGGCGCTACACCGCCTGTATTAGCAGCCAAGCGGGTTGTGCGATGGGGTGTGTCTTTTGTGCAACGGGGCAGATGGGGTTTAAGCGCCATTTAAGCGCTGGTGAAATTGTGGGGCAGATCGTATTTGTTGAGCGGGCTTTGCGCGAAGCCGGTTCAACAGAATCATTGCGTAACGTTGTGTTGATGGGAATGGGTGAGCCGTTGCATAACTACGATCAAACGATGCAGGCTATCGAAATTTTGACAGACAATCGAGGATTGTCATTAGGCCCGCGCCATATCACATTGAGCACGGTTGGTTTGCCTGATGGGATTCGCCGCCTAGCTGATGAAAATCGGCCGATCAACCTCGCTGTCTCTCTTCACGGTGCAACCGATGCAGAACGACAAAGATTGGTCCCTCCTGCTAAGCGCTGGCCATTGGTGGTACTCTTGGATGCCTGCCGCTACTATTCTGATAAGCGAAATCGGCGCATCTTTTTTGAATGGACTTTAATCGCCTATGAAAATGACACGGCCGAGCAAGCCCATGCATTGGGACAATTGTTAGCCGGAATGGAAGCTCACATCAACGTCATTCCACTCAATCCAACTGAAGGGTATGGGGGTCAACCTAGCGATCCGCAAAGAGTTAAAGATTTTCAATCGATTTTGGCTGACTACAGTTTGCCTTCAACTGTGCGTCAGCGACGTGGGATTGATATTGCGGCCGGTTGTGGTCAACTGCGTCAGCGAAATGAAGCCTAAATAGCCTACTGAGACATTCAGAATAGATTTTGAGACATCAAAGTGAATATTGCCGCTTAAACTAATTTCTATTGGTGATGAAATTAGTTTTTTCGATCTGCTGGCACTTTATCGCATAAATAGACAGATCGGGAAATAAGGAAAGCGAAAGATGAAATATCAAATTGAAATCCCTGGTTTTGAAGGACAAGATATTAGAGTGGATGGGACCGGCTTTTTTAAAGCTCCTAAAATCTATGTTAATGGTGAACAGGCTCCTAAGGGGTCACGCTGGTTGACTATGGGTTTAACAAAAAATGATGGGACTGTCGTTGATGCTCGGATGGTGAATAACTTTGTTGATCCGATTCCGACTTTAATGGTCGATAATGAAAAATATCATCCGACCGAGCCGCTGAGCTGGGGGCAATATATTTGGGCCGGTTGGCCGGTATTTCTCGTCTTTATCGGCGGCTTGGTTGGTGCGTTGCTCGGTGTAGGCGCCGGGATGATTAACGGCCGAATTATGCGCAATGAAGGGATGAGCAACATGGTTAAGTATGCGGTTACTGGGGTAGTTAGCCTCGTGGCTGTCATTATTGCAGTTGCGGTCGCGTTTGTGATTGCGAGTTAGCAAGTTCTATTATTATAAATAAAAAGCCAGCTTGATTTTATAATCAAGCTGGCTTGAAAAACTATTTTGGTTTATTGACCTACTAATTAAACGGGAGCTGACAAATTAAATTTAGGCTAGCTAGTTGCCATAAAAGTCGATGTTTTGCACGGCCGCTTCGGTATCTGGTAGCAATGATGGAGCAAGGTCGGCCGGCATGGTAATCACAATCGTATAGATTTTATCGTTGACCAGCACAATATATTGCACACCTTGTAAGTTGGTTTTTGTTCCAGTTGGGGATTGAGCCTCTCTAAAATAGTCTAAGCGGATAGCTGGTAGACCACCAACAGTTGTTTCTGTCTGGCTAATCTCTTCAGTCTCAAGCTCAAATTCGTAAGTCAAGCGGGTAATCGTCTCAGTCCCAAAATCATTAACAGAAGTTACTCCATTAGCTGGAAGCTCTGCGATGTTTATGTTTGCTGGATTTCCACTGCTTCTTGAAGCTTCACTCCAATTAAGCCCATAAAACTTTAAGCCAGAGCCAACTAAACCTTGAAACAATCGACTCCCCATAATTTGCTCCAATTCGCTGGGTGTTGAAGATTCTATGTTTTCAGTTAAATCTGCCACCAGCCAATCACTTGGTAAGGTGAGGGCAAAGCCTTCAAAAGGAAGATCGTAACGTACCGACCCATCATCCTGTTCTGTTTTTATGAAAGGGGCTTCTGGTGTGGCGGTTGGCGCTGGTGTTGGGGTATTTGTGATTGTTGGAATCGGGGTGGGGGTAGGTGGTTCACTTTCTTCATCAACTGCGGTTTCCGCCACCGCTTCACTTGCTTCCGTTTCACTATTTTCATCTGGAAGGGGGGTGGCTGAAGGGACAACAGTCGGCGTTGATGTAGGTGCATTTAAGGCGTCTGTTGTGGCTTGAACTGCCGTATCGACCGTTGATTGTAATTGGGTATCTGAGGGAGAGGCACTGTTGCTTCCACAACCCATCAAAAAAAGCGCTAAAAAACTAAGGCAAAGAGAATATTTTCGAAGATACATCATAAATTGTGTTAGAAAAAATAGGAGAATGGAAATTATAGCCATCTGATGAAGCCCGTAGCAAGAGAGTGCTATAATCTCTTGCATGTAGTTTAGCTTACATGTGTATGGTTGGTTGGAAATAGAGCCCATAAAGTATAGTTGAGCTAACTTGCTAACAAACTAAACGAGGTTAAATGTCTAAGAGAAAAGTGCAGGAAATGTTTGGTGGAAAAGCCGAAGCCTATGCGACAAGCCAAGTCCATGCCAAAGGTGCAAGTCTGCAACGATTGGTTCAGCTGATCGAGCCGCAGCCCGATTGGGCTGGCATTGATATCGCGACGGCGGCCGGACATACGGCCCATATTCTTGCACCATATATCTCAAGCATGTTAGCAACTGACATAACAATCGATATGTTGCCGAAAGCAGCAAGCTTGGCACAAGAAAAAAAGATTGATAATTTGCAGACGGCCGGAACTGATGCGGAAAACATGGCATTTGCAGATCAATCTTTTGACTTAGTGACCTGTCGTATTGCCCCCCATCATTTTCCAGATATCCCTCGCTTTGTAAGTGAGGCTTGGCGCGTTTTGCGGCCGGGTGGTGTGTTTGCGGTCGTTGATAATGTCGTTCCGTCTACCGGTTCCAAGAAGAAAAAGGACCGTGAGGCGTATGCAAACGGGGCCGACTTTATCAATGGATTTGAGAAGTTGCGCGACCCCAGTCACAGTCAATGTTACTCGCTCCACCAGTGGATACAGCTTTTTAGAGAGGTGGGCTTTCAAAATGTGCAATATGAGACTGGCCGGAAGCGAATGGAGTTTGGCCCATGGGCAGATCGCATGTTTGTGGCGGCCGATGATAAAATTCGACTGAAAGCGATGTTGGTCCAAGCCCCTAACATTGTCAAAGAGTTTTTGACCCCTGAATTTGACGGAGATAAAATTTTCTTTACCCTAACTGAAGGAATCATAATCGGGCGTAAGGAATAGCAGGTTAGATTAGATAATGGTGCGTGCTCAGCACTTAAGCAAACTAACCCACCTGCAAGCAAGCATATGAAAAAATATCATTTTTGGATCACAGGCTGTCAGATGAACTACTCAGATGCACGTCGCGTTGCAACTGAGCTTGAGAAGCTTGGTTATCGGGCGACACCGCAAATCAATGAGGCTGATGTTGTTGTTCTACAGACTTGTACTGTGCGCCAGCAGTCTGAAGACAAAGCGTATAACAAATTGCATAACTTAAAAAAGATTAAGCAAGATGATCCTGAAAAAACAATTGCCGTTATGGGCTGTGTTGTTGGGGTACGCGGAAACGAAACACTTGAGGAAACTTTTCCTTTTGTTGATGTTTTTATGGAGCCAGCAACAGATGGTAAACCTCTTGTAGCTCACTTGACCCAAGATGAAGTGGCTGAGTTTGAGGCACAACAGCGTGATGAACTAAATGATTGGCAAGACGGGGAAGTGATTTTACCCGATCACCAGAAAGGTAATCTGGTCGCTTCACCTGTTTCAATTGTCTATGGCTGTTCACATGCCTGTACCTTTTGTATTATCCCTTCAAAACGGGGCCGTGAACGCAGTCGGCCGGTAGGCGAAATTGCGGCCGAAGTTCGCTCGCTGGTCGCTCAGGGCGTTAAAGAAGTCATGTTGTTGGGGCAAATCGTTGACCGTTATGGGTACGATATTCCTGACGGCCCTGACTTGGCTGACCTGCTTACCGTCATTAATAGCATCGATGGTTTAGAGCGCATTCGTTTCTTGACCAGCCATCCGAACTATATGACTGATAAGATTTTGCACGCTGTTGCTGACTTGCCTAAGGTAATGCCTCAAATTGAAGTTCCGATTCAGGCAGGAAATAACAAAGTTCTGAAGGAAATGAAGCGGGAATATACACGTGAGCAATACGTTAGTCTTATCGGCCGAATTCGCCAGATTGTGCCAGAAGCAACAATTAATTGTGACGTTATTGTTGGGTTCCCAAATGAAACGGCCGACGAGTTCCAGGATACCTATGATCTTCTTGAAGAGTTACGTATCGACAAAATTCATTTGGCCCGCTATAGCCCACGTCCGGGAACCGTTAGTGATCGCAAATTTGAAGATGACGTTCCGGATGAAGAAAAACGTCGCCGCTTCCAACTGTTAGAAGATCAGCTGAAACGGATTAGCCTTGAGAAGAATCAGAAGTATTTAGGCACCGTTCAGCAGGTTTTGGTTGAAGGGATGCAGAAAGGGCGCTGGCGCGGCCGGAATCCGCAAGGGAAGCTTGTATTCTTGACCGATCCACGTGATTTAAAAGGTCAGCTAGTCGATGTGAAGATCGAAGTTGCAGGCCCGTGGAGCATGTCTGGAGATGCAACGGATAAACCGATTGAGGAACAGGTAGCTGCCAGTGGGAGTATTGAGTTGCAAGTACTCTAGGCCTAATAATTCACGTAGCTTTTATAGGAGATGTAACATTTGTTACATCTCCTTTTTTATTCACCTAATATTTTCCCCCGCCTTCAAAGCTTACTGATAAACTTTCGCTATCATGTTTCACATTCTTTTGTTTATGCCCCGACTGCCAAAGTCACAAGAAATTTCTCGACTTTTGGTAGCGAAAAAAAATTACATTGTGCACCGAGTCGGAAACCTTCGAGAGGCGGGTTCGTTACTCACGAGGCAAAAAATCGACCTCGCTGTTGTGGCTGTTAGCCCAAATGATAGCTTGGTGTACTCACTCAATATGCTGCAAGAAAACTTGCCAATCTTACTGATTGCGGAAGTTAGTAATCAGTATGTGTCTGAGCGGCAGCGCAAGATGGCTTGGGGAATTGTGACATATGAGCGCTTAACTGAAGCTTTCCCAGAACTTGATATCTTAAACGAGCCTAGAGATAAGGTGGAAGAGATCTTTTTAAGCCAAAAAAACCAAGCGGCACCTGTTTTAAATACGCAAAAATTAACACGTTTAATCGGAAGCACATTACGCCGATATGAACTTGAAATGATCTTGCTCACGCGTGAACAGGAGCTCGTCGGGTTGCATGCTCGCGGCGATCAGAATCAAATGATTCGAGTCGGCCGATATGTTCGTAAGAACTGGGATGCAAAGCCAAGCCCAGGGCAAATGACTTGGTATACAGATAAGAAAGCCAAGCTTCAAGATAATCAAGAACCAGTTCGATTTTTGCTCTTGACCATTCCATATGAAAATTTTTTGCTGACCATGGTTGCTGGTGATGGAGGGACTGTTTTGCAGATGCGTAAAGCGACTCGCCGTATTGTAGCCGGGATGCGAAATAGTGAGATAGAAGAGGATGATAGCAAGCCTAAACTCAATAAAAGTCTTTCTAATAGCCCACCAAATCTTTCATCTTCTGAATTTGCTTTGGTATGGAAAACGAACCGCTCTTTGTCAATAGAAGAGAAGTTTGAGCTTAATCGTGTACTACCAATGATCGGCCGTTCATTTGGCTGTAATTTGGTCCCAGTATCGATTCAAGATGATTATGTGCAGGTGATGTCTACTTGCCCGCCTGGGCGTACAAGTGCTTGGCTGGTTCAAACCTACAAGCGGCAGGCACTCCAGCATATCAAAAAAGAATTGTCGATTGATGAAGACTTCTGGCTCGATGGTTATTATGCCCGCCCTTCAAGCTCACCAATTGAGTCATCAGAGCTTTCAGTTTATTTAGGATCGCCAGTGGAGCCATCATCAGTCGGTGCATCGGCCGCGAGTTAATATTCGCAGTCGCACGGATGTAACTAAATAGTTCTACCAACCGCACGGATTTCCGTGCGGTTTTTTGTTATTTAGCCCTACTATTGGGTCGAAAGCCTGAAAAAGAATAAAGGGCAATGATAAAGGTGACTCAGTTTGGTTAGGGAGCAGCTGTAGGTCGAATCGGCTCAGAGGTTGGTCTTACTGGAGCATCATCAGTAGGTGCTGGGGCTTGGGTCGGGGAAGGATTGTTATTGCCGCCACCGCCGCCGTTGTTATTGTTGTTTCCGCCCCCGTTA
Source organism: Anaerolineae bacterium (assembly GCA_045105475.1). Taxonomy (GTDB): domain Bacteria; phylum Chloroflexota; class Anaerolineae; order Promineifilales; family Promineifilaceae; genus WTJY01. The sequence continues at coordinate 52,482 of JBGCDP010000102.1, forward strand.
TTATTTTGAGGCGGCTGCGGTGTTGGTGTATCTGTTGGAATGACAATGGTCGCAGTTGCCGTTGGTGTTGGGGTTGCTGGTAAATAAGGTTGCAAGCAAGCCGGAATGTCACGGATACCACCTTCAAAGTCACTAAGCAAACTGACATATTTAACTGCGGCCGATGCTGGAATTGACTGAACTGCGGCCGGTTCGCTTAAGTCAGTTGGGTCTAAGCTGATTTGAGTCCCTGTTTGGATGTCAATCGAGTTTTCACGATCAATCTGATATTGGCAATTCCCTTCATAACATGCTGCAACCAGATTGGCCTCAACTTCAGAGTAAGTGACCGACATGCAAGAGCCTGAAACAGAAAATGTTACGTCATCATCAGAGGCTCTGACTTCAATTTCAGCACCACTTTGATAAAGACCTGTTTCAACCAAAATATCGCTTTCTTCAAACACTCTAAACTCGACCTTTCTGTCGACCTGACTAAATTCAACTTCCCCACCGATTTGCGCGTAAATGCTAGCATCTTCATCATCTACGCCGGTGTGATTGATATGGATCTCAGTATTTTCGAGAGCGATAACCGCTTCATCTTCAAAAAGTGGCTCTAAGGCTGGCTGGCTTTTACCCCGGTAGAAACCAATCTGCCCCGGAGCCAACGTAGGTCTGGGAGTGCTGGTCGGAACGGGGGTTGCCGTCGGGACGGCCGTTTGTGTTGCCGCAATGGCGGCCGCGACCGTCTGTGTTTGTATAACTTCTAAATCACGGTCAATCTCTGACTGATCAATCGTCGCTTGAATTGCGGTTGCTTGCGCATCACGCGTCTGATCGGCCGCAACACGTGTTTGTTCTTCAAACGCTACAAATGTGGCCGTTTCAGCCGCTACAAGCGCTACCCGTGTCGCTTCAGTATTGATCACCGTAGTCGTTTGGCCCCTGAAGAAGAAAAAGATGATTAAGCCAAATAAAATCGCTGTAGCCGCTGCAATCCCACCATAAAATAGAGCAGCACGCTGGCGGATCAGCCGTTGTTCGTTCACAGCACGGCTGGCACGATTTTTATCTGCAGTCTGCAAAATTGCGGCTGAAACATTGTCGTCCGCATCACGGCCTAACGCGAAGGAAACCAGGCCACGAGCCGCGCGATTCCCTTCCTGGGCAGTAAGTACCTGAACCACTTCCTCTTCACGGATAAGGGGTGTTCCGTCTGTTGGAGAGTCTTTGATCAGTCCATCTGAACAAACGAGAATTGAGTCGCCCGTTTTAAGGGGTAACCCTTTTTTCCCACGGGCCTGTGCTTTAATATATTCAGCCTCTGTTAATGCAGCCCCAACATGGAAACCGATATCGACCGGCACTGTTTCGCCGATTCCTAAAGCGTGCATAAGCACATCGGCCCGAGGGCTGGCTGCGGCCGCCTCTGGGCTCATTTTATCTTGGATCGGGATAATGTTTTGAAAAGTATGGTCTAGTGTAAGCTGGCTGAGTTTGTTGCCACGTACCAGATAAATGCGACTATCTCCTACGTTGCCGATAAACAATGTTTTGCTATTTAGAGTAATCGCAATGGAAAGTGTTGTGCTGGTCCCTTTGTCTGACCGGGTTGACCAAAAGACCTCATGGTTTGCGCTGTGGATGGCTTTGCTAATTAAAGCGGGAATTGATTTTTCTAACCCTGTTTCTAAATAAACAAGGACAGCATCAAGTGCTAGCTGTGCGGCCCGTTCCCCTCTGTTCTCACCTCCAACACCATCAGCAACGACAGCGTAATCAAGCACATCTCCGTTTTTACGGGTGATTGTGCCTGCTCGTACTCTGTCTTCATAAAGCTCGCGGGTGCCAGTGTCGAAATGATACCCTGTGATGATTTTTGCCATAGTGTCTAGTAAAGTCGTCGGCTGTTAATGCGTGGCGGCCGGATCGTAAAAATTTTCTCTTCAATTGCGGTGATGATCTGTGACACTTCTGGTCGGTCACGTGGATCGTCACTTAGCATAACTTGTAACAGCTTATCAACTGATTCATGTAAATCGGGTCGGTAGCGGCTGATTTTTTTATCTCGTGTTGAAATGAGCGTGTTGCTTAAAATGCCCATTCCTTTTGTCGGCCGCATTTTTCGGCCAGCTAATATTTCAAATAAAATGACACCCAATGCCCAGATGTCTATTTTTTCAGCATCGATATCCTGGGCTTCGTTTAAACCAACCCCTTTTTTAACTGCCGCCATTACTTCTGGTGGCGAATAACCCATTGAAGAGGTGAGTTGGCGCATGCGGTCAAACAAGCTTGCACTACCAAAATCGATTAAAACCGGCTGTGGTAGCTTGTTTGCGGTCGGGCTTTGCCTGAATATGATATTGTCCGGCTTAAGATCACCATGTGCGATGCCATTGTGATGCATGAATTCAACCGCAATCAAGATTTGGTAAAACAGTTCAATCGTCCAGTCAATAGTATAAATACCTGGGTTAACCATCGTCTCTTTAGACGGCTTATTTGATAACTTTACGCGCATGGCGTCTGGAAAATTGCTGATGTAATTGGTTAAAGTTGAGCCGCCTAAATACTCCATCGCATAGTACCACGGCATATCAGGTTGATTTGCTGCGCGTGCTACAAAGTTTGTTTTCCGGCCGTCAATGCGCATCGGAACGATACGGACAATGCTTGGGTGGCGTAGTGTTTTAAGTAAAGCTGCTTCCTCTCGTAGCAAATCTTGATACATGAGGCTTTCTTTCTTGCCAGTGATCTGAACCTTTAAAGCGACTTGGCGGGTTGGGCGTTCAGTTTCATAAGCCAGATATATTTTTGCCATGCCACCAATCTCTGATAAACAGCTTTCGATTGTGTATGCTTCTAAAATATCTCCGGCGTTAAATGACATATGCGATTGGGATAACTACTCGAGTTCGTCCATCCAATTATCGTCACTACTTTCTTCAATTGAATCGATCGGTTTGTCTTTCATTTGGCCATCTTCACTGACTTCTTTATCACTATTATTATCTTCATCGCCGGCGGCCGAACCATCATCCTGTAGTCCTTCTTGATCATTTTCTTCGATGACGCCTTCATCAGTATCAGAAATCGCATTTAGATTAGCTAATGAGACTGCATCTTTTGGGTTTTCCTTTGGTTTTTCATCAGAACCTTTGATGATTTCAAAGCGAACCTTGGCACCACGACGGAATAAATCGCCTAAAATTATTTCATCTTGGTCATTTAATTCTGTGGGGACATCTGTTTGCAGAAGATCATTATTTAACCTAGTTCCATTGCTAGAGCCATCGGTAATTTTAAATTTTTCTTGGTCGAATTGAATCACACAGTGCAGACCGCTGATACTACTGTGCTCGTCACCGTCATACAGCAAAATGTCACACTGACGTGGATCGCGGCCGATGTTGATATTATGGGTAAAAATATCAACCGATTGATCAACTAGATCTTGAGGCCCTTGAATCACGACTAGGCGTGCAATTGGGGTATCTCCACGAATTGGACCGGTAATTATTGTGCGAGTTAGGTTGAGTAGCCCACCACTTTCATACGCTTGACGGGCAACACCTGCTTCTAAACCATTTAACTTTTGCACAAAGAAAATGCCAAAGCCGGTCAAGGCTAAAGCCATTAGCCCTGTTAATATCCACGGTAAATAATTGAATGGTTCAGGTTCTACTTCAGGTGCATTGACCACAATGAACGGAGTGGGGGCGGGAGTTGGTGTCTGCGTAATCGTCGGAATAGGCGTTATGGTTGGGGTTGGAACAATCGGTTCGACATCAACAGCCACCTGACTGGATAAGCTTTTGAACGATAGCCCGGTACGATCTGTTAAGCGAACTTGGACTAGCAATGACTCTGATGCTGTAATTTCGCTAATGTCCAAGTCAAACACGAGATTTTCAGGATCCGGATCTTCAAGTGTGTTCACAACGGTGCCATTGATAATTAGTTCGGCCGTAGCCAACCCATCTTCGCCCAGCGGGAAGGGCCAGCTTTCGATGCGGGCCAAAATGGGGGCTGAGTCAGGAACATATTCGATTTCGCCTGATGACTCATCGATATTACGTCGAATCGTTTGATTGGCTTCCACCAAAATTGAAACAGGAGCAGGGTTGATTGCTATTTCACCGACTGCGGTCGATTGGCTAGCCGGAACACCGGCCGGTACAACCGCGATTGTGCGGTCACCTGTTTCGATGCTGGTGCTGTTGTATCGAATTAAGAATGACTGCGACTGTGGTTCTAAATCTTCATAAATTTCGACAAATCGCTCTTCTAAAACAGCATCGGCCGGCAAATTAATATAAATGCCACCGGTCGTTTCAGCCATAATTTCAAGCGGGTCAGGAAAATCTTTGAGCGCATTGGCATGGATGACATAAATGCGTGTGCCTTGGTTTAATGCTTGATCTGCAATGGCTCTTGCTAAGCGGAGTTGCTGAGTCTGAGGCGGCCAATTGATGTGATGCACAAAGAAAATAAGTGATGAAGGCGTTTCTGGCTGTTCGCTAAGGGCTGAATTGATTTGTTCAAGCACATCTTCTAGACCAATAAATCCTTCAGTCGGATTTTGACCCGGAGCGAATGAGATGTTTCTAAGGGCCAAAGGCAATTCGATATTTTGACTGTTTGCTGAAATCAGGGTGAGGGTTTGGTCCCCATTATCATTAACGCGTTCAGTTAGGATTAGGCGGTCAACACCGGTTTCAAAATACCCATCTGTTACGAGATCTGAAAAAGCCTCACGTATTTTATTGGCGCTGTAATCTCTGTTGAACGTTGTGCTTATGCCTGAATCGACATGAATAGCGATTAGTTGGGGAGTAGTTTGGGCTGGAATAAGCTCAAAATCTTCAATACGTCGGCCGTTTTCGTATATCTCAATATCGGCCGGATCTAAGTTGTCTGGCACACGTCCTTGCCCATCGACTACCCGTATGTTCGCCCGAATTTCAGGGAACCCTGCCTCTAGATTGAGCAATGAAATATTTAGATTTTCAGCTCCATCTACAGATGCGGGAAATCGATTGCCAACTAAAAGTACCATTAGCAAAAGTACAGCCGCGTAGAATAAACGAGTCGTTGAATGTGTTTTTCTCATAATTCCCTATTTCTGTACGAATTATAACGATTTTGGGTGCTAAATGAGAAAGGTAACCTTACTCAATATAAAACAATTAAATAATCGGTTCGTTTGGATTACTCTAATGACGAAAGGCATAGATTGCAAGAAGCAAGCAAATCGACTGTGAGTAGAAATAGTTAGTTCCCAATCCAATGTTAAATCCCTATATTTCGTTTCTGAATTGGTACTGTAGGTTATGTTATACATCCTTACCATGTAAGATGCGGTAAAACGTTGAGAAGTTCACATTTTGTTTAGAAATTTTTTAAGGATTGGGCCCCTTTTATACAACTTATAGCTGTAATTTTAAGTCTAGCCAAGCCGGCCGTTTTTTAAACCCAAGCTGTCGGTTTAGCTCATACATCGGATTGTTTTCTTCATTGCTCGTGAGAATAGTTTGGTAACCGGCCGACTGTGCAAATTGGATCGAAGCGACTTTTAAGGCGGTAGCAATCCCTCTCCGACGGTGTGTCCGTAGCACGCCCGTAATAGCGGTTGAGACTGTTTGGTTGCCGCGTTTCACAAAGCAGGTCAACCCAACCGGTAAAACATCGTCCCAAGCTATAAAATAGCTGTTTGGAATAGCATTAGGATGAAAAATTTCATCGGCTAAAAATTTTTCAAGTGACTTTTTTTGCCGTGGTTCAAAATGGGGAACATCGAGCATGAGCTGCCAATCCAGATCATGGATAAACTTTTGCTGGGAGGTGTCATGTTCCCAATTAAGCGGCATTTGCGACACCTTGATGCCTTTCGTTTTAGTTTGCGCTACCTTCTCCATAAAAAGGCTTGCCTCGAACGCTGCTACATCCAAGGCTGAAAGTGGATAACGCATGACTATTTCAAATCCTTGATCTTTGAAAAATGCTTGCTTTGCGTTATCTGACTCTTGGACCTTTTGCACCAGCGCAGTAATCGATTGCTCCGCAACAGTTTTTTTGACCTCTGCCAGCAAATCACTGGCAATGCCGTTGCTCCAAGCATCAGGTCGGCCGATTAATCCGATTGATAAGGTCTGGCTTGAAGGATTGGTTTTCGAGCATTGGACAAACGCCTGTATTTGGCCGATGGTGCTTTCCGCGACAAAAAATTTGTAGGATGGGTCTGTGCGGCGCGTTTGATCGTTGTGTTTCCATACTTCGACCGTGCTGGGAATGTCTGGGTAGATTTGGTTTCGCAAAGCGACGGCCGCTTCATAATCTGCATCTGTAAAGGAAAATTGTCTTATTTTGGCGTTCATATTTAGGTTGAAAGGGTGATTACCGGCCGATAAATGGCAAGTAAATCGAATTGGCCATACTTGCCTTGAACCGAATTTTCCCTTCAAACCCGATATAGTGAACAAAAACATCTGTACGATTATTTGTATCATCTGCCACTAGATTAGTGGCCTCCGAAGCAAAGGCGACAAACGCACCATCGTCTGAAATATCCGGGTCGAAAGAGTCACCATTCCCCTGCGTTCCGTCGCTTGCAATTGAGATTCTGAATATTTTGCTGCGGCCAGCCACACAGTTGTCAGGATCTGAATAAAACGATTGGTCATTGTCTGCGTCACGATCCACAACAAAAATGTCGGTGGCCCTGTTGGTATCCCCATCGACTAAGTTCGATGCGCTAGATTTAAAAGCGACAAACTGCCCATTGGCTGAAATAGATGCATCTTGTGATGAACTCGAGCCAATTTGTCCATCACTGTTAATCGACAGCAACGTTGTGCATTCAGCTTCACGATCACGCACATAGATTTGTACATGGCCGTTGGTTTGCTTATGTAGATTAGTGGCATTCGATTCAAATGCGATGTGCTGCCCAAATCGAGAAATCGCGGGGTGTTGCGAGTCACCGTTGACTGTTTCAGACCCATCTGATGTGACTGAAATTCGCGAAACTGTTCCACTTAATTCTCGAATACCAACATCGATAAATGCATTGTTGTCATCGGAAAACATGTTAGAAGCAGAAGTTGTAAACGCGATTGTTTGCCCGTCGGCCGATATATCGGCTGAAAACGTGCGGCCGTTGGGCGCTTCTAACATAAATGTGCCTTTGGCAATATATAAACTACGGATGAAATCATCAGCACCTAAAAGCAGAAGGTCAGACAGATTATTGTCACTTGAATAAACTAAATTTGGAAAATTTTCAGCTGTTTGGAAGACAATAGATGCTGGTACGGACTGAGTCGAGCCTGATATTGCAGGGGCTGTTGAATGTTCACTGATTTGGTAACAAGATATGCCTGCATTGTTAAAATTGAACATCGACACCCAATTAATTTGGTTGTCTAGGTTATTTGTGTTGCCAGCCCAAGAAAATACATCCTCTCTTCTGTCTGTATCAGTTTCTTTTTCATCGCAGCCGTCTCCTTCTCCCACTAAGTTTGATGCTTCTGATACGAATGCAACCGTGCTACCATCGGCCGATATAGATGGACTGTCAGAATCGGCATTCCCGCCCCCGTTCCCCCCTTCATTGCGTGAAATGAGGGCTGTTTCGGTGTTCGATGTTCTCAGAAAGATGTCCCTATCGAGTCCAAGATCAATGAAGTTTGTATCTATTGAATTGGCATTTGAAGTGAAGGCGACCCGGCCGCCGTTGGCACTAATCGCAGGCTCAAACGAGTCACCGCCTGTAATTTGGCTGCCGTCCGTTTTGACTGAGATTCTCGTTGTTCCGCTGACGCTAAAGGTTAGAAATTGATCTTCATCAGTCTTACTTTCGGCCGAATACGCAAGATATCCACCTACCGGCTGGATTTCAGCCAATGAGAACTGATCATCAACAGCTAGCGGGTCGGCCCCATTTAATAAAACAGCACCAGAATTCGGTAAACTCAAAATGGTGAAAAGCGTATCGTCACCATTGAGCCATGGGATGGAAGGAGCAAACACTGTCTCCGGCACGTCGACGCTTTGATTGGCAGAGTAGTCAAATAGCCAGCAATCCTGCACCGCCTGAATATCATTGATCCCATTGTTGCCTAATCCAACTTGGTCCCCAACCTCAAGATCAATAAAAAATGGGAAGATTTTTTGAGTGTGGGTGTAATAGTCAGTGCCATTTACAGTTATCGGTTCAGGTTGAGCGACATTTGGGATGTCGAACAAAATTGCGTTGCCGATAGTGGGTAAGTATTCTCGCCTTAGTTCAAACGGATACGGCTCGGGAAACAGCCCTTCAGGTAAGATCGTATCGTTAGCACCGAACCAATCCTCGTTAACTGGGCTGTGTTTAAACAATTTTGCTGGCCTCATAGCGACTGTTCCTTGGTTTGCAACAAAGGGGGATACATAGGCACTGATCTCTAGACCGTCTCGACAAACACGGTCAACACGGCGGGGGGTTGCCCCATTGTGTGAAATCCATCCACCGGCCGCTTGAACAGGTTGATTCGCAAGAATAAAAAACCCTAATATTGCAAAAAGAGATAAGTATAAAAAAAGTTTAGTTTTCATCGATTAATGTCCCTCCATTTTTGCAATTGATTTTATCGCAAAGGGCTGAATGCATTCTGATCATTTGTCCGAATGCTGTCTGATTTAATTTTAAACTTTGTTTTGGGCCACTAAAATCCCCTGAATCCATGCCTGTTTGCCGGCCGCGCCGATTTTTTGAAACAAACTGAAAGATTCTTTTAATTGGGATAGGCCTATCTCCTCATCCCCATTTGCTAAATTTAATTTCCCTAATATGCCTATCGAGACAGCTTCTTGAAAGATATCTACATTTTTTAAGAGGGTTAGGCTTTGCTCTAAATCTTCCTTTGCTGGTAGCAGATCCCCATTGGATATCTGTAGCTCTGCTCGTACACGCAAGCATATACCAAGGCTGTGGTTGTCTCCTAACTGGTTAAAGTTTTCGATGCTTTTGCCGATGAGGTCGGTAGCGTGTTCAATATTGCCTTGTTTGATGAAACTTTCTGCTTGATGCATGTGGATCGTATAAATATGCACCTGATCATTTTGCTGTTTGGCTTCAGCCAAAGCCAGTTGTAAATGATCGTCTGCTTGCATAAACTGCTTTTCTTCGATCAGCAATCGACCCATATTTAAGCGCGTCGCCATTGTGACGCGGCTGCTTTTGGTTCCACTTGCCTTTAAAGCATGCTCTAAATGTTGCCATGCAAGCTCATGGTTGCCTAAATCAGAATAAAGTCGGCCGAGATTAACGCTTAAATCAAGCACGTCGTTGACACTGCCTAATCGCTTGGCGATGCCTAAAGACTCTTCAAGTTTATTGATCGCATTGTTCCACTCCCCAAGCATATAAAAAATGTACGCTTGATTGGAGAGAATGCGGCTTGTTTTAACATGCTCTCGCCGCTCTTTGCTAAGCCGAACGGCGGTTTTGCTATATTCAAGTGCTTGTCTGTGTTGGCTCAGATGCATATTGATCGACGTTAAATTTAGCCAATAGTCGAGCAGCAGGGTTTTATCTTGGTCAAGCACGGCCGGTTCGACAACGTCAAACGTCTCTAATGCGCCGCCGAAATTCCCCATATGCATCATCATCGTTCCAGATTGAATTGTTAAAGCCGCCGTTAAATTTGACTCCCCATGTGGAACAATTTCCAGACCACGTTGGGCCCACTCTAGAGCATCTTGTGGCGATTGGCGTGCTAAAAGCTCTGTCATATGTAAGCAAACACGTGCTTTTAGCACGTCGTTACGGGGTGAGACTTCTGAATCATTTAATGCTTCGGCCGCCTGTTTCAACACATCTTCAGCATTTTCATAATCTCCCATCAACGTATCAAGCTGCCCTTGCACCAGCCATAGCTCAAAGCGTTCATCTTCTGCTAGCCCCTCCGCTTTAATCGACTCTAAAATCGGCAGGAGTGAGCTTGCCATCCCTTGATTGACGATCTCCCACAGATGCTCGGCCGTTAACTGTACCGCCCGATCCGCTTCACCCGCTTTGGCATAGTGCAACACAGCCTTGAATCGATCAACCTCTTCTAGCTCATAGAATTCGGCCGCATGCCGGTGCATGTCTCGTTTTTTCTGGCGAGACGGTTGCTCATAATAAAAGGTTTGAATGATTTGATGCTGGCTAAACTCCCGGCCGTTTTCCCCTTCGCTTGTCGCCAACAAATGTTGATCAGCCAGCGTGCGCAATGTTCGGCGCACATCTCGCTGATTGAGCATCACTTCTAGCACGTCACGACTCCCTGGGTAGCCGGACAAGACGGCGATCCCTTCCATTGCCCGTTGCTCTTGCCCGCTGAGCCGGTCATTCACCTCTTCCAACAAAAAGCGTTCAATGTCTTCGATTGTCGCCAAACGCTCGATAAGATCGGCCGGATCTTGTGCCTCTTGCAATACCACCGCCGCTAATGTCAGAAATGCGCCATTCCCTTCAGTTACCTTGTGTAGCTCTGCAAGTAAGTCGGCCGAAAGCGACAGCCCTCTTTCTGTTAGCAATTGCGCTGTATCAGTCGATGACAACCCGCTTAACTCAGAGCGCAGATCGGCCGGAAGAAAGCTTGGGAACCGGCGTGAGGTGATCAAGATAGCAGGGTTTTTCCCATCTTGATTTGGCTCGATCAAGCGACGCAAAAAATCGACCAGTTCCTGACTGCTGTCAGCAAACTGGAGATCGTCAAAACATAACAGCAGATCAAGCCCGCTGAGCTGCGTTGCAAGCGTGTCAAAGCAAGTAGTTACATCAGGAGGACGCACTCCTGCCAAACGGGCTGATTCGATCATTTCCCAGAGGTCGCTTTTGCCAAAATGGGTCAAAAACCCTGCCAGCCGCCGAATGAGTGTATTTAGATTTTGATCGTAAAAACGGTGCCAGAAAACGGCCGTTTGTATGTCAACCGCATGGGCGATTTCAGTTGCCAAAGAGGTTTTTCCCATGCCAGCCATCCCGCAAATGGCGGTGAGCTTGCGTGAGCCTAACTGGTTTTTGTAGTGGTCAAGTTCTTGGGTACGGCCGATGAACCCGCTGGATGCAGGCGGCCGATAGGCAGCTAAGTCTGGCGCTGTTGAGAGGTCAATCTCACGTGCAGCCGTTGTCTCTTCGACGGCTTCTTGGGCCGTAGGGAACAGTCGTTCACAGGTCGCCTCTGGGTATGGGTCTCCCCCTTTTTCTAAAAAACTAAATAGCCATTCCCGATTGTGATTGGGGTGTTGGTAACTGATTAAGGCTTCTGCCAAGGAGGCGAGCTGTACGGCCGACAACAGCGTTTTGCGATAGCGCCACTTCTCAATCGTGTCCCCAGACAAAACCGGGTCAAATGCATAGCCAACCTCATCCTGCAAGATGCTGATTTTTTTGCCCGTTTGTTGCTTGATGTCATGCAAGGCGTTTGAGAGCAGGTCGCCAAAACTTAGAGCCATTTTTTTTCCTTGAATTTGCTATTTTGCAAATTCGGACACCTTTCTGCTTCTCTGTCAGAATTTCGGACGGAGGATCGGCCGATACTGAGCTTATCTAGTTAACCGGATTCAAAACCGAGTTAACCCAGTTTTGATCGATTTGTTTTATACCGACCTAGTTAGTTTTATTTTAAAGGAGAACAACATGTTACACCAACTCAAACGACGCGCGTTGTTAGCACTATTTTCAGGGATGGGACTCATTCTTTTTACGATTTTAGGCATTCAGCTTGTGCAAGGGGCCAATGGACAGGCAGTTTTGCAAAACGCTCCGCAGTTATCAATTGGAACCGGTTTTAGCTACCAAGGCTATTTGGCAGATGCTGGAGTTCCGGTTAATGGAAGCTGTGCTTTTCAATTTGGTTTATGGGGCGACGAAGCGGCCGGATCGCAAGTCGGTATCACCCAAGCTTTTAAAGCGGTACAAGTAACCGAGGGTAACTTTGCTGTTGTCTTAAACGAAGCGGATCAGTTTGGTAACTTGGCCTTCCATGGGCAGGCTCGCTGGTTAGAGATCGCGGTAGATTGTGATGGCAGTGGCTTCACGACCTTGGCTCCACGCCAACCGGTCCTTCCAACCCCTTATGCCTTTAGTCTAAAGCCAGGCGCAACTGTTCGGGATGATTTGGCGAAAAGCATTTTGACCCTTTCAAATGCCTCATCAGACATTAACGGTGTTGGTTTGACAGTCTTTTCTGTGATGGATGGGATTCATATCAATGCGAGTAGAGCCGGTCTTGTTATTGATGAAGCTGACTTTATCGGGGTGCATATTAAGGAATCTGGTGATGATGGGGTTCAAATTGATTCGGCCGGAATTCACGGTGTACGCATCGCATCAACCGGTGCAGATGGTGTTAATGTCGTCAATGCTGGTGGTGATGGATTTGAAGTTGGCACGACGGGTCAAGATGGGGTTCACGTACAATCAGCTGGAGACGATGGGTTTAATGTCAACAATGCTGTGAATGACGGTGTGCTCGTCGGTACTGTTGGGCAAGATGGGGTTCACATCAATAACAGTGGTGATGATGGGGTTGAGATCGAAAATGCCGGTGAACACGGTTTTCGTGTGGCGGAGGCAGGCTTCACAGGTGTTTCAGTTGGGACGGCTGGGACTCACGGATTCTTTGTTCAATCGGCCGACGGCGGGAGTGGGCTTTTCGTTGCATCTGCTCAATTTGACGGTGTTTATGTTCAGTCCGCAAATGACAATGGGGGCACCTTTAATGGGGAAAACGCTGGCATAGTGGCCCGAAGTGGGTCTGATGCCAATCCAGACATTATTTTAGGCGGCAATGGCAGTGGAAATGACGACGACAACGGCCGGATCGTTTCACCGCCTCAGTACCCAAATAGCGACCTCTACCTAAGCTCAAACGATGCGGTTGTGATTCAGCTTAACGTCGATGGGGCCGGGCAAAGTGATGCTGATTTCGTTGTACAAAACAGTGCCGGTGAAAATATTTTCAACGTCGATAACGGCGGCACAACAACGGTTGAAGTGCTTCAAATTACAGGTGGCGCTGACCTCGCAGAGCTATTTGAAATTAGCGATGCGGCCGGACAAACGGCTGCACCTGGCACAGTCGTTTGTCTCGATCCAGCCTATCCAGGTCAGCTGATCGTCTGTGACTCAGCCTATGACAGCAAAGTTGCTGGCGTTGTCAGTGGCGCAGGAGAAGTTGCCCCTGGCATGATCATGGGACACGACGGAACGATTGCTGACGGCCAATATCCGGTTGCACTCACCGGCCGAGTTTACGTCTGGGTCGATGCGACTGACCAAGCTGTGGAAGTTGGCGACATGCTGACAACGTCCAGCACGGCCGGGCATGCGATGAAAGTGACTGATCATGGTCAAGCGCAAGGCTCAATCATTGGGAAAGCGATGACTGAACTGCCTAGTGGGCAAGGGTTGGTCTTGGTTTTAGTGACGCTTCAGTAGGGATAGTTTTCAGTGGCCAGTTATCAGTAGCCAGTTTGTTTCAGCTCGATTCGAACTGACCACTGATGACTAAAAACTGATCACTAAACATTCGGAGAAATACCATGAAATTATTAAAAATCACACTTCCGCTTGTTCTAATTCTCATCGTGGCTGGACTGATGGCCCCACACGTTGCGAATGCGCAAGATCCTGAACCAGAAGATCCGCTGCCTCTTACCGCAACCGGATTGCCCCCTGGATACACGATTGTTGAAGGGGATATTATCGCCCGGCCGGGCCAAACCCGTGCTGTTTCAAATACCAATCTCTGGCCAAACGGCATCGTCCCATTTGAATGGGATCCGGCCGTCACTGGTGTTGAACGACTCCAATTTGCGGCCGCTATGTTCGCTTGGGAAGAGGCAACCGATATTGACTTTGTGCTGCGCACCGATGAGACAGCTTACGTCACGATTATCGAAAGTGAAGTAGATAATACGATTAGCTATTCAGAAGTAGGGTATCAAGGAGAACAACAGTTCATCATTGTCGGTATTGAACACTGGGACAATACATACACGCTGGTTCATGAATTGGGGCATACGTTGGGCCTCCGCCATGAACATACGCGTATTGATCGGGAAGACTTTATAACGGTGAATGAAGGTAATATCGACCCTGATTTTCTTGACCTGGCTTTTGGTGTTAACCGTGCTGCACTTGTGTACCCAAAGAGCGATTACGAGTCATTTGGATTAGCCGGGCCGGAAATTTACGACTTTCAATCTGTGATGCACTATGGAGACAATAATTTTTGTATCCGAAACGCTTCTAATGATTGCATTGGTGACACGATCAGTGTGAACGCCCCTTGGACGGCTGACTGGCAAGATGCGATCGGGCAGAGAAATCGGTTAAGCGATCTTGATATTTTGTCGATTTCGTTTTTGTATCAACGGTCTAACTGGTTTTTTGTTGACTCGACTCATTCCGGAACTGAATCTGGAACCTTTATCGAACCTTATGATACGTTTCAAGAAGGGGTTGATGGCACTTCAAATGGCGGCCGATTACACATTCAGCCAGGGAACTATGCGGCTGTTGGCACCTATTCTGACCCGATGACGCTAGATGCTCCACTAGGGCATGTCACTTTGGGAGGTGATTAATCATGCGCAATGCATTAACAAATAACCCTCGTAGAGCTGTGTTTTTCATCAGCTTGTCGATTCTAATTCTCCTAAGCTTTCTCTCGCTCTCAAATATGACCGCTTTTTCAGGCGAACATCGCTATCAGGTTCAGCGTTCATCTCTCCATAGTTACGGCAGTAGTTTGGCTTGTGATGAAGAGAAAAATGTAGGCTACGCTTTAAACTCTACAACGGGTCAAGCCGAAGCGGGCAATCGATTGGGTACAAAGGTGGTTTCACTTGATGGAGGGTTTGGTAAAAACCTGAGCACCCATGAAGGTGAGAATTGCCCGGCCGATACGAGTGGCTCAACCACAACGATATTTCTGCCAATTATTGTGAAGTAGGTTGTAGGTTCATTTAGACCCTTGGGGGTTCAGAAACCCCAAGGGTCTTTTCAGTTATTTATTTTTATAGCGGTTTGAATTGCTCAAAAGGCTCTAAACAATCGTTGCAGGTCCAGATTGCACGGCACAAAGTTGAGCCGAAACTGTTTTGTAAACTCGTGTTTTTTGAATCACACCGAGGACAGATGACCGGATCAAAGAAAGTCAGCATGACATTTCCCCCATGCTGATGGGGAGGAGCCAGCCCAAACGCTTTTAGCTTTTGACGCCCCTCATCGCTGATCCAATCGCTTGACCATGGTGGATTCATTTGCCTGTTCACAGTGACAGTTTCAATTCCCATTGCGTGTAGTTTCTCTTGAATAAGCTCTTCCATTTCAAGTAAAGCGGGGCAGCCGGAAAATGTAGGTGTCATCGTGACGGTTGCTTCGTTTTTCCCAAGCGATATTTCACGAATAATACCCATCTCAACCAATGAAATAACTGGAATTTCAGGGTCCATAATCTCATGCATGGCAGACCAAACAAGTTGGTGATTGAGCGGGTTTGTGGATTGCTTGTCGTTAGCGTTAACCATTTTTATGCTCCGTAGATGATGGGCTACGGGATTACCATTCTGCGTCGGGGTCAAAGCGAGCGACTTGCTGCATGTCGGCTAGCAAGCTGGTTAAATTCGGGGTGTGGACACTGCGTTTGGCCATCATCATCGTCGAATTCATGGGGACGCTTAAGTTTGAATTCTTTAAGTGGGGGAGAACGATCTCTTGCCACTTCGGTTGCAGGGTGCTGACATCTGGAAATATATTTGCGTTGATCAAAACGCCATCACTAGACATTTTGGCAAAAAGCTGCATGATGAACGGCCACATTGAGTCGAGGGCGACCTGCATCCGGCCGTTAGATTCGGCCGTGCCTAATCCCAATCTTTCAACCCAGACATGGCTGTGGCGCAGATGGTACATTTCTTCGCCTCGAAACTTGGCGACGACATCGGCCAGTGGTTGAAAGCTTGAAGTGAGGAGTGCTTCGTAAAGCACATGTTCATAGGCATCAAATAGATATTGGCGCAGCATCGTAAATGCCCAATCTCCTTTAACCAGCTCAACCAGCTGAACGTTGCGAAAGTCGGCCGCATCACGGAAAAAAGCCATCTGATCAGGACTTTTCCCCGTTAAGGGTTCAAGGATTTGATAGATTGTTGTGGCATGGCCCAACTCATCTTGAGCCAGATTAGCCAGGGCAATGTCTTCTTCAAGGATCGGAGCATGGCCGGTCCATTCAGCATTGCGGTGAGACAAGATTAACTCATCATCAGCCATTGCAGTGAGTCGTGCGATTAGGCTGTCAATTGTGGTCTGATCACTGATTCCTGAAATGCTACTACTCACCGGTCACCGATCCTTTGCGCCCTTCGCGTAATTTGCTCACAAATCCATACTGAGACTGCTGTTTGTAGGTTTTTGTTTTGGCCGGATCAAACCAAGCCTCAGCCATATCTGAGGCGGTCGATGTGATGGCTGACATCGGGATAACCCACCAAGCTAACCCTGGCTTGTCGCTAAATTGATCGATGGCTTGTTGCAAAGCTAGCTGTGGTGTTCCGGCCGAAACTTCGCCCACGTAATCCATAAATGTAATTGAACGACGATGGGACGCTTTGCGGAAAATCGCAAACGGCTGGCTAGATTCCGGTGCAATTCGCTCAGCGTAGAGCGGTTCATTCGCCAACTCTTCGGCCGTTTTCGCATAAATTGCGGCGGCAGGTGTAACCCATAAGCTCACAGCGGCCGGGCGGCGCACAAATACATTTTTAGCGTTTAGCAGCGCATGTTCTGGATCAACCGCATGCACCGAACCAACCGCCTGATACGGTTTTTTCTCGGTATCTTTTTTGAATACTTCCCAGCGGGGCCATTGTGACATTTTGGGTGATTAGGGGGTAGTAACTAGGAAGTAGCGGTTTGCTGCTTACTTGTTACTAGATTAAACAGCGAAAGCTTTTTCGCCGTATTTTTTCTCAGAATAAGCTGTGAGCGCATCGCGGACCCAAGCACCATCTTTGTGTGCTTTTTGGCGTGCGCCTAAACGCTCAACATTGCAAGGGCCATTTCCTTTAACAACCTGCCAAAACTCATTCCAATCGATGGGGCCATGGTGCCACACACCCTCTTCATCTTGGTGAAGATCTGGGTCAGGAATGGTCAACCCACCAGCCAATAGTTCGGGGATCGTTTCGGCCATGTATTCTTGGCGAACCTCGTCGTTGGTTTTGGTTTTGACACCCCACTTCATCAGCTGATCAGTGTTGGTTGATTCAGCATCGTGTGGACCCAACATCATGAGAGACGGCCACCAATAGCGGTTGAGTGCGTCTTGCACCATTTCACGCTGCTTGGGCGTTCCGGCCGCATATTTCAGCACCATCTCTTTACCTTGCTTGTGATGAAACGTCTCTTCGGCGCAAATGCGCACCATCGCACGCGAGTAGGGGCCGTATGAACATTGAGCAAGCATCGTTTGGTTTTTGATTGCAGCCCCATCTACGAGCCAGCCGATCATACCGACGTCTGCCCAAGAGTTGCTAGGATAGTTAAAGATGCTCGAATATTTGGCACGCCCTTCAAGAAAAGCATCGAGCATTTCCTCGCGCGTGGCTCCCAATGTTTCGGCCGCATGGTACAGATATTGGCCATGCCCAGCCTCATCTTGCACTTTGGCAATGAGGATCATCTTGCGCCGCAAGCTCGGTGCGTGCGGAATCCATTTGCCTTCAGGCAGCATCCCAATCACTTCACTATTGGCATGTTGCGAGATCATCCGGATCAATTGCTTGCGATACTTTTCCGGCATCCAATCACCTGGCTCAATCTTTTCACCATTGGCGATCCGGCTTTCAAACTCTGCTGTTTTTTGTTCTTCGTTCATAAATAGCCTGTCAGTATTTCAGCTAATCAGCCTGTCAGCTTTTTTTGCCATCCCGTTCGATAATTCAATTATCATAAGCAGATCATGCTGAAATGCTGATAAATGAGCGAAGCGAATGTGCTGATCAGCTGACTAGCTAATACGCTCTATTATCGTAGCTTCGCCTTGCCCAACACCGACGCACAAAGTCGCCAAACCATATTTCATCGATTGCCCTTCGTCGTCGGCGCGTCTGTGCATTTCATGGATAAGCGTGGTCAAGATGCGTGCGCCAGAACAGCCTAGTGGATGGCCTAAGGCAATGGCACCACCGTTCACATTGGTGATCTCTTGGCTTAACCCTAAGCCGTTTAGCACAGCTAAAGATTGGGCCGCGAACGCTTCATTGAGTTCTGCGAGATCAATATCTTCAATGCTGATTCCAGCCCGTTTCAACACTTTTTCAGTTGCGCTGATCGGGCCAATTCCCATAACACGCGGATCAACCCCGGCCGCGGCCGAGCAAATCCAGCGGGCTAGTGGTTTGATACCCAGCTCTTTCGCTTTTTCGGCCGACATGAGCACCAAGGCGCATGAGCCATCATTTAAACCTGATGCATTTCCTGCAGTAACGCTACCACCATCCCGAAAGACCGCACGTAACTTGCCTAACTTTTCTAAAGAAGTGTCAAGCACATATCCATCGTCCGTTTTTTTATAGCGAGGATGTTCATCTGTATTAACGACGACCGGGTCACCGCGCCGTTGTGGAATGGTGACCGGAACAATCTGGCTATCGAAGTAGCCGTTGTTCATCGCGTGAATCGCTTTTTTCTGGCTGTTGAGCGCAAACTCATCTTGGGCTTCACGGGTTATGGTGACCCCACCGTATTCGCCGTCACAGCTGCGTTCAACGACGTTTTCGGCCGTTTCTCCCATCCCTTCGAGTGGGAAAAGCTTTTTCATCGCTGGATTCGGATACCGCCAGCCTAAAGTCGTATCCCATCCGGTGATATTGCCTGAGGGTCCAAACCCAACCGGGTTTTTTGGAACTGAGTAAGGGGCACGGGTCATGCTTTCGACACCACCGGCAACAAAGACGTCTCCTTCGCCACATTTAATGGCTCGGGCGGCCTGGTTGACCGCTTGCAAACCACTTGCGCATAGTCGATTGAAAGTAACGGCTCCAATCGTTTGGGGCAATCCGGCTAAAAGTGTTGCCATTCGGGCCACATTGCGGTTGTCTTCACCCGCTTGATTGGCACAGCCTAGATAGACTTCTTCTATTATGTTTGGATCAATTCCGGCTTGTTCGACGGCCGCTTTGATGCTGACGGCTGCGAGGTCGTCTGGCCGAACTTGGGACAAGGCTCCACGAATCCGGCCGATGGGGGTGCGCACTGCGCTTACGATGACTACTTCTTGCATGGGGTTAAGTTCCTTTTTGTGAAACGTAATGTATTTTTCGCACGGTCGTTCTGAAAATGCATTATAACGTTGGTAGCTTAAAAGTCAATTTGTAAATAATAGCTTTCTTGCGCCTAATTTCTTAGAGAATTGACTGGAAACCTAAATAAGGAATTTAGCCTATTTTTGAGTTTAATCAATTTTGATTAACAGTAAAAAGTTGATTGTTGCTACTTTGAATTGCACAGAATTCAAATCGAGCCAGAACATATGAATTTTATCAAAAGCAGCTTAGTCGATAAGTAGAAACGTCAGAAAAAAGGACAGAATCTCGTCAGAGCTTTTGGAATGTAAAAGGAAAATTCAAACATTCTTGGAGAAATTGATGTTAGAAAACTCAGCAGGCACAAATCGGCCGCGCAAAGCTTTGGTCATCGGTGGTTCACTCAGTGGGCTATTTGCGGGCAATATGCTGCGTTCAATCGGATGGGATGTAGACATCTACGAGCGATCAGCAAGCAGTTTATATGGGAGAGGGGCAGGCGTTGTCCTACAGTCGGACGTGGGTGATTTGTATCGTGCACTTGGCACATCGATTGACCCGATAATGATGCCATCTTGTGATCACTTGGTTTATGATCCAAGTGGGGTTGAAATCAGCCGGAATAGGGCTAGTCAAGTCCAAACATCATGGAGTCAAATCTACAGCAGTATGCGCGAGCTTTTTCCTGATGAGCACTATCATCAGGGTAAAGCCCTTATGCGCTTTCATCAAACAGCTAAGACAGTCACTGCGTTTTTTCAAGATGGCAGTCAGGCGACCGGCGATTTACTCATCGGAGCAGATGGCGGCCGTTCGGCCGTGCGTCGACTCGTTGATGCGGCAAATATGCCTCAGTATGCTGGCTACATCGCATGGCGTGGCGTGATCCATAATTCTGATGTTCCGGGTGAAGGGCGCCGACTGCTGCACAATTTTGCCTCTTCGACAAATGCTCAATCACACATTTTGGGGTATCCGGTACCCGCAACAGGCTCAGGCGCTTTTAACTGGGTTTGGTATCGGCCGATTGAAGAGTTTTCAGACCTGCCTGATTTAATGACAGATCGCTTTGGGAAGTCACGCCCTTACTCGATTCCACCCGGCCGACTTAGCGATAAATGGCTTGACCATGTGGATAAGGATGCCGAGGCATTGCTCCCGCCTGCGTTTAAGGCTTTAGTGCAGGCAACTCCAGAACCGTTTGCCCAAGCTATTTTAGATCTAACCAGCGAGCGTACGGTTTATAATCGCGCATTGCTGCTGGGTGAAGCGGCCTTTATCTTACGGCCGCACATGGGCATTGGGACTGCAAAAGCAGCCTCAGACGCATTGCAGTTAGGTAATCTACTCAAAAACCAGATTGATGACTTTGAAATCGATCAAGCTCTGGCCCAATGGCAAAGGCGACAAACCCAGTTTGGACAGCAGCTTTATGAACAAGGGGTCGAGGTTGGGACACGCCTGCTCTTTGATTCTGATCTAGCTACTGCTTAGCCATTCCATCATCGAATTGCTGAATTAGCTCCATAATTTCAGCCCGATCATCGGTGATGGCTAAAAGCTGTTGGTACGCTTTCCCTTCGGCCAAATTGTACAGAAGTGGGTAGATCGGCTTTTTCTCTGTCCAAAATTGCTCTCCAAAAAAGATCATCGGGCTGATGATCCCAAACGAGTTGTAGTGATTTTGGGTCGCATCTTGGAACACTTCTTGGATGGTGCCTGCACTGCCGGGTGAAAAAACAACGCCGTTTAATGCGATGGCAAGCAAGCCATCCTCACGGACGCTGTTGGCGAAATATTTAGCGATTGAGGTAGCGAAACAGGTTGGTGGTTCATGGCCGTAAAGCCAAGTCGGAATGCCCAAACTACGACACCCATCTTCTGAAGTGAGTGGGTATTTTTCTTTG
>JBGCDP010000103.1:0-3592 GCA_045105475.1 Anaerolineae bacterium
ACCATTTGATATACGGTGGATATTTTCGCTCCATCAAAAAACATAGCCGCATCAAATCGCTGACTAAGCGACCCGCCACCAACCGTGATCCTAACGCATCCCCCACTTGGCCACAGCGCCCCATAAAATGCTCTTCTTGGCCAATGCGTGACCACTGGGCGGACAGCAAATAGAGCCAAACATCGTGCGGGTAATAGCCGACGGCCTGGCGCATCGGCTCAAGTTTGTTCAACCCATCATGGAACACCCGTCCGGCCGTCATCATCAGCAAATGATTGGCAGGAATTTTGACCCAATCGGCCGCTTCAATTTTGCCAAACGGATCAAAGCGCAAAAACTGATTAAAGAACGCCTCTGTCGTTAAAATCGATACTTTATGATTGATCTCATTTCCGGTTGCAGGTTCCAAAACGGCAGATCCAATTCCATGACTCAAAAAGTTGGTCGATATGCCAGCAAACTCGTTTGGCAGCTCATGACGCAACATCTGATCGATGGGGTTTTGCAAGCGGCCGTGATCAGCTTGGCTCAAAAATAGCATGACGCGTGGCCCCCAATCATGATCCATCGACTGCGCTGTATCGAAACCTAGCACCTCTGAGCCGTTGCCGAGCAGCGCGGCCGAATAGCGTAAATCAGGGAAATGTTTATCTAGCAAAGATTTGATGATAGCTTTGTAGAATTTTTCGCTAAGGTCTAATCCGTTGATAAATGTTCCGGCCATGCTTAATTCCCAGTTCTAAATTGATCCAACCAACTCAGCCCCGCCTCAACTGTCGTCTCCGGCCGATATTCTGCCCCGATATATCCTGTGTAGCCCATCTCATAAATCTTGGGAATCAGCCAATCATAGGCGACCTCACCTCTATCTGGCTCATTCCGGCCGGGCACGCTCGCAATTTGAATATGGTCGATGATCGGCATCAATTCAGCCAAACGACTGGTTAAATTTCCTTCGATGATTTGGATATGAAAGCAATCGAACATCAGCTTCAAGTTTGGCAAACCTAGCTCTTCAATGATTTCGGCCGTCATACCGCTGTTGTTCAAGAAATAGCCCGGATTGCTAAGCGGGTTTAGTGGCTCGATCAAAATATTGATACCATGCTCAGCTGCTTTTTCGGCCGCGTACTGCAAATTTCCTTTATATGTGTGCAAAGCACACATACCTTCCCCAATCCCAGCCAGCACATGAACGTTTTGTGCGCCGATTTTGGCCGCATACTCAACCGCTTGATCGATGTGTGCCTGTGCCTCAGACTCCCGGTCGGGGACCGCGGCCAATCCGAACTCACCGGCCGACATGTCACCAAATTTCGTATTAATCCCAATCATCGGCAGGTCGGTTTCAGCGAGTGCTGCCTCAACCAAAGCGGGATCAGTGTCATACGGATGATGACATTCAACGGCATGAAAACCGGCCGCTTTTGCCGCCTGAATCCCGTCAGGCAACGGCCGATCGCTCCAAAGAAATCCTAGGTTTGCGGAAATTTTAATTTTTCCCATCAACAAGAATCTACCTTTAACTTCTTACAAGTCGCTGCTTCTCCACCGGAACCCCTTCCAAGAAGTACTCAAAAACCGCTACCCATTGCTGAACATTTAAGTCGCTCGGGATCGACTCGATCGCAAAACCGTTATTTTTCGCCAAGCGTTTCCACTGTGCATAGGTGAATATATTTTTGTAGCCGATTTTCAGGTTTCTTTTCCAAGCACGAAAACCGTAGGAGACAAATTGGGTGTATAACTTTTTATGTTTGTGGTCGAGCAACGGCCGTTCGCGCTGGTGCATATGGATCAGCCCCGCATTGATTGAGGGGACCGGCCGGAATTCAAACCGGTCCAAGTGAGCCACTTGTTTGAACCAAAACCACGGCTGAAAATGGGCCGAAGACTCGGTTGAAGTTGGCTCCCCAACAAATTTTTCGACCACCTCTTTCTGCATAATGAAGTAGACATCAGTTGGGCAGTTACGTTCCCAAAACAGCTTCTGCATAATCTGAGCCGTGACATTAAACGGAATGTTTGAAAAAATGCTAAAGGGGGTTTCCGGCATCTTATAGCCGAGAAAATCATGTTGGATAATCTCGATGTTATCAAGGCCTCTGCAGGCTCTTGTGAGGTTTGGAATCAACTTCGCGTCGATTTCAATAGCGGTCACACGGCCGACCACCTCTGCCAGCTCACGGGTGATGATCCCATCCCCTGGGCCGATCTCAATGACATGATCATCTTTGGTGTAGTTGGCGAGGCGCACAAGTTTGCGCACCGTTTTGCCGTGAACGAGGAAATTTTGCCCAAATTGGGCTCGGGATTCAGGATAAGACATAGGCTCCGATTGTATCTCAAACAAACCGTAGGGGTCGACGGGGTCGGGCATAACTTGGCTTCGAAGAGAAAAGGTGGTTCCGACCCCGTCGCCCCCTACACGATTTCACCCGTTCTGCTTGCGATTTCCTTGCGCACCACTGGGGCCACCTTCGTCCCCAACAGCTCAATCATATGCATGATTTTGTCATGCGGCATCGTACCGACACCCGGCATAATCGAAACCCGATCATGCTTAAAAATAGCGTGCTGAAACAAAATCTTTTCGATGATGTTGTCAGGGCTGCCGACAAAATCTGCCCCTCGTACCGTAGCAGACGCTTCAAACTGCTGCTTACTCATCCCATCGCCACCCCAACCCCGCTCCCGGCCGATTTTGTCCATCATCAGCTTAAAAGCAGGGAACGCCGTATCAATCGCATCTTGACGATCATCTGCGATAAAGCCGTGTGAGTTGATGCTAATCGGGTAGTCGGCCGGGTTCCGGCCGGTTTTTTGCAACACATCCCGATAAAGATCCGCAAACGGGCCAAATTGTTCTGGCCTTCCACCGATAATGGCAAGCGCCAACGGCAGCCCAAGATTAGCCGCACGAACCACCGATTCCGGCGTACCACCCACAGCGACCCAAATCGGCATCTCATCTTGATACGGCCGAGGGTAAATCGCTTGGTCGCTCAAAGCCGCCCGATGGTTGCCAGACCAAGTTACCCGATCGTTGTCACGAATTTGTTTGAGCAGCTGCAGTTTTTCAGAAAACAGCTCACCATAGTCGCGCAGGTCATAGCCAAACAGTGGAAACGACTCGATGAACGACCCCCGGCCGGCGATGATTTCTGCTCGCCCTTCTGACAGTAAGTCGAGGGTCGCAAAACGCTGAAACACCCGCACCGGATCATCTGAGCTAAGTACGGTCACTGCACTGCTCAACTTAATCTTTTTCGTTTTAGCCGCAATGGCAGCCAAAATCACTTCTGGAGCAGATGAGACAAAATCCGGCCGATGGTGCTCGCCTAACGCAAAAATATCCAAGCCCACTTTGTCTGCCAACACAACCATCTCAACGAGGTTTTTCAGCCGTTCGGCCGGGCTAATCATGATTCTCGTATGCGGGTCAGGGGTTAATTCAGCAAATGAATGAATGCCGATTTCAAAAGGTTTTTTAGTCATAATATTTCCATTTTTATTAAGCGGACTACGATCCACTTAACAGATGCTATTTTGACCTGAAACCAAACTTTTTCATATTCAATCTGAGATGATG
>JBGCDP010000104.1:0-38402 GCA_045105475.1 Anaerolineae bacterium
ACACGAAGAAGCCATAGACGCCTAATTGCATATGTGACAGCACGGCTGGTGCCCCACGAGTTGCCAAGTCACGTCCCGCAAACCCAAGCGTACCGATAACGGCAAAAAGTGAGGCGGGTTGAAAGCCATCTAACCCCGGCCTAATGACCATCAACACGCCGATTAGCCCAACTAAAATAGCGGTCCAGCGTCGCCAGCCGACATTTTCACCAAAGAAGATGGCAGCTCCCATCACGACAACCAGTGGTGTCGCTTGCAAAATGGCAGACGCACTTGAAAGTGGCGTCAGCGTGATCGCCAGCGCAAAGCACAACCGCCCGGTCACTTCACAAATGGCGCGAATCAAAATCGGCCGAGTCAAAATCGCAGGATGAAAAATCTTTTCTTTACGTTGCAGCGTTAAGAGCATAAACACCAGCATGCCTCCAAAGCCAAACAGCATCAGAATCTCGCCAATCGGTACAGTTTTAGCGGCCGCTTTGACAAACATGTCTTCTAACGAGAAAGCTCCCATCGCAAGCACCATAAAAATGCTACCCTTTATATTGTCCAAAAATATTCTCCTGCATATCAGGCATCGCAAAATGACCCAATGAAAGTTAGGTTGTTGAAAAGTTTTACAGATCAGTACTTGGCTTGATTAACAGCTAAACTGCATCAGCACCCTACATAAAGGTCTCAAGATCAGCTTTTGTCGGCATAGCATCCTGTGCCCCGGCTTGCGTCACCGCATACGCTCCTACTTTCATCGCCTGCATCAGCGCATCTTCAAACGGCTCGCCCCGATTCAGAGCTTCGGCTAAACCACCGTTAAATGCATCTCCGGCCGCGACCGTATCGACGGCCGTCACTGGCAAAGCTGCGATGTAATGGATGCCTGTTTGGTCCGCATAAACCGCTCCTTTCTCACCCATTTTGACAATAACCTGGTCCACCCCACGCTGATGAAACAGACGAGCGGCCGATTCTGCATCGGTCACGCTTTCGATTGGGAATCCGGCGAGGAACTCTGCCTCTGATTCATTCGGCGTCATGATGTCGACAAGCCCATACAGTTCGGCCGGAAGTTCTTGAGCAGGGGCTGGGTCTAGAATCACAATCGCTCCAGCTCGATGGGCCATTTCGGCCGCTTGAACCACCATTGGCAGCGGGACTTCAAGTTGGAGCAGTAAAATTTTTGGCTGGCTTAAATTCGGGTCGCTCAACAATTCATTTAAACGGGCTAAATCAGTTTGCCCAACATTGGCGTTAGCCCCGGACACCACAATAATGTTGTTTTGCCCAGCATCATCAATCGCAATGGTAGCAAGCCCTGAAGACGCCGTTTGATCAACAAAAATACGTTCAGTCACAACGCCGCTGTTTTGCAAACTTTCAAGCAACGACGGGCCAAAACTGTCGCCACCAACCCGGCCGACCATATGCGTTTCAGCACCTAATTTTGCGCAGGCAACCGCCTGATTCGCCCCTTTACCGCCAGGTACCGTTGCAAAAGAATGGCCGATGAGGGTTTCCCCAGCTCCCGGTAATCGAGGCGTGCGGGTGACTAAATCAATATTAATGCTTCCAAAAACGATAATGCTCATAATCTTTTAGCCACAGAAACCTGTCGCTCTCTACTAAGAAAAAATCTGTAAATCTTGGCCAGAAACCAATTCGCCCGTATATCCACCATCACGGACTTCTTGAACCAAATCACCGTCGGTAAACCCACCGTAAACCATTTGATGATTCAGGATAAGTAGTCCCGGGTTAACCTTGCTCGCAATTTGCCCGACTTCAAGGCCAGAAGTATGAACCCGTGTGAAATACTCTTGCCAGCGGCCGGGAACAGTTGCCATGCCCGGGCCATAATAAACCTCGTGGATCAAAATATCACACCCTTTGGCTTTCTCGACCAAAATATCAACGGGGCACGTATCACCAGAAAAGAAGATTGTTTTATCAGCCGTAACCGCCTTAAACGCATACGCTTCAAGGTTCCCATGTACAACGCGAATCGCTTCAAGCTCTAACCGCTCATCTTTAAAAATAATTCCCTCTTCGATTTCAGTAATGTCCAAGTTAACCGGTTCGATGTCACGTGGGCCGTGGAACTCGAGTTCATGCAGCCCCACATCAAACGCTGCCAAAATATGGTCACACATTATTTGGGTTCCCTTAGGGCCGTAAATGTTTAGAGGCCCTTCCCGGCCGATCACATACGGTGAAATGATCATCGGGGGCAACCCAACCGTATGGTCTGGGTGCAGATGGGTTAAAAAGATGTGGTGAAGATCGATTGATTCCAAAACACCTTCATTATCGAGACCACTGTATTTGTCGCAGGCCTGAATCAAACGTTCATGTGCGCCGGTGCCGGCGTCGATCATATAGAGCATGCCATCGATTTTTAGTAAAAAGGAAGTTTGAACTTTGTTTGGGAACACTCTGGGAGAAGATGTACCAAGAAGGATAAGTTGTGTGGTCATATGGTTTTTGATTTACGATTTCAGATTGAGGCTCAAATTCTAGCACTGATCAAAAACTCTGACAGGTTTAAAATCTGGGCCGTATTCAGTAGCAAAAATATCAATCCAAGATATAAAGGTGGCTAGCAATCAACCACACTAACCAACCCACAATCAAACTACCCGACCCACTCATGACCATTCTCAACAATATTCGCGTTCTCGATTTCGGCCGGTACATCGCTGGCCCCTACTGCGCCATGCTCCTTGCTTCATTGGGGGCTGAGGTCATTCGCATCGAACGGCCGGGTGGTGGTGAAGATCGCTTTATGATCCCATTGAGCGATGCCGAAAAGTCAGATGGGGCGATGTTCATGCAGAATAACGGGGGCAAAAAAGGGATGACGCTCCGGCTGGGAAAACCAGCCGCCCAAGAGATTATTCGCAAGCTTGTAAAAACGGCCGACATCGTCGTCGCCAATCTGCCCGGAAGCGTGCTTGAAAAGCTAGGGCTCGATTATGCCAGCCTCAAAGCGCTCAAACCTGACATTATTTTGGTCGCCAACAGTGCCTTTGGGAGCGATGGGCCGTGGGGAAACAAACCTGGATTCGACGGCATTGGCCAAACGATGAGCGGAGCGGCTTGGTTCAGCGGCACAGTCGGAAAACCGGTTAAAGCGGCCGTCACTTACATCGATTATTCAACCGCCCTTTCAGCCACTATCGGAACGATGGCCGCGATTATGCATCGGCAACAAACGGGTGAAGGGCAGGTGGTTGAAACGACGTTGCTGGGAACAGCTCTAACGCTAAACGGGGCCAATCTGGCTGAACAGGCGGTATTAGGTGCAAATCGACAACCGTCAGGCAACCGAGCGCAGGTAGCAGGCCCGGCCGACATCTTTAAAACAAGCGACGGGCATATCATTGTGCAGGTAGTTGGCCCATATATTTTCAAACGCTTTGCGGGACTCATGAATAAACCGGAATGGCTGACTGATCCTCGTTTTGCAGATGATTTGGCCCGTGGCGATCATCGGGACATTTTGTGTCCGATCATGGCGGAATGGTGTGAAACGCGCACGTCGGCCGAGGCGTTAGCTGAACTCGAAACGCATACGGTTCCGGCCGGCCCCGTTCTGTCATTTCAGCAAGCTTTGGACCATGAAGCGGTGCAGGCGTTGGCCCATTTACGGCCGATGGGCACACTTGGTGTGCCTATAGCCAAACCGCCATTTACGCTGTCGGCTTTGGGTGAGATTGGGCCCAATCGGCCGCCAGCAATCGGTGAGCATACTGACGCGATCTTAACAGAGCTAGGTTATACTTCGGCCGAAATCTCAGCGTTGCAGACTGAGAAAATCATTTAACGCATAAGCGAAGCGACAAACACCATGGCAAAAGCTAAAATAAACAAGCCTTCACCCGATTTCACTCTTGAGGACTACAGTGGAGAGTCGGTCACCCTTTCTGACTTTAAAGGAGACAAAAACGTCCTTCTCGTTTTTAATCGAGGCTTTTTCTGACCTTATTGCCAAGCGCATATGACGCAGTTGCGTCAGTCACATGATTCGTTTGTAGAAAATGACACAAAGGTCGTCGTTGTTGGCCCAGAAAAGGCATCCGCTTTTAAAAGCTATTTTGAAAAAAACGACCTGGCATTTATCGGATTGCCAGATCCTAAGCACTCGGTCTTAAAATTGTACGGACAAGAAGTCAAGCTGTTCAAATTCGGCCGGTTGCCTGCGCAACTCCTCATCGATAAAGAAGGCATCGTCCGTTTTGTCCACTATGGGCACGACATGACAGATATCCCAAAAACAAAGGAAATGCTGGACCTTATCCAGTCACTTTAAATCGAGCTTGAGGGAGCCGCTGAATAATCCTACCCCGCAACGATTCAAAATATTTCCGCTTTAGCAAACGTCTACCCCTTCTTTTATTGCACTCTCAGTCAAACATTTTAAAAAAAACTGTTTACTATTCTCCTTAGCAAAAAAGTAAATTGATTACCAAGAATTGATAGCTAGGAGAAAAACATGCCCGCCAGAACAGCAGAACAGGTCATCCAACGGTTTAAAGAACAGTCACCCGCCCTTTATCATCGTGGAAAAAAAATCGAAGATATCACCACCGAACCAGGGATCATGAACGGTGTAAAATCTCTCGCCAGCCTCTACGATAATCAATGGGAAAACAAAGAGACTGCGCTTTTCAAGTCTCCAGAAACGGGGGATTTGGTCAGCAAAACGTTCCAAATTCCACGTACACAAGCAGAGCTCACTAGCATTGGTGACATGATGTATGAGCGAGGTAAATTTACGCTGGGGATGATGGGGCGCATGCCCGACTACATCAATCGATCAATGGCTGGGTATGCAGGCAGTGCTGATTTTCTCAAAGTTCAGAGCGATGATTTTGCTCAGAACATGAAAAACTATCACAGCTATCTTCAAGAAAATGATTTATCGCTGACCCACACGCTGATCAATCCTCAAATCAATCGCGCCGTAAGCTCAGCCAATCAAAAGGACCCGTTCTTGGCAGCCCGTGTTAAAGAAGAAACTGATGCGGGCATCGTCATTCGAGGGGCACGCATGTTAGCCACCTTGCCGATTTCTGATGAGATTATGGTCTTCCCATCTACCCTCTTGCGCAGTCCGGACGAAGATGCCCCCTATGCATTTGGTTTCTCGATCCCAAATAATACAGACGGCCTCAAATTCCAGTGCCGCGAAACGATGGACTACGGCCGGAGTTCGTTTGACCATCCGTTAGGCTCACGCTATGAAGAGATGGACGCCGTCGTCTTTTTTGACGATGTGTTTGTCCCTTGGGAACGTGTTTTCATGTACCGCGATGTTGAGATATGTAACCAAGCCTATGCAGCGACCGGCACCGTGTGGCACATGGCGCATCAGGTTTTGTGCAAAAGTATTGCTAAAACTGAATATCTGCTGGGCTTAGCCTCGATGATGGCTGAGTCGATTGGGATCGGTCAATTCCAACACGTACAAGAAAAAATCGCGAAGATTTGGGTCAACTTAGAAACGATGGAAGCGTTTAGAGTTGCGGCAGAAATGCAGGCCAAGCCAAATGCTTATGGTGTGATGACCCCGGCCAAAGATCCGCTTGATGCAGCCCGCAATCTGTATCCAACCCTCTATCCAGAGATGGCTGATATCATCAAAAAGTTAGGTGCTTCTGGCTTAGTGGCTATGCCGACTGAGGCTGACATGAATGGCCCTCTGGCTGAAGAAATCAACAAATATTACCAGTCAGCCAATCAGGAAGCGGCCGAACGCATTCCGTTGTTCCGGCTCGCGTGGGACACTGCGTTATCTGCGTTTGCTTCGCGCCAAGCTCACTACGAATACTATTTCTTTGGTGACCCTGTCCGCATGGGGATGGCGCTTTACCGGAACCATGACCGGACAGAGTATATGGACATCGTACGTGATTTCTTGGCCCGTGATCAGAAAGAGCGGGAATCAGTCTCTTAAAGTTAACTCTAGCTCAGCCTGTTATTCAAATCCCCCGAATACAACTTGTGTATTCAGGGGATTTTTAGTTTATCAGTGAAAAGTTGGTCGTTTGGCGCATGTTCTGAGATTGATTTATCATCTTTATTATGATCATTCTTCAACCAACCTTAACTCTCGCAGATCCTCATATCTGCTCCGATCAAAAAGATCGCCTCAACATTTATACGGCCATTTTTGACACGCTTGTACGCCGGGATACGACTGGTAAATTTGTTCCTCAGCTTGCCAAAAGCTGGCAGATTTCGGCCGATGCTCAAACATGGAACTTTACTCTGCGGGATGACGTCGTTTTTCATAACGGCGATCAGCTGTCGGCCGATGATGTGGTCGCTTCAATCACGCGAGCTTGTGATCCTGTTGTCGGAGGTGAGTTTGGGACTGAAGGGGTTTGGGCCAGCTACATCGGTGATGCCACGCTAAAAGCCATCGATGCGAATACGTTTGAAATGCACCTTGCCCGGCCGATGGCAGACTTGTATGAATTACTGATGGCGATTCCCATCATGCCAAAAAGAATTTTACCGAAAGTACCTACAATTTTTGTGGGGAGCGGCCCATACAAGATGGGCAATTTTTCAGCAGATGAAGTTGTGCTAGAGCCATTTGAACAGTCGGTCGTACGGCAGCCATCAGCGGCTGAACCGCTGATTTTTCGTGCAGAGCCAGACGAGGCGAAGCGGTTGGCGGCCTTCAAAGCCGGTAATCTTTTGGTTACTGGGTTGTCGAAGCTAAGTGCGGCTGGAATAGTTGAGCAAGCTGTGGCACATGAGTCCAATCTATGCGTTGCATTTTTGATTAACTGCTCAAGTGGGCCAGGCACTGATAAGCGCATCCGCCAAGCGCTAAATTACGGAGTAGACGTACAGGCGATGATCGAGGCGGCTCATCATGGGGCAGCTAACCGGCTCAGTGGCCCGCTAACCGACCTGCATTTCGGCTGCGATCCGGCCGTACAGCCTTATGCTTATGATCCAGCAAAAGCGCGTAAGCTGATAGAACAAGCCAAAGCAGATGGCTTTGACGGCAAACTTAACATCGATATCCCAATGACATTGCCAAATGAATCCCCACTGCTAGGTGAGATGGTTAAGAGCGATTTGGCCAAGGTCGGAATCGATGTCACGCTGCATCATTACGAAGATCGGCCGGCCTATGCTCATATGGTTAAAGCCAAAGACATTCATGATGTCTGCTGTTTTGATTCGAGTCCGCTGAGCACCTATCGGGTGTTGCGCGAGAAGATCAATTCAGATGTAGCAGGCCCATGGTGGCAAGGATACGACAATCCGGCCGTAAACGGGCTTTTAGACAAAGCGAGCCAAACGGTTGATGATCAAGCACGCCAGGCACTGTATCATGAAGCCTATGGAGTAATGCATGACGATGCCCCGTGGATATTCCTCTATCGGCCGACAATCTTTTTTGGGATTGGATCAGATGCGCCAAAATTTACTGTAAGCCCGGAAGGTTTACTGCGATTTGAACAGTAAACGGGTCTATTGATTTTGTAAGCAAGTAAGCTAAGCCCCCTCTAAATAGTTTGATATTCAAATCACTTTTGCTACAATCGCAAGTTGCTTCTGCTACCAAAGTAGAGGTTTAATAATAATCCCATCAGATTTTCCTTCCGCTCCTAACCGTCGGCCACGATGTAGTTAGGGGCTAAGACTCAACTATCAATTAGATTAAACCTATTTGCAGGTGAAACTAGATAGTAAGAATCAATGAGTTAATCCAGGGAACGGAGTAATTAATGTCACAAATTCGTGAGTACGAAGTGACCTTTCTGATCAACCCTAATGTTGATGATGAAGGTGTCGCGCAATATGTTGAGAACCTAACCGGGACGTTGACGCACGGTGAAGGCGAAGCCGCCAAACCTGTGTACCACGCCTGGGGTAAGCGCCAGCTTGCATATGAGATCAAGCGCCTTAAAGATGCACATTACCTGCATTTTGTAGCTAATCTCGATGGCACAAAAATTCGTGATATCGAACGAGATTTGAACTATGATGAAAATGTTCTTCGATATTTATTTGTCAGAAAAGAAATAATCAATAAAGAGGAGGCGCCAAAAGATGAATCGTAGCAGCCGACCTGGTGGTAACAGCGGTGGAAGAGGTGGTAGTAGTGGCGGTCGCGGTGGCAGCAGCGGTGGCCGTGGCGGTGGTGGATATCAAGGTGGCGGAAATCGTCGTCGTTTCCAGCGCATCGCACGCGTTAAAAGATGTCCGCAATTTGTAAACTTTAACTATAAAAAACCTGAATCATTGCGCCAGTACATGACTTCACACGGCCGGATTAAACCGATGCGTCTGAACAGCTTATGTACAAAACATCAAAGATTATTAGCACGCGAAATTAAGCGCGCACGTCATCTTGCACTGGTTCCTTTCGTATCGGACTAGAACCCAATCATATTTGCTTACTAATTTAACCGGGAGAAATGAAATTCATTTCTCCCGGTTTCATGTTAAAAGGTATTCTGACTCATGGCTAATACAGACAACCCAAATCCTCGACCATCTTCTCGACAAGGACGACGTGAAGAACGATTTGCGAAACAGCAGGAACAACAATTACGAACAATGAGGATTGTTGGTGCGGCAATTGCCGGTGTAATTGCGCTTATTGTTATCGTCGGACTTATCGTTGAATATGTTTTTGTCCCCCGCCAAGCGGTTGCTATCGTTAATGGAACTGAAATTACGATGGCTGACTGGCAGGAACAAGTACGCTTCCAAAGAGGCCAGATAATTACGTCGATTAATGACAATTTCGAATTGTTTAACGATGCAGAAGCGGAAGATCAAGTAGATGCCAGGGAGAATACGATTCGCACGCTTCAACAGTTTTTCGGCCAACAAATTGGAGCCTTAGTCCAAGGGCACGAACAAATAGGACAAAGTGTCCTTGAAAATATGATCTCGATCGAGCTGGTACGCCAAGAGGCTGCCAATCGTGGCATAACAATCAGCCAAGCTGAAGTCGATGCTGAGCTCGGGGAACAGTATTCATTTTACGACGGTGGGCTTCCAACACCATTCCCAACTCCAGAAAACACCCCTATACCAACTCCTTCAATTACGCCTATTCCAGATCCAGCTTTGGAAGGAACCGGTGAAGAGGCTGCACCAACTGAAGCCCCACCTGTTGAAGAAGCAGGGGAAGAATTACCAACCAGCACGCCACAACCTACGAATACACCGGTTTCAAAAGCCTCTTTTGATGAGCAGCTTCAAGAAGATTTAACTAAGCTTGAAGATTTAGGTGTTAATTCACGATTGCGTAGCAATCAGGTTGAAGAAGGCTTGATCTTCCAAGCATTAGGCAAATCTTTATATGAAGAAAATGGTGGTGGCCCAAGTGCACCGCATATTTCGGCATATTTACTTGTATTTGCAACTGAAGAAGAAGCTGATGCAGCGTTAGGCCGCGTCAACTCCGATGGGTATTTACAGGTTTGGAATGAAATCCGTAGCTTACCGGCCGATCCTGAAAATCCGCGCCCACCGCAGGCACTTGAGCGCATCGAAGATACAGTCATTGATTATTCTCGCAGCTATGAAGCTCTATCAGAGGCGATTGCTGAATTACAAGCAGGCGATATGACAGATGTGATTTCAGACATCGATGCTCAATCAAGCTTCCCTGTGTTCATTATTGCTCAAGTAACCGGCAATGAAGAGCTTGAATTAAGTGGGTTTGCTATCCAGCAGTTGGAAAGTGACGCATTGCAGGAGTGGTTGACCGACGCTCGAGCCACTCAGAATGTAGAAGTGTTTGAGAACTGGCGCAATCGAGTGCCACGACAACCGATACTAGATTCTGATTTCTCGCAGCCGGTAAATACACCAACTCCCCCACCGGTAGATACTGGCCAGTAATTTTATACTCTGTCAGACTCTACGCAGAATAAATCATCAGCCGATCCTTTAGTTAAATCTAATTTTAGGATCGGCTTTTTTTTTACCATATATAAGCTTCAGGCGATTGCGCAATTCGATATTGTTCTGGGCGAGATTCGTTCAAAGCGGTGAACCGCCGATCAACTAAGCTATCACCATCAAGCAACAGATCATTAATTTCGGCCGCCGCTGAAAAACGATCACCCGTTGTATGAATAAAAAGGATTCTGCGCCATTGCAGGCTAATGATCGGCCGTTCAAGCTTTTGGAGTGGGCCTAACTGCACCCGATAATAAACATCTTGCGCACGTTTATGGTTGGGTTCGCTAGGAATAAGATCGATCCGACGCACCAATTCATGCCCCCGATTTTCGGCAAAATAGTGGATGGCCCACTTTTGATCTCCAAATCTTCGTCCAAAGTAAAAGGCGATATATTCAGAATAGAGTCCTTTGGGAGCAAACTTATAAGGAATGCGATACCAAGATTCCGTTTCGATTAAAGTCAAGTCTGTAAGCTGTGGAACATAGGCCACCAGCACGCGATCATCTGCATACATAATAGGTTTTTTGCTCAAATAGGAATAAAAGTTTTGGCGAAACAGTTGCTCTGAATGGTATCATAGCTTGAAAATAGCAGTGGAGAAAATATGGCTGATCAACGCATAACAAAATTAGCAAATTTACTAGTCAATTATTCAATAGGTGTCAAAGCGGGTGACAAAGTTGCTGTCCGAGGCAGTTCGGCCGGGTTACCGCTTATTCTTGAAGTACACAAAGAGGTTATTCGAGCCGGTGGACATCCGGTTCCGATATGGCGCGAGCCGGAATTTGAAGAATATTTATTGCGCGAAGGAAATGATGATCAGCTTAAATTTCTCGAACCTACAGGCACTTATCCATACGTAGAAGCGGATGCATTTATCTCGATTTCGGCCGATAGCAATACGCGCCATAAAAGCTCAATCCCTGCCGCTGTTCAGCGCAAACGTACCGAAGCTAAAACCGAAATCACACAAACCTATATGAGCCGCAGTGCAGTAGGTGAATTGCGTTGGGTGGGTACGATGTTCCCAACCAGCGCCTACGCTCAGGACGCTGATATGTCGCTTGAAGAGTATGAAGACTTTGTCTACGGTGCCTGCCATGCAGATAAAGATGATCCTGTGGCTGAGTGGAATGCACTATCAGCCATGCAACAAAAATTAGTTGACTATTTAGTTGGCAAAAAAGATGTCCGGGTAAAAGGGCCTAATGTTGATCTAAGCCTATCGATTGCCGGCCGGACCTTTGTCAACTCTGACGGGAAGAAGAACATGCCAAGCGGTGAGATTTTTACCGGCCCTGTTGAAGACTCTGTCAACGGTTGGATTCGGTATACATTCCCCGCCATCCATAATGGACGTGAAGTTGATGGCATTGAGCTAAAATTTGAAGATGGCAAGGTTGTCGACGCCACTGCAAAAAAGAATGAAGAATATTTGCTGGCCGTACTTGACACAGATGCAGGCGCCCGATATTTAGGCGAGTTTGCAGTTGGAACGAATAATGGGATTCAGCGCTTCACCCGCTCTATCCTGTATGATGAAAAAATCGGCGGCACCATGCACATGGCGGTTGGAGCCAGCTATCCAGAAACGGGTGGCAAAAACAAGTCAGCCGTCCATTGGGACATGATTTGTGACATGCGTGATGGTGGTCAAATCTTTATCGATGATGAGCTGTTTTACGAAAGCGGCCGATTCACAATTCTATAATCCATACTCATGCCTGAACTCCCTGAAGTCGAAACTGTTGTCCGCGCGCTACGCGATCCTCTAATTGGCCGAACGTTTATCGGTTTTGAAAGCTATTGGCCGAATCAAATCGTAGTGCCCGACGACGTGGATCAGTTAAGGTCACGTATCGACAAGCGCACTGTAACAGCTGTTAATCGCCGTGCAAAATACATCGTTATTACTTTGGATGGTGGAGAAGAAACTCTTATCGTCCATCTAAAAATGACGGGCCATTTAGCCGTTGTTCCGTCAAAGAGACCGATTCACAAGCATGTTCGTAATCTGTTTAAACTAAAAGATGGCTTTGACCTTAGGTTTAGGGACATGCGTAAATTCGGCCGGATTTACTTGGTCAAAAACCCGCTTGATATTTTGGCTAAGCTCGGTCCAGAACCGTTAGAAGATGCATTTACAGCCGAGCTTTTTCAACAGCGAATCGCGGGGCGTACGCGTATTATCAAACCGCTTTTACTCGATCAAACCATTGTCGCAGGTATCGGCAATATTTATGCTGATGAAACCTTATTTGATGCGAAAGTTCGGCCGGACAGGTCGGCCGATAGCTTAACAGAAGCTGAAATTCATCTTATTTGGAAAGGAATTCGACGCGCATTGCAGGAAGGGATTGATCGAGAGGGGGCGAGTATAGACAGCTACATCAAACCAGATGGCACGAAAGGGGATATGCAAAATGCAGTAAATGTTTACGGCCGCACAGCTGCCCCCTGCTATGATTGCGGCCAACCTATTGAACGGATCGTTCTTGCTCAACGCAGCACACATTTTTGCCCCCACTGTCAGAAATAAGGATGGGGCAGAAAGAAATATTGCACGAAGTAAGAATGGCCTTTAACTATCATGTCAAAAACGATTGAGATTTTAAAATTTCTACGAGTGTCTCCAGAAAAGAAAAGACTAATCCAAGTCAGAGGGAAACTATTTTCTACTGTAGATGACATTGCGGATGAGCGAGTACAACATGTTGTCAGGCAGTCGATTGCTGAGATGGTTGAAATGGCAGGCGGAGTTGATCGTCTAGTCGAAGGTGGCTACTTAAAAACGGCCGATGTTCCACTCGCGGAATTTCTATCGGAAGCTGCTCCAGAAACCCCAAAAGCCCCAGAAAAAATAGAACCAGTTGCAAAAGAAGCTGTTGAAGTTAAGCCTACTATTGAACCTCAAATTTCTGAACTGAAGAACGAGGTGACGGATATGGGGCAACCGCTTCCACCGACTTTGCTGCCAAAAACAGAGGTTAGTAGTGATCTTTTGGAAAACCAAAGTGACTCGAATAATGGGTCACTTTTAAATCGGTTCCGATCGCTAACCGGCCGGAAACCAGAAAAACCGAAATCGATTGTTCCAAAGCTTGATATTGCGGGTCAGATTAATGAGATTTTGCAGAGAATGATCGAAATCGATCGTTCATATGTCGGCCGCCAAGTTGAACTCAGATCAGCGATAAACGGTGATTTGTTATTTATCGTCGACGGCCGATCCTATGACAGCGTTAACGATATTCAAGACGAATCTGTAGCAAACTTATTTAGGGCTGCTATTGCTGAATGGGAAAATTAATAAGCTCAGAATCAAGTAGGCAGGCTCCCCACCATTTTCTAAATTGGGGACCGACCGCCAAGCCCAGTCGGGTTCATCTCCAATTCACCAATTTCTGCCCAAGTTTTCTGAATATACTGTTTCAACTCGGCCCGCTTTTTCTCAGAAATAAATGCTGCGTCTAGGCCGTTCCATGTTAAGCCATACAACAGCATAAAGTTCATTTTGAGCCTATCAGCCGCGAGAGCCAGCTCGTCTGTCATAGTTACTGCACAAATCGAGGGATCATCGGTATTAATTGTGACCTTAACACCGCTCATCATTAACTTTTTCAGTGGGTGTTCTGCAATAGAAGGCACAGAAGCGGTCTGTTCGTTACTGGCCAAACTCATTTCCAGAGGAATACCTCTGTCTCGCAAAAGACCTAAGACCGCTTCATCTTCGATCGCACGCACACCATGGCCAATTCGATCTGCATTCAGGTCAACGATTGCTTGCTTAACCGTTTCAGCTCCCATCCATTCACCAGCATGAATGGTGATTTTTAGCCCTTCTTGCCTTGCCTCACGGAAAATATCTGTAAACAAGTCTGCTGAGTAGTTTATTTCGTCTCCAGCAAGATCTAATCCAACAATTCCGCGCCCTTTTCGGCTCATGGCGATCTCAGCTACGCGCTGTGCCAAAAACAATGGATCATGACGCACCAATGTGATAATCAAATTGACAGTAATATCAAAATCTTCAGCCGCTTCACGTACCGATTCAATAACCCAATCGGTCACTTCCTCTAATGGAAAGTCACGTTGAGCTGCCAAAGCCTGTGGGCTGAAACGCAATTCTAAATATTTGACATTGTCCATAGCCGCATCAGCAACCACTTCATAAGCAATCCTTCGAATAATCGATGGCGACTGATAAAACTTGCGTAAAGTCCCAAATTTCGCCAAGAACCGATGTGGATCAGGCTTTTCATTAATCATTTGCACCATAGGTGCCAGCAATTGAGGATCTGATGGCAGATCCAAGCTGAACATCTTAGCAATTTCCGAAAGTGTACTAATGCGCAATGATCCTTCAAAATGACGATGAATGTCTACTTTTGGAAGGAGCTTGAGTCGGTTATAAATGATCAAGTCATTAAATTGGCGACAAGCGGTATTCAATGGTTCAACTATGGTTTTTTTCGATGGGGCTGTGTTTATTGTCTGCTTTCCGACTAAGTTCATTATCCATTCTCCACACGGTAAATTAGTATGCAATCACAATAGCCAATCTGTTCACAGGAAAAGAATGACTTTATAGCTTTATTTCTGAGTGTGGTTCATGCTTGCCGATATTCTCAACAAACATGTGATCGCATAGAAACCCAAGACTCATTTTGCTTACCTTAAATCTTGGTCTGCCCAACCGCTGATTTAAGTAACAAATTGATTTGAGCAAATAACGTTTGCCTATGTGAAAGATAGATGAGACACACACTACAAGATATAGTGCAAAAGTAATGGCCCCCCATCTACTTGAGAGAGATTTCTCATAACGAGGACTTTTTAACCAGCATATATGGGGAAATACAAGAAAACAACGTCAAAAGCCGTAACTTATCATTCTCTTCACACAGTAACCCCGCAGCGTATGTTTCACCCCCCATTCACTAAAACAAACCCTACCGTAAGTCTTATTGAAACCTTCTGCTAGGGATTTAACATTATCTCGGCCGCAAGTGCCTCAATATACTGATCCATACGGAACGCCAATTGTTCAACTGTAATGTCAGACTTCCCAAAATCGGCCCAACCCCTATAGACCGAAATCGGTTCTTCAAAGACACCACCATTTGCGAGGCCGTTGATATCCCACCACAATGAATAGCTATTTGGCCCTGCCAAATTTAGCCATGCACGCAGAAACTTGTCTGCAACATCTACGCCATATAAACCAACAAGGTTTAGGCGACAATGACTAACGTCTACCATCGCAGGGCCGACACATCCATTGACCCAGTCAACCACGCCACTTATTTTTCCATTTTCCCACAATACATTGGTCGGATGATAGTCTCTGTGCAAAAACACAGTCGGCAGTTTAGGTGATGGATCTTGAAGAAACTCAACTAACTGCCTAAATGCTTTTGGCTTACGGGACCAAGAAGGAACTTGAAGCTCCTGAGGTAGGTACCAGTGCTTATAATGCCAAGCAAAGCCATCTCCAATATCTAAACTGTGAATTTCAAACAAGGACTCTGCTAGCTGCTCTACCCACAAATCAATATCAAACGGCTGTAGTTCAACAGATCCAGCTAATTTGGTCATCAAAACTGCAGGGAAAACTGTGTCTTGCCCCGTTTCATCAAAGCCAATGAGCTCTGGCGTTAGGATATTGGCGGCCAATGCTTCTATAAGGGTGAAGGCTTCATGCTTTGCTAAATCAGGTTCAGATTGCAACCATGACTTTGAAGTAAACAGGCGTAATACATATTCGTTTCCACCTTCAGCAATTAAATGGTAGACAGCGGCCGAAGTGCTGCCCAACATTACATTGATCGCCATAAGCGGCCGACCTAAAATAGACTCAACCCATCTCTGTGCCTCTAGTGGAGGCTTTGATTGTGGAGTAACGTTGAGGACATGCATAAAATCTTAGAATTAAAAAAAACAGGTCGTGAATTGTATGCTATGCTTTTTGAAATCATAGCATACAATTACTAATCACTATGCCCGAGAACAATCTCAACATCAATCATCTGATCGAGCTAGTTACAAAGCTTGCTTTACATCAAAA
The DNA here is from genome assembly GCA_045105475.1 of Anaerolineae bacterium. Classification (GTDB taxonomy): domain Bacteria; phylum Chloroflexota; class Anaerolineae; order Promineifilales; family Promineifilaceae; genus WTJY01. Next base: position 16,016 of record JBGCDP010000104.1, read on the forward strand.
ACAGCCAGACCAAGTCATAGCCATTGGAATAAATAACCTATCGCATTTCCTTCAAAGCTTAAACACACCTTTAAGTAAAATTTGGTTAATACTAGAAGATCAAACCCTACAAGAAATCACTTTTAGCAATGAGATGCACAGCCCTACTCACACTCTTGTCCAACCAGCGGCTAGAGAAAAAATCGAAAAAACTTTGTTTTTTAAAGAAGATTTCGATAACCAAATAAGCGTAATAAGTTATCAGGGAAAACCTGCAACTTATTTCCCATTTAACGATAGTAACAATGTCATTTGGGGAGGTCTACTAATAACCTATACAGCTCCGTCTCTGTCAAACTCTTTGCCAGAGCCACAGAAGCTTCTCCTGGCTAAAATCTGCCAACTTATTGGAGATGCTCATCTAGCCCGCAAAGAAATTACACAGAACCCAACTGAAAAACAGCTTAATGTCGATCTGCATCATGTTTTACAAGAGGTCTATTTTCACATACATCAGTGGCTTAACCCAGACTATTTTTATGTCAACTTATTAGATCCATCTGAGCGCTTTTTAAATATTAAATTTGCAGTGAAGCATGGGAAAGAAAATACAGATGCAGCGAAACATTTAAACACCCCGGTTGATCATCCGATGAGCCTTTCGGCCGCCGTCATTCGCAGCAAACAATCGCTACATATCAACGACCTAAATACAGAAAGGCCTGATTTTTCAATTTTCGTAAGTGCAGATGATCGTCCGCGCAGCATGTTGTTTGCGCCGCTTAAATATAACGGTCAAGTAAAAGGGGTCATCTCAGTCCAAAAAGATATAGTCAATGGATTCACACCTGAAAACTTAAGGTTACTCGAGCAACTAGCAACTCAGATAGCAATGACGCTTGAAATTCAAAGCTTGTATAACCTAGAAAAAAGCAGAAGGTCTGAAGCTGAAACACTGAATGAGCTTGCTTCGCAATTTATCCGCTATGGAAACAACAAAAGCAAAATCTTAGATGCCGCAATTGAGGCTATTTTCAGCATTATTTCAAACCTTGAAGCTGTCACGATTTTATCCAAAATCAAAAACACAAGGGAAATTGTTTGTATCGCAAATGATAATCGGTCAAAAGTCGAGACCATCATGCAGGTTGGTCACCAATATAACATCTCACTTTTAGACAAAAAGGGCCTATGGAAAGAAGACTCAGCTCTTCCAATTTGTTATCCCGATCTGTCAGATATGAATCTGTTAGAAACCAAAAATTCAATCTCAAATTTAAATATCGAAGAGGTTGATTTTTCTTCTATTTACACATTTGGAATGGAATCAAACGGTTCTATTGAGGGCTACATCGTTCTGACCTGGATTCTTCAAAAGTACACGCTCAGCAAAGGGCAAGTATCTTTTATCCAAAATATTGCAAATCAAACAGCCATTGCCTTAGACCGAATCAAGTTTTCAGAAGCAGAACGCAAACAGTATCAATTAGCACGCACCCTAAGAGACATGGGGCTTTACCTGACGATTGATTTGTCGATTGACCAGTTCTACGATCGCCTTTTTGATCTATTTTCAAGAGTTGTTGATTTCGATAGTGCATCACTGTACTTAAAGAATTCGGAAACAAATCAATATACATTATTCTCAAACCGAAACATAGAAAACCTGCCGGGAGAGAATCTAACACATGAAGATATTGTCAAAATATCAATGGCTCGCTTTAAAGATGATTTATTGGTTTGCTGTATTCCAAATACGGTCCAAGATGAAACATGGGTTGATCACAGCAAAATCAAATCATGGGTGGGGGCGTTAATCCGCATTAAAGGGGAGGTAATCGGCCTATTAAACGTCAATAGCTTTGAAGTTAATACATATGATGACGATATTACTCAAACTGTTCTGGCTTTTGCAAATCATGCTTCAATTGCGTTAGAGTCATCAAGGCTTTATGAAAGGCTTGGGCGCAGGATTAATGAGCTTTCAATTATCAATCAATTTACCAGGGAAGCTTCTCATGCAAAGTCAATTGAACAATTGGTTGACTCAGCATCTAGCATTATTTTCCATCAGAAACCAGATATTGTTTTTGGAATTGGCTTAATTGAGGAATCCCAGGTATTTGTACGCACTTGGACAACGGATCCGCATGAAAACAGAACGTATCACGTTCCAAACTTAACGATCTACGATGGCATCGTCGGCCGGACGCTCCGCACCAAAGAGCCACAATTCGTAAACGATGTGAGGTTTGATCCTGATTATGTTGCAATAAACAGCGAAACAAGGTCCCAAATATGCGTCCCGCTCCAAGACAGCAATGATATCGTCATTGGTATATTGAACTTAGAAAGCGCAAATCTACAAGCCTTTACAAACAATGACCTCATCTTTGCAACAACGGTCGCAGATCAACTTTCAGGGTCAATTCAAAGGCTTCAACTCCATAGCAAGCTTCAACAATACGCGGTAGATCTCGAAGAAGAAGTTCATATTCAAACAATTAAGTTACGAGAGGAACGTGACCGGATCGAGAAAATCTTGCAAAACGCAGGAGAAGGTATTTTCTTTACCAATATCCATCAAGAAATCATCTACACCAATGATGCATTGTGTAGCGAAGTCGGTTTCACAAGTGAAGAGCTAATAGGACGTACGCCTGCTAAGTTCATGATCTTACCTACAGAAGATTCATTTGAAACGATTTTTTCTAATAACGATAGCGTAACACCCTACCAAGCCAATCTCTTGTGCAAACATAAAGATCTAAGCGAGTTTTGGGTCAGCTGTATCGTTACCCCCATTCTTGATGACAATGAAGTATTGACTGGACACGTAGGTATATTGGCTAATATCAATTCACTTATCCAAGCGGAACAAATCAAAAGCCGCTTCATTACGAATGTTTCCCACGAGTTAAGAACGCCTCTAACAAATATCAAGGTTTATCTTGATCTAATCAATCGGGGAGGAAGTGAAAAGATTCCACGCTATTTGAATACGTTAGATACAGAAGTCAAACGGCTAGAGAAGCTTATCCAAGATTTATTAGGCCTTTCAATCATTGATTCTGGCAACTTAAGTTTGAATCAAACATCAAAGAATTTGGATATTGTCATGCAAGACAGAATTGATAGCTGGAAAAGACAGTTTGATAGTTCAGGGATCAAGTTTGTTTTAAAGCCGCCAGAAACAGAAATTTATGCGTTATTTGATCAGAGCCAAATCATCTCTGTACGTGACCATTTACTAAGCAATGCCTTAAATTATTCTAGAAAAGATGACCGTGTTACTTTAGAGATTGGCTCTGTAAGCCATCAAGGCAAAGAGATGGCCTTTATCTCAGTTTTAGACACAGGAACAGGCATGACGCCTCGGGAAACCGGGCTACTCTTTGATCGCTTCTTTAGGGGAAGCGAAGCACAGTCTAGACAAATTGCAGGAGCAGGTTTAGGACTGTCGATTACGAAAGAAATTGTTGACAGACATCATGGGGATATCATAGTTCAGAGTTCATTGGGAGAAGGAAGCACCTTTACAATTCTTTTGCCAATTTGTGGTAGCTCAGTCGAGTGACAAACCAAGTAAAAGTGAACAGCGTAGACAACCCATCTGAATCCCGGTTACCGGCCAGCTTTTTTGGAAGCAATGCACGTATTGTGGCACAACGTTTACTGGGCAAGAGTTTGGTCCATAAGCACAAGTCGAAAAGGCTGGTCGGAAGAATTGTTGAGGTTGAAGCTTATTGTGATTTCCGTGAGGCAGATCTCGCTTGCCATGGAAGCCGAAATAAGGGGAGGCCCACAAAACGAACTCAAATCATGTTTGGTGAAGGTGGCTACAGCTATGTTTACCTCAATTATGGAATACACTGGCTATTTAATATCGTAACGGGTGAGATTGGTACACCGAGTGCCGTTCTAATTCGAGCTTTAGAACCAGTAGAGGGGCATATGTCTATGGCGGTTAATCGAAATCATCGGCCGAAAATTGAATGGACGAATGGTCCGGGGAAGCTTTCAATGGCCCTTAGTATTAACCAATCTCATAATGGTCAGAATCTTTGTCGGCCGGACAGTGTTATATGGGTAGAGAATCAAACAGAACTTGATCCTAGCCTAATAGCATGTGGACCACGAATTGGTTTAGGCAAAACGCCTGAACCTTGGCACTCAATGCCTTGGCGCTACTGGATCAAAGGAAACCAATTTGTATCAGCAAATAGTAAGGGAACGGGGCGATAAAACGCGATTCGCCTGCCTCTAAACCGCATCTATACTTTGCTGAATCTGGAGAAATAATGAATTTACTTGAAGGAAAAAAAGCTTTAATTTTCGGGGTTGCCAACAAACGCTCAATTGGATGGGGCATTGCCCAACAGCTGCATGCTCACGGTGCCGAAATTGGCTACAGCTACGCGATGGAGGCCTTAGAACGTCGTGTTCGGCCGTTAGCCAAAGAAACTGAATCAACTTTTATTGAAAAGTGTGATGTTACAAACGATGCAGAGATTGCGGAAGTATTTAAAAAAGCAGAGGCGCATTTTGGACAGATCGACATCTTGGTTCACTCGATTGCGTTTGCCAAACAAGAAGACTTGCAGGGGCGTTTTCATATGTCTAGCCGCGATGGATTTGCTTTAGCAATGGACGTCAGCGCATATAGCCTAATTGCATTGGCTCGTGAAGCGCTACCGATGATGCCTTCCGGTGGTTCAATCATGGCCATGAGCTATTATGGTGCTGAAAAAGTTGTTCCAAACTACAACACAATGGCGATCGCAAAGTCTGCACTTGAATCGTGTGTGCGCTATTTAGCGGCCGACTTAGGTGCTGATGGAATTCGAGTCAACTCAATTTCGGCCGGCCCCATTAAAACATTGGCGGCCGCTGGCATCAGTGGATTCCGTAAAACATTGTCCTACGTTGGCGAAAGAGCACCTCTCAAACGCAACATCGACCAAAGTGAAGTTGGCAAGACTGCACTTTATTTAGCAAGTGATCTAAGCAGCGGTGTCACAGGCGAAAACATCTACGTTGATGCAGGTTTCAATATTATGGGCATGCACAAAGAGGATGACCTTGTAAATTAATCTTCACAGCATCTTGCTAACCAACCTGTTCACCCCTATACTTTTCAGTCGGGGGCGCAACATAAATTAAAAATTTTAATCAATAACTCTTATCAAGAGTAGCGGAGGGATCGGCCCCGTGATGCTACAGCAACCGGCGTAGAATAATCTTTTACGTTAAGGTGCTAAATCCGGCAGAAACATCTGGCAGATAGGAGGTTCAGCAATTGCTACAACCTCCTTCTTTTTGTTGGAGGTTTTTTTTTACACTTATCCGGAAGCCAAAATCTGATCCATCTCAAAATATCTTACGAGGACAATATGAGTACCAGTTTTATGACATCTCCTAGTCTTCTGTTTACATCTGAATCTGTAACAGAAGGCCATCCCGATAAAATGTGTGACCAAATCAGCGATGCTGTTCTAGACGCCTGTTTTGCACAAGACCCTATGAGCCGTGTGGCCTGTGAAACCGCAATCAAAACTGGTTTCGCCATGCTGTTAGGTGAAATTACCACCACAGCCCAACTCAACTATGACGAGATTGTACGAAAAGCAATCAACGATATCGGCTTTGATCACAGCGACAAAGGGTTTGATGGCAACACATGTGGCGTTCAAATAGCAGTCGCAGCCCAAAGCCCTGACATTGCTCAAGGTGTCGATGATGCGCTAGAAGTACGCGGAAAGGGGCTTGATGATGTCGATAAAATCGGTGCCGGTGACCAAGGGATGATGTTTGGCTATGCCTGTAATGAGACCGATATGCTCATGCCTTTGCCAATCTACTTGGCGCATAAGCTAACTCGCCGGTTAGCAGAAGTTCGCAAAAATGGGACATTGCCATGGGTACGCCCAGACGGAAAATCACAGGTCACTGTTGAATATTCAAATGGGAAACCGGTCAATATTCCAACCGTCTTGATCTCAACCCAACATGCTCCAGATGTAAGCGAAGCGCAGATTCGTGAAGCGATCATCGAAGAAGTTTTTAAACCGATCTTGCCAGAGCATTTGGTCAATGATGCGATTAACTATTATGTGAACCCAACCGGCCGTTTCATTATTGGTGGTCCAATGGGTGATGCAGGTTTAACCGGCCGCAAAATTATCGTTGACACTTATGGTGGCATGGGGCGCCACGGTGGTGGTGCATTCAGCGGAAAAGACTGTACAAAAGTAGACCGCAGTGCCGCATACGCCACACGCTGGGTTGCAAAAAACCTCGTTGCGGCCGGATTAGCCGACCGCTGTGAAGTCCAAGTTGCTTACGCAATCGGTGTTGCTAAACCGATGTCAATCAACGTTGAAACCTTTGGTACAAGCAAACTGTCGAACGAAGAGCTGGTTGAAATTATCAACAACAACTTTGACCTACGTCCAGGCGCAATTATTCGTGACCTTGATCTACGTCGGCCGATTTATCAGCCAACTGCAGCCTATGGTCACTTTGGCCGTGACGACCTCGATCTTCCTTGGGAAGATACTAGCCGCGCTGCTAATCTAAAATAATTCCCCCAGTAATATCAAAAAAGGCCTAGCGAAGATTATGATCGCTAGGCCTTTTTTGTTTCAAGTTCCAACTTTTAACCTACTAGTTCCATGTAACGCAAAAGTAACGGTTTTTCGTTTATTCTGTAAGTCGGATGGCCTTAGCAAATCAAGAATCTTTCCCTAAAAATCTTGTGCTTAGCCGCTGTTTTATCACTAGATAGAACTAAAGAACGATACTTTACATCACTAAAATAAATTAAATTACATTTTGGAACTTATCTAAAAAGTTTAACGTTATCTAAATATGATAAGAGACAGACTTCGTTTATAAAATATAAAACGCCTGCAACATGAAATAGGATGAAACATGACGCATAAAAAACTTTATTCAATCCCCTTACTACTTTTGCTATTAATTCTTACCGCCTGTGGAGCTTCATCGCTAGAAAAAGCCGCAACAGCCGTAGAAGAAGGCAATTACAATCAAGCCCTCGTTGAGTATGACACCGCACTAACAGAAGAACTTTCTAGCGCAGACACAGTTGCAGCTTACACCGGCCGTGCTTGGGTCTATAACGAACAAGGGAATACAGTTGCAGCCTTAGGTGACTACGCAGCGGCCCTAAGCGTAACAAACGAAGATGGAACTCCTGCTGGCGATTTAAAATCTATCTATCGCAGCCGCATTGACATCATGGCTGAGAACGGAGACTCCGCTGAAGCTGCCGAAGAAATCGGCAAACTGCTGTCACTTGATTCAGGCAACCTAGCACTGTACTTAGAACAAGGTCAACTTTTCGCTCAAGCAGAGCAATGGGAAAACGTTGTTTCTAGTATGGATGGGGCCTTAGGTGTCGATTCAACTAGCTCAGACGCCTATACCCTCCGCGGTACAGCTCATCTTGAACTACGCAATTTTGAACAAGCGATTGAGGACCTCAAATCGAGTTTAGATGGTGAAGTCGCGGCTGCACTATCTGACATTGACCGCCGTTCAAATCTAGTTGATGCCTATTACGAACTGGGACAAGCCCTGTATAGCTTAGGCGAATACCAGCGTTCAATCGACAACTTTACAGAGGCACTCACCTATGCAGAGACCGATAATGATATCGCACGGACTATCGCTGAGCGTGGATTTGTCTATTCTGAATTAGACGAATTCGACAAAGCACTGTCTGACTTTGACACAGCATTGTCCCTAGACCCATCAATGGCAATCGTTTATTCATACCGCTCATACGTTTATGTCGGGCAAGAAAATTATGAAGCAGCGATTGCGGATGCAGACAAAGCGATTGAGCTTGGCGATGATTTATCTGCCACAACACGTTCGGCCATTTTCCATGCAAAAGCTTCAGCCTTACTTAATAACGGTCAATATGATGAAGCGCTTATCGCCGCCAATGAATCGATCCGACTTGAAGGTGAAGATAGCCCAGATGCCGCCCGCACGTTTAGCATGCGCAGCCGCATCCACCGCAACTTGGGTGACTATGAAGCGGCCGTAGCTGATGCTGACAAAGCACTTGAAGTTGGTGCCAATGATGTTGGTGCATTACCTGGCTTTTACTACGCACGTTCGATTGCTAACTATTGGCTAGACAACTTCGATCAAGCCTTAGCTGACCAGCTAGCATCTATGGAGCTGGGCAATCCGAATGCGGGTGACTATGAATATTTAGGCGACATCTACTACTTTATGGATGACGTCAATAAAGCGGCCGAATCTTATGAAACAGCCATTTCTCTTGACCCAACCAACGCTTGGACCCATTACTATTTGGGAGATATTTTCGAAGCCAATGGTGAAGATGATAAAGCTGCTGCCAGCTATGAAGAAGCAATTACGTTAGAGCCATCTGAAATCACTTTCATCCAAGCTTTAGCTGACTTAAAGTGGTTTGCTGGTGACTATGACGGTGCGATTGCAGGCTACCAGCAGGCGCTTCAGGTTGATCCGACTGATCCTTGGTTACACAACTACTTGGGTGACATCTACTACGAAATCGATGAAGATGCTTCGGCCGAAAATGAGTATCGCACCGCGACCCAGCTTGATGGTGAAGTCTCACTATTCTTTGAAAACCTTGGGTTAGCCCTCCGTGTCCAGGAGAAATATGATGAAGCCCTAGTTGCTTATTCATCAGCTCTTGAGCTTGATCCTGATGCTGGGTTTGCCTGGTTCGGTATAGGCGCAACATACTATTTGCAAGGTGACGATGCCAATGCGATTCCAAATCTGCAAAAAGCGAAAGAGTATGATCTAGGCACAGATATCTTAGAACTAATTGATGAGCTTTTGGTTGAGATGGGTGCGTAGGCTCCTCATTTATAGACATTCAGTTTAATAACACTCGGCCGGATGGTGATTATCATCCGGCCGTTTTTTGTTTCTAGCTCCTATCTCTTCGTGCCTTAAAACTCTAAATGATAACGAATTTCACGAACTGGAACGTCCGCCAGTTGATCTAATTTAACACCTTGGGGTGACTCGTCCTTAACAAATCCGTATCGCTCATAAAATTGCATCGCTCTCTTATTGCCATCGAGCACCCATAACATTCCAGATTGATAATCTACATCTTGCAGGAATTTATGCGAAGCCTCCATCAACTTATACCCGACCCCACTTCCCCAAACACAATGATCTACATAGATGGCGTAGACCTCTCCCCAATTCCAATCGGGGTCAATTTCACGAGCCGGGCCGACTGACGCAAACCCTTGAATCTTTTCGCCCTCTCCTGCTACAAACGTCGCAGAGCTTCCTGACTCTGAGACCAACAGTCTTTCCCACATTCGTAAACGCTGGCTTACTGACAAACTAGCCAAAAAATCGGCCGGTAACAGCTCCCTGTAGGCCGTTTGCCAAGCATCAACATGTACCTGAGCGATTGCGGTTGCATCGGCAAATGTCGCCCTTCTACAAAATAAATCCCTTTCTTTCATCAAATTATCCAACACTAACCTTAAAATATTTGTGCAAGGCAACCTTGCCGCTACTATACCAGAATGCTAAAGTTAGAGGTTAGAAACGGGTCAATAAGTTGACCCACGAACTTTTGAATTTTTATTTAGGGCGACGAGTACCGTCGCCCTTTTCTATGCCTAAAATTGGAAGGGAAGATATGGCACAAAACGGAAATGCTTTGCTCGCCTTAGCCGATGGCACGCTTTGGGAAGGACGTAGCTTTGGCGCAAGTGGCGAAACAACTGGGGAAATCGTATTTAATACGAGCTTAACTGGTTATCAAGAAATTTTGACAGATCCGTCTTATCACGGCCAAGTTGTGACGTTCACGATGCCTCACATCGGGAATTATGGCACAACGCCGGAAGATGATGAGAGTCGCCAAGTTTGGGCGGCCGGGGCTGTGATTCGCAGCCTTAGCCCAATCGTCAGCAACTGGCGAGCGCGCCAGAGCCTGCCAGACTATCTGGCTGAACGAAACATCATCGGTATCACTGAAGTTGATACCCGAGCACTTACCCGACATATTCGAACTCACGGCGCTCAAAACTGCGCCATCTCATCAACCAATCTTGATCCTGAACGGCTCGTCAAAATGGCGCAAGATGCCCGTGACATGAACGGCCTTGATCTTGCCATTGAAGTCAGCACACAAGAATCATATGGCTGGGGTGAAGGTGAGAACTGGTGGACAGCGCCGGGATCACCACAGCGAGCAGACATTCCTCAGCCTAGCAAACGGTTCAAAGTAGTTGCCTATGACTATGGCATTAAGAAAAATATCTTGCGCTTGCTAACCCAGTACGGATGTGATGTACAGGTGGTGCCCGCCACGATGTCGGCCGAAGATGTGCTTGCTCTCGATCCAGATGGGGTTTTCCTCTCGAATGGTCCTGGAGATCCGGCCGCATGCGATTACGCCGTCGAAAACGTACGCAATTTGCTGGGCAAACGGCCGATGTTTGGCATCTGTTTAGGCCAGCAAATTATGAGCTTGGCGTTTGGTGCCAAGACCTACAAACTCAAATTTGGCCATCGGGGTGGCAACCAGCCGGTGCAAGTTACTGCGAGCGGCGCAGTGCAAATCTCCAGCCATAATCACGGATTTGCCGTTGACGCGACCAGCTTGCCAGATGGGGTCACCATGTCCCACGTGAACCTAAACGACAACTGCTGCGAAGGGATCGATGCACCAAGCTACAAAGCGTTTGCTGTGCAGTACCACCCTGAAAGCTCACCTGGCCCACACGACTCGGACGAACTATTCGCCCGTTTTATCACCATGATGGAAGCAGATCAGTAAACAGTTTTCAGTGATTAGTAAACAGTTTGTTTCAACTCAACGCTAAATCAGGCTAACAAGCGAATCGAACTGACAACTGACAACTGACAACTGACAACTAAAAAATGCCAAAAAGAACAGACATACACACAATTCTCGTGATCGGCTCTGGCCCCATTATCATCGGCCAAGGATGTGAATTTGACTACTCCGGCGTACAGGCGTGTAAAGCCTTGCGCAACGAAGGGTACAGAACCGTCCTCGTCAACTCCAATCCTGCCACCATCATGACCGACCCGGACATGGCGGATGCCACCTACATCGAGCCACTTACAGTCGAAATCGTCGACAAAATCATTGAAAAAGAAAAGCCTGACGCACTTTTAGGCACAGTCGGTGGACAGACAGGGCTAAATCTGGCTCTTGATCTGGCGAATGCCGGCGTGCTTGAAAAACACGGTGTTCAGCTAATCGGCGCTCAAACACGCTCAATCGAAGTGGCAGAAGACCGCATTTTATTCCAAGAAGAAATGCGTAAAGCGGGGGTCCCGGTCCCTGGCGGTCACTTTGTAAAGTCGATAGAAGAAGCATGGAAAGCGGCCGAAGATACCGGCTTTCCGGCCCTAATTCGAGCCAGCTACACCTTAGGCGGCAGTGGTGGCGGCGTCGCATGGACCAAAGACGACTTCGAAAAAGTAGTCGAAAACGGGCTGCGCGCTAGCCCCGTGGGTGAGATCTTAGTCGAGCGGTCGCTCATCGGCTGGAAAGAGTACGAACTCGAAGTGATGCGGGATAAAGCCAGCAACTTCGTCGTCGTTTGTTCCATCGAAAATGTTGACGCAATGGGAGTCCATACCGGCGATAGTGTCACGGTTGCCCCAGCCCAAACGCTGACCGATCGTGAATACCAATATCTACGCGACATGGCGAAAACGGTCATGGAAGTAGTCGGGGTAGAAACGGGTGGTTCAAACGTACAGTTTGCGGTGAACCATGCAACGGGTGAAGTTTTAACCATCGAAATGAACCCGCGGGTTTCCCGTTCATCGGCTTTAGCCAGTAAAGCGACCGGATTCCCGATTGCTAAAATCGCGGCTCTCTTGGCTGTAGGCTACACGCTCGATGAGGTGTCGAATGACATCACACGGGTGACTCCGGCCAGTTTTGAGCCAAGCATCGACTATACGGTGGTTAAAATCCCACGTTGGAACTTTGAGAAATTTGCTGGGTCTGACCCGGTTTTAGGGCCACAGATGAAGGCGATTGGGGAAGTAATGGCGATCGGTCGGACGTTCCCAGAAGCGTTGAACAAAGCGATGCGAGGCATGGAAGTTGGTTGGCAAGGGTTTAGCCGCATGTTGGTTGACCCAGAAGCGGACCCGATCAGCCCAGAACGGTTAAGCACACCTACAGCAGAACGCCTAACTCATGTCGCCGCGGCGCTTCATCAGGGTATGAGTGTTGAAGAAGTGTGTGAACACACCGGCTACGATATGTGGTTCACCCTTCAAATGAAAATGATTTTAGATGCAGAGGATGCGCTAGTCGGCCGTGATTTAGCTGATCTTGATCGCTTTGATTTTCTGCATGTCAAAAAAATGGGGATTAGCGATGAAATGATCGCGAATGCCTTAGGGAGTGATGAAGTCAGCGTACGAGCTGCGCGAAAAGCGCTTGATGTGAAAGCTGGCTATTATCGGGTTGACACCTGCGCGGCCGAATTTGAAGCCCACACCCCCTACCTCTACTCGACTTACGAGCGAGGTGACGAAGCTGATCCAACCGATAAAGAAAAGGTGATCATCATCGGCGGCGGACCCAACCGAATCGGCCAAGGGATCGAGTTTGACTACTGCTGTGTGCATGCCTGTTGGGCACTGTCTGACTTAGGCTATGAGACGATCATGGTCAACTGTAACCCTGAAACAGTCAGCACTGACTATGACACGGCCGACCGCTTGTACTTTGAACCACTGACCTTCGAAGATGTGATGAACATCATCGATCTAGAAAAACCAGTCGGGGTCATCGTCCAGTTTGGCGGACAAACGCCCATTAATCTAACAGCTGCACTCGCTGCGGCCGGTGCTCCAATTTGGGGGACCCCGCCTGCATCGATTGACTTAGCAGAAGATCGTGGTGAGTTTGGGGAACTGCTTCAGTCACTAGACATTGAGCACCCACGCTGGGGAATCACAACTGACCGTGATGAGGCTCTAGAAATCGCAAAAAGTGTTGATTTCCCGGTTCTGGTTCGGCCATCATTTGTCCTGGGCGGCCGTGCGATGGCAATCGCTTATGATCCAGAATCGCTCTTAAAATATTTTGATGAAGCGGTAGCGGTTGATACCGGGATGCGCGAGAATCTTGTTTTAATCGACCAATTTATCGAAGATGCGTATGAGGTAGATGTCGATGCGGTTTGTGATGGCGAGCAGGTTGTGATCGCTGGGGTGATGCAGCATATCGAAGAGGCTGGGATTCACTCAGGTGACAGTGCCTGTGTGTTACCACCGTACAAAATTAGCCTGTACCATATCGACATTATGCGGGAATATGCGGTCAAGCTAGGCAAGGCGCTGAAAGTAAAAGGATTGATGAACATCCAGTTTGCGATTCGGGATGACGCGGTTTATGTGATCGAAGTGAACCCTCGCGCCAGCCGCACAGTGCCTTATGTCAGTAAAGCGACCGGCCGGCCGATTGCGCGCATCGCGGCGCAGGTTCAGGCGGGTAAAACGCTTGAAGAATTAAATTTCACCACAACACCGGTCGTCGATGGCTTCTTTATCAAAGAGGTCGTTCTCCCGTTTAACAAATTGCCGGGCGCTGATACCCGTTTAGGGCCTGAAATGAAATCGACTGGAGAAGTGATGGGACATGCCCGCCGCTTCGGCCATGCGTTTGTGAAGGCTCAACTCGCGGCCGGAACAGATCTACCCTCAAAAGGGGGTGTTTTGATCACGGTCAATGACTTCGACAAGTCGGCCGCCATCCGAATGGCCCGTACGTTACGCAATTTCGACTTTACGATTTATGCAACAGAAGGAACGGCGGCCGCGATGGAAAAAGCTGGGGTTTCAGTTACTGTTGTCAACAAAGCGGGGCAAGGAATCGATGATACGGTGACGCTGATCAGCAACGGCACGGTGGGCATGGTGATCAATACGCCGCTTGGCCAAGGGACGTATGAAGATCAGGACGCGATGCGTGATGCGGCGATCCGGCATAAAGTACCGTTGTTAAGTACGCTGTCGGCCGCGTCAGCTGCGATTAATGGGATTAAGATGCTGCGTCAGGAAGCGCTAGGTGTGCGTAGTTTGCAAGAGCATCATGGGATGTAGAGCCAAACTTTGTTGGGCTGAAGCTCAACTTTGTTGAGCCATTAACGATTCAGTTGCCTTGAGTAGCTTGTTTCGCTTCTGAGAAAACTAAAACGGCCGTCGATCTGGGTAGATTGACGGCCGTTCTTTGTTTATATCTGCTCCAGAATCACCCTATTTCTTCCCACATTTTCCGCAATGAGCGCAGGTTCATTTTTTGGTTTTAGTAACAAATAAAAATCAACCGAACAGTCATTTGACGATTGTCTAGCCTCCCCAAATCTGCCCTACCAAATTTGGAATCAATGTGAACTGGTTCCAAACCATCTCCCCCAAATCGACAGGCCCGGCCGGAGCCACCAATCCCAACGAGTATTGAAACATCAGCAAAAAATTCCAGCCAACAAACACGATCAAAATGCTGGCCACAACAAAGCGGGAGCGATCAGATGCTGTGTCAAATCGATTGAGCAGCGCGGCCAAGCTCAGCCCAAAAAACGGAAACAGCGCAATCCAAAAACGAGGGCCAAACGCATCCCCGCCTGACCAAGCCGACCACGAGCCAATTACGACCCACTGCAAAAAGGTCACCCCGCCCAGCACCAGCGTTAACCGCTGATCCGCTTTAAAAAGTTGGCGAAGACCGAGCAGACAGACAAACGTGACCGGTGCCCACACAAACAAGCCTCGATTAGATGAGATTAATACCTCAAGCATGTGGGCGAACCATTCAAATTCACCACCGCCGCTATTTTCGTATGAATTGAGAACCCATGAGCCGAAAACTCGTCGCCAAAAGAGAACCTGAGGGACAAAAGCCAAGGCGAAACCAACGGCCAACGAGCCAGTTCGATTAATAATCGGCCGCAAATCAAACCTTTTCTCGCTCTGTCTAATTTGATTTAGAAAGTCATAGCTGATCTCTAGAGCCAAAACGACCAGCAGCACCCCGTTCTGGATGCGCACCCACATCGCCGCGCCGATTACCAATCCCAGCAACAGCATCGTCAAAGGCCGATGGCGGTTTTTGCGCGCATCTAGCCACAGCCAGACAAAGAGTGCGTTTAAAAATATGTCATGGGCGTGCGACATCAACGGCTGGTGATACTGATAAAAAACAAGCGGGGTCGCTAACCAGACGGCTAGCGTCGAGATCAAAGCTGCAAAGTCACTGAAATATCGGCGGCTGATATTAAATATAAGCAAAACAGCGCCAAATGCGGTCACGGCCGACGTCAACGATGCCGCCAGTGCATAGGGCCAACTGTACCCATCGGCCGCGATTGACAATCCAATTCGCTCTCCAGCGAGAGCAATCCCATGTGCAACCCCCATCGCTGGGAGCCAAAAAATGCCGCTCCCGGCCGACCATTGGTTGTGCTGATACCCTGTCGCCGTGTCCGGCAGCCCCTCATCCATGCCGTAATGATCAAACTCGTTCGACACATCTAAGTCTCCATCAATCAGCACAGATCGCGGCCAAGCATAGTAGCCCACCGGGTCGATTAAGGAGACAACCGGCCGGAATAGCACAAAAAACAAGGCAACAAATATAATTGCTAGCACCCGCTTGCTTGTTAGACGGCGTTTGTAAATTGTCTCGATTTTGCTCAACAACATGGGTCGAATTATAGGTCAGCTGTTATAAAACGACACGACGGCCGAATATAGTTTAGCCATCACACCCTGCTCACTATCCGAAGGTATTCCGGGTTCAGCATTTCATCCGCTGATCACAACGAAAATTAGTCTAAAGATAGCCTGCTTGCATGATGTTGCTCAACCCATTCAGCCATGTTCCAATCCCGCCCGGGCTCATCGTGCTGACGAATAAATGCTTCGTCCCCTACCCGATCACCATAAAGTCCATCAAATTGGCATTGAGCAACAATCTCTTTAAAAAATCGATTCAATACGGTTAATCGTTGTTGATACCCAACCAAATCATCAGAAAGTGCATTCATAGCGGAGAAGTTCAGCTCTTCAAACTGATTGGGTAACCACGCTAAATTCAGCAGATCGGTTACCTCCCGACTTTTGAGTGTTCGCCAATGACGGTTATAGGCAAATAAGGCCTGAACCAAATAGTCATAGGCTGAATGCAATCGATAATGGGCTGAAACTGGACCTAAAGTTTTCCAAGTTCGGCCGTCCATCTCATTTCCAAGCAGCCATGAAAGGTGATTGATCGCATCATCCAACCGAGCTTGCCGCACCTCATCACTATATCTGGTTCGCGTCTTGATCATCGGTGCAATTTGCTAAATCCGGTCAAACGCGATCCACCCTTCACTTAGCTCTGCACACATTGATTCAGACCACTCAAAATCTAAGTTTGACCATTTGGCCAAGTCCAGCCGCTTGAAATCAAGCTGGATCGAATCTTCGACATGGCTCATTATGCCGTGAAAGCTGTCGTCACCAGACCGCCATTTCGCTTCGGCCGGAACCGCATACAAATCAAACGGATCAAGAAAAACGACAGCATCAATATCAGAGTCGGCCCTAGCAGTCTCTTTCGCAACGCTGCCGATCACCACAATCCCTTGGATCGAAAAGGACTTTTCGACAACACGTTGGATAAACAAAGTCAATTCAGCTCTTTTTTTCTTCGTAATCGCATTCATACATTCTGTCCAAACAAAAAGGGTATTCCAAAATTGAAATACCCTTTTTTTAATCTATTCTATTGAGGCAAGTTATCGGCTCTAGCCACAAGCTTGAAATCCCTTTAGAGGGAAAAACCTCACGCTAGTCGTTATACTTCGGTACGTCTGGCCCCACAATTCCTTCAAAAATTGAGAGGACTTCACCTTCATTTGCATGGCGACCTGTCGCCTTCTTCGAATAAACCAAATCCCCATTCACAACCAGTTCAAACCGGCCGCCACCACTAGGGATCAATTTCATATCGTTGATCACATGTTGGTAATTCCCCAACAACTCTTCCGACGCGCTCACGGCGCGAGGTAAATAGTTTCAGGATGAGCAGTATTCTAGTGAAATATCGTATTTTTTATCTGACATTATATCTCCTATTTAAGCTTGCAGGATGCAGGTCGCAAACACCGCATCCAAACATTCTCCGACAATAAAACCAACTCTAGTATTCCAAAATAGGGCTCTAAAGGCCAATGGTTTATCTTTCTCAAATGCTCCCCCCCCACTAATCACTAATATTGGCCAACCACCTAAGCCTATGGCTGCCAGTCCGGCATCCGCTCTTGTTCGGCCGAATCAGTTAAACGCCGCATTTGGCTACCATCTTTGCTCACCAAAAACAGCTCACGGTTCCCTTCATCAATTTCAGTATGAAAGTTGATCCATTCCCCATTTGGAGACCACTTAGGATAAAAAGAGTTTCTCGCATCAAATGTCAGCTGCGTGGCGTTTCCTGTTGTCGGGTCAGCGGTAAACAATTGCCAAAACTCGTCTACAAATGCATGGAAAACAAGCAGTTCACCATCGGGTGACCATGAAATAAACTCAGATAATCGGCCGATCTGCGTCATCTGAACTTCTCCTGTCCCATCAGGATTCATAATAAACAGTTCGCTCGTATTACGTGTCAGCCTACGATGAAATGCGATCCGACTTCCATCGGGAGAAAATACAGGGCCGAACTCGTTCTGCTCAGAGCTGGTCAGCTGGGTTGTTTCCCCACCAGTCGCATTGATCACAAAGATATCAAACTGGCGATTATTCCGATTGGAGTGAAAAACGATTTTACTTCCATCAGGGGACCATTTGGGAAAGCTGTCATCTGCGCCATTCTGGGTTAGGTTACGAACCCCGCTTCCATCTACGTTCGCAATAAATATCTCCCATGTTTTCTGTGAGGGATGCTGTGCGTGCCATGCGATCTGTCGGCCGTCGGGCGAAAATACAGGTCCATAATCGTCCTGTGTATTATTTGTAAGCTGCTCTACCCCATCACCCGATGAAACAAAGATTTCAAACCCACTTTCACGCTCGGCCGCAAAGACCATCCGGCCGGTGCCGCCACCTAATTGACCGATTTCGGCTGAATCCAACAAAAGCTTTTCGACAGGTGGCAGCGTTGCCGTTGCAACCGGTTCAGCCTCCCCTTCCTCAACAGTCGGTTCAATAATATCTTCCTGATCCGATTCACCACTCTCCACAATCGCATCATCAATTGGCGTCGGAGCAGGGGCAATCACCGCCCGAGTTGGTACAGGACCAACCAGCCCAAACGCTCGTGTAGCAAGATAGCTGCCTCCACACAACAAAATTAACAATGCCAATATTCCCACACCAATAGCCAAGCCATTCTTTTGTAAAAACGTTTGGCCAGATGCGGTTTCTCGTGGCGGCCATGATTCATCTACAGGATCATCTTCTAAAAAGAATGGACGTCTGTTAATTCCATGGCCAGTTTCTTCTGGCACAAACTCTGGAACTCTAACGGCAGGCTGGGTAATTGGAGCCTCGTATGCTTCATCGTAATCATATTCATCACGCGCCAGCGGCGAGCGTAGCGCATGCTGGAAAGCATCTACCAAATCACTGGCCGCCTGCAAACGTTCGGCCGGGTCTTTCGCCATCGCTAATTCAATAACTGAATCCATCCCCAATGGCAAATCAGGATTAAGATCAGTCGGCCGAGGAATTGGTGCCTGCAAATGCATTAAGATCGTCTGCTCAGTCGTCTCACCTGAATAGGGCTTCTGTCCTGTCAACATCTCAAATAGCACCACACCCATCTGATAAATATCAGTAGCAGGGCCAAGCAGTTCCCCTTGGGCCTGTTCAGGTGCCATATATCTGGGCGACCCCAAGTAACTCGTCGTCTGATCCCCTTTTGTGAGCCGTGCTATCCCAAAATCTCCTAAATAGACCAGTCCATCTTCATCCATAAAAACATTGGTCGGCTTAATATCCCGATGCACGACGTTTTTCGAATGGGCACGATCAAGAGCGGCGCAGATACGCTGCAATACAATTTGAATTTCAGCCAAAGGCAGGGGCCCTTGCTGAATGGAATCTTTCAGCGTGCCACCGTCCATCAGACGCATGACGAGATAGGGCCAATCTTTATGGCTACCATAATCGTAAACTGGCACGATCGCATAATGCTCAAGCGAAGCGATGATCTTGGCTTCTTGTTGAAACTTTCTCACCAAAAACTGATCCTGCTCATCTCCGGGCATGGCATGCAGCATTTTTAAAGCCACATCCCGGCCAAACTGTGGATCATGCGCACGATATACAGTGGCCATTCCCCCACGCCCTATCTGCTCACCTAAGATGTATCGTCCGCCTATTTTTCTCGAATCATCTGCCATAATTTTTTGGTGCTCTTATCATTTACTGGTGTTTATAACCGAATCAACAACTTCTTTCCAACTAGTTCTGCAATAAGCAACGCGATCTCCTCAAGAGAAGCCGAAGGATGATTGGCCAAAAGCCATTTGGTTGCCATTTCCTGGCTCTGATACCCTGCACACCCTCTCCAAATTTCAGCCGCAAAACCCGAAACCGCGAATAAACGCTGGCGACTCTCTTCATATAATAATATGCCGTCGGCCGACACTCTCCATATAACCTGTGAAGAACTCTGAATATCAAGTTCAACAGTTTGGTTGCAGGGTGGGATTTGCAATAAAGTCCAGTTCCCAAGAACCAGATGTGGTGGCAACAGTCGCCAACCATCTTCTACCTCATCACTAAATGGAACAGTCACCGGCATTCCTGGTTCTGTCCAAGGGAATGCAACGTGCTCAACAGACGCATTTAAATAACGATTTTCGGCCGCCATCTGTTCCCCTAAATCTTTCTGTCGGATGGTTAGATCATCTGCGGCAATACAGCGTTTAACGTTTGGCTCGTTTTCAAGGATCGCTTTTCGCAATTCCGAAGCAGATACCAAATGACAAAACCATACCTCACGGCCGTCAAAGCGCCGCAAAACCTGCCCAAACCGCTTACCAGTTAGAGCACAATCATCAACGATACATACTGGAGAGTTCCCATCGTCAAAAAATTGATCATGCTTCAACGACAAGCGATAAGCCAACTGCCCTGCAACAAAATGCCCTCCACGCGGAATCGGTATAATTCGCATGCTCCTTAATGTCTTTTCTGGCACATTTTCGAGCATCTGGCTTGCCAGCTTCTGGATTAAGCCATCAACCTGCATCGGCGTAAACAGCTTAAGTTTCTTTTTTAGCTCTCCCAAATGGACGCCTAACGCCCACAGGTCTACTCGATTGGACAATTCTTGAATAAGAGATGACATGATATCGATCAATTGTATCAGTTCGCCCAGTGAAAATCGTCTAAGTTTCCCCTCATGGCTACGAGGATGAGTATAATTAGCCAAAGACGAAAATATGCGAATAAAACTTTGCGACATACCAATTGCACTAAAAACTGATATACCAAAAATTCAAGCCGATTGGCAAGCTATTTTCGCATGCCACTTACAACAGCAAAACAACCAACAACCTGCAATTGAAATCCAGGCCCTTCCTCTTGATCAAGCACCTCCAAGCGATCTCAATCGGCCGATAACCCAGTTTGAATCTACAAATGGAACCTATCAACTTGCTTTAACCACAGATGGCCGATCCAAACTTACGCTAGCCTCGGGTGCTATTGTTACTCTCCCCAATCTTGGTCTACCGTATGACAAGAGCCAACCTATCCAGTCAGAGCTTTATATCACTCCCAATCTTGCTAACTTCGGTCAAGTTGAAGATATAACATTTGCACTCCTTGCCCCAATCATGCGACGCTTCAAGGTTTACATCGTGCATGCCTTTGGGGTTGTACATCCAACAAAACCGGAAGCTGTACTCATCATCGGCCGCTCGGGTCAAGGCAAAACAACTACCGGTCTCTCTTTAATAGAAGAAGGTTGGAAATATTTAGGCAACGATGCCATCTTTCTAAGCATTAACGCTCAAGGGAAAATAGTCGCTTGGCCCTCTCCAGGGCAAATTAACCTTCACCCCAAATCTGTTACCCTTTTAAACCAATCACAATACTTACCCAAAAGCTTGGCAACGGGCCCTAATGGAAAATACCATTTCTCACCTCAGACATTTGCCCAAGACAAACTAGGGCCAACAGAAGTTCGTCTTCAGCTTTTCCCAAAAATCGTTAATCATGCAGGAAAGTGTCAGCTCGAGCATCTCCCAAACTCAATAGCCCTATCGCAAACTATAGAACAAAGTGTTGACCATTGGGATACTATAGCAATGGAAGATCACTTTACGTTTTTAGAACAACTCAATTCCCAGACTAAAAGCTTCAAAGCAAAAAATACAACCGATCTTAAATCCTTAAGCAACGCACTTCTCAATTATTCAAAGCAATGAACCCTCTCAGGCGGCATTTTTACATCCATCGGACTTTTCTATTAAGAACGCTGCTCGCTTTTTTGAGTACCGCGCTCATTTCGGGCTGGATAGCTTCCGCTCAGGGTGATTTAAGATGGCTAGCCATTACAATTTTAGCCCTC
Organism: Anaerolineae bacterium; assembly: GCA_045105475.1. Taxonomy (GTDB): domain Bacteria; phylum Chloroflexota; class Anaerolineae; order Promineifilales; family Promineifilaceae; genus WTJY01. The sequence goes on from JBGCDP010000104.1 coordinate 37,626, forward strand.
ACAATGCTCATTCTATTCATCATGCTGCAAATATGGTTCTATCGCCAACTTGAGAAAACGATATTTCCTCAAGTTGCTCGCTGGATGATCACAAAAGGGCGTATTTCGGGTGAAGATCAAATTTTATTTCCTTACGCAAGTGATAGTCGCTTAGCCAACCCTCTAATCTCTCACCTAACGATTGGCAAATTATGGCTAGTGGATTTGTATACTCCTCAAATCATGACTAACCCAACAACGAAAAGAGCCCGTGATGTTGATCAGTTGCCAATAAAAGACCCGCGATTTAAATATATTCCGGGTAATATCACACTCTTACCATTTCAAGATGAAGAGATCGATATCATTGTTCTAACAAATATCTTAAATGAAATCACTCAATTGGGTGATCGCGAAAGATTTCTTTCTGAAATTAGCAGGGTTCTAAAGCCAAATGGTCGAGTACTTTTGTTTGAACCGATTAAAACTACCACAAGGATCCTTGTAAATCCCAGTTCGTTTTTCCGATTTTGGACAACTTCTGAAATCAGAACTCAACTTGGCGCATCGGGATTTATTCGAGTAGAAATTCAAACGCCGGCTGCTCTTACACTTCTCGGCCGAGGACTAACCCCCGGAAGGTATGAAAATGTCCAGCTACCTCTGGAGTTTTGATTGGTACAAATTTTAAGGAACGAATTTGTGTAAGTCTGTTGACTCCAGTTTAGGCGGTATGTATACTTCTCATCCGTTGCTCAAGAGAGCCTGAGCAACACAGCAAGTTACAAACAAAATCAG
>JBGCDP010000105.1:0-5309 GCA_045105475.1 Anaerolineae bacterium
GACTTGATGAAAAATAATTTAGAGCAACGGAGAAAACCTGATGAAAAAATTTATGATCCCCCTAGCAATTTTGATGATTGCAGTGCTCGCCGCATGTGGCGGCGAGATTGATACCGGAGCGATAGCAGACCAAGTAAGTGAGGTCGCGGAAGATGCTGGTGAGTTGGCCCGCGATGCGGCTCAAGATGCGGCCGACGCCGTGGGTGAAGCGGTGGAGGATGCCGTAGAAGTTGTAGAGGAAGAAGTTTCCTCAAATCAATTAACGATTGATGATGTCGTTGGTGCATACACCATCGAAAATCTAGACCCAGCAAATGATTGGCACTATGCCGAGATCACTCGTGACGGAGACAGTTTGATATGGACAAATAAAGCCGATGTCTCTTGGAGCCTCACCCCTGATTTTGAAAGCAATCTTCTGCTCACAGATGATTCTTTCCCATACCAGGCCGAGTTTCAAAACTTTGAGATTGTGGTTGAAAATGGAAGCTACAAAGGGCTTGTAAGCAATGATGACCTCTGGGTACCTGGTGGTGAATCGGCTGCCGCCCCCTCTGCCACAGCCGACCGCTGGGCCGGGAGCGTTGGGGAGGCCGACGTAACGATCAGCATTAACGGTGTCGAGACGCAAAGCGACGGAAGTGGTCGGTTTGAGCTTTACGTACCTAGTGCAGATGACGGCCGTTATGTGATTCATGCAGACAAAGATGGATACTTGCCGATTTCTGAAATCCACATCGGTTCTGCTATCGAAGAACTCACCCTCGAACTCCAGCCTGTTGAAACATTTACAATTGATCCGACTCAACCTATCGTGGAAGAAGACAGTCGCGGCACACAGATTTCAATCGAGCCAAATTCGCTTGTGGATGCCGATGGCAATCCAGCTACAGAAGAGCTGACGATGAGCATGTACACCTATGACCTAACCACCGAAGAAATGGTAGGGGACATGAGTGGTACAAATACGGAGGGTGAATTGGTATCAATGGAAAGTGCGGGTGCATTCTACGCCGAATTTGAGGATGAATCAGGTGAAGAATATAACCTGGCAGAAGGTGCCACTGCAGAGATATCGGTCCCTGCTAAGGAACAAAGACCGGAAGAAGTTCTAACCGTATGGTCATATAACGAAGAAACCGGACTTTGGGAGGAAGAAGGGGTCGCACAATTCGACAATGGCCGCTATTCGGCACAAGTCAGCCATTTTTCCTATTGGAATTTCGACTGGGAAAAACGTGAACCAGCCTGTATCAAACTCGATATCGAGCCAAGTTACCTGGCAAGCAATACCCCTCTGAATGTACGGGCTGTATTGCAGACAAATCCCGTTGCTGTTCGAGATTTGCGCATCACTCAACCAATCAACGTACTGATTAATCTACCAACGAATACTGAAGTCAAGTTTTATCTGGCATCTGATTACTCCAGCCCGTTTGCTACGACCAACAGCAGCACACCATGGGGAGGAACTGGTATCCCTGCGTATCCTTATGACATTTGCAACGGCGTAACAAAGATCATTCCTGTACCAGAAGTTACGACAGGCTCAATAGGAGGGCAGGTAACAAATGCTGTGACTGGCGAACCGATCGCCAATGCACAGGTTTGTATACAAGGGACACCAAAATGCGTAAACAGTGATGCCAGCGGAAATTACAGCATTTCAGATGTAGCGCCTGGCGACCAAGTGATTAGCGCAAAAGGAGATGGGTTTATTCCAGTTAGCGATCAAACAGTTCCTGTTGTAGCAGGCGAAACCGCCTCACGCCCCATCGCTTTATCGCAGGAATTAGCGGCCGGTGAACTACGCATCGTGCTTGAGTGGGATCAGAACCCAGGGGATTTAGACATCTATCTTTGGTATCCAAATGCAACAAACGGTGCGGTACGCCACGATAACAAAAACGAAGGTTCAACAACGCTTCCTCAACTAGACAGAGATGATCAAGATGGCGAAGGGCCAGAGACGATTACGGTTCCAATTCAAGAGGCTGGCACTTACCGATTTGCAGTAAAGCACCACAGTGGCTCTGGTTCACTTACGACCTCAAATGCGGTGGTCAGGGTGTATAAAGGAGATACAGAACTGCAATCGTTCAAGGCTCCAACAACAGGGTCTGGTAACTGGTGGCATGTCTTTGACATGAACGGCTCAGATAGCGCAATTACGCTGGTCGATACGCTGTCGAATAACGAACCGACACAACCGTAGCAAACCAAAAGATGACCAGATTTTGTTGAACGCAGCGCAGGTTAAACCGTTCACCACAATCATGTGATATCTAGATTAAAACGGTTCACCTAAATAGGTGGGCCGTTTTATTTTCTATATTGACGCAAATATCCCAGCACGATTACAAATTACTGGTGCCGGTAACGAACTGCTAACGGCCGATTTGTACATTACCCTTATTCGCTTGAAATGGCTGGCTCCACAATCAGGCGAATACCGGTCTTTGCTTTTCTAAGCCATAATTCATTATATAATCCGCCACCATAAACTTATTTTATTAATCGCTGGGGCCGAACTATTTCAGAAATTATCAATCCCACGGTTGGAGAACGCCCATGTCACAAAATTACCTATTCAGAGACCCATCCCTATGGCTCGGCCGCTTACAGAATATATTAACCGCCATAGGTGAAACAATTGATCAAACCGATATGCAAATTAAGGTACGAGAATCGGTCAGTGATGCCTCTGGTATGTTCAAATTTCAGCTATTGCAAATCAAAAGCCTAAAAGCGATGCTGGAAAACATGCACGAATTCGGCAAGGTGATTTTAGTCGAATGTACGGCCGACATATTGCAGGCAAAAGACAACCCACAACTTGGCCTTTTACGTACCACATTCCACGAGCTCACAACTGATCTTAACCTCGTGCAACGGGCACTCAATCAACGCCTATGGGCTGCAAAAATGGATGCGCAGCCGCTTGAAAATTTGACAGCATTGATAGAAAAACTGAGTCCAAAGGATCAAAAAAAATTAGCAGATAAGACACAAAAATTTCAGTGGGGGCAGCTTAAATCCGTAATTAAAACAGCTTCTACAAACCTTTCTGTCGAATCAATGCGTTCGCTTGTCGATTCTGTTTTAGATACCGAAGTCCGCTCAAAACAAACCCAAACCCTTATTTTTGCTGACATTCTCGCTAACCATGCCTTGGCGCCTGCCCAGAGTTTGATTCAGCACACGGCTGAAGCCAGTTCAGTCGAGGTCGTGACCTACTTCACAGAGAACAACGTCAGCGTCCGGATTTTGCCCTATTACCCTGACATTATTCTAGTTGGTATGCCGTACTCAACCGGCTTTTTAGGCAGCGCTGATCTGACAGATTTTATTGATCATTTAGAACAAGGCTCAAAGGAAACATTGCAGCCGTCGGCCCAGATTCCGTGGGAATTTCTTTCATTACCCCATGAAATCGGTCACTATCTATTCTGGAACGGTGTGGTCAATGACAAGGACGGGAACTCGGTTGAAATCGATCAGCATTTGCGTGCACAGCTACTCAGCAAGGGGCTCAAAAAATCTGACTGGCAATACCATTGGCTAGAGGAGTTATTTGCAGACACGTTCAAATGTATGCTCATGGGGCCAATCGCCGTTTTAGGCTTTCAAGTTCTGCTATCAGATGCGGCCGATAAAGAGAATTTATTCCATTACAACGGATACCATCCGATTCCAGCGCTACGTCCCTTAATCGCCAGCAAAATCGTCCAAAAAATATACCCCGATCAATTCCCCAATGCGCTCAAACAGCTCGACGCGAATTGGAAAGAGTTCTTGGCTTTACCCACATGGGGGTTCAATATCGAGAATGACAAAGTCTCTTTCGGCCGTGATGAGGCCAGCAAAGTAAAAGGGCAATGGACCAACCATCAGCACAAAGACCAACCGGGTGAAGATCTCGAATGGGGGCTACAAGACCCGCTTTTGTATCAAACAATTGAATCTGACCTAGATATCGTCATCAGTGAGATTGTGCCTGTTTTACAAGGTGTGCAAAAACAATTAGATACCTTTGAACAAGATAAAGAAGCAGACTCAATTTTGGCGATGCTATCATCGGCGGACAGTGAACCATTGTCATTGTTCCCATGGTCAGGTGATCTAGATGAAAATGAAGGTGTTGGGGAGCTAATTGCCAAGTTGCTGGCTCATTTGGGAAAGGGGCTTAAAGGATTCAAGGTTGGGTCTAATCAATACAAAAAGACATCCCATGACTACAAAAAAGAGCTTGAGATGCTCAAAAAGGGCGGTTTGGCAGCCGGCTTAAAAACACATTATCTTGACAACTGGGGTGACAAAGGGCCGAAGGGAAGTGGTTTGGGAGGGTAACTAGGCTTTGCCCAAACGCTCCAACATCTGTAACAAAAGCACATCGTTTTGAGTATGTTTGGCGACAGCTTGGGCCATTTGCCAATGCTTCTGACTCATCTCATGATTTTTTAGCTCTGCATAAATGTCCCCCATCTGGCGCAGTGCAAATCCATAATTTCGGCGATCTTCAATATGCTCAAATATTTTTAGATTTTTCTCGGTAATCTCCTTCGCTCTGTTAAGATCACCGCTTTTGATCAAAATAGCACTAAATTCATGTTGTATCATCCCTTCATATCGGCCATTGCCGATTTGCTGAGCCACATGCAATGCTCTGATGGCAGCTTTTTTAGCTGATTCGTATTGATCAAGTGCACCGTAGATTGCTAAAAGCAGATACAGACTCGCCATCACCTCGCCTGATGAATTAAATGCTTCAGCAATACTTAAAGCATTGATTGCATGATTTTCTGATTCTTTATACGCTTTTTCCCGATAGGCAATACTAGCTTGCAGGCGATAGGTTGAAGTTTTCTCTAATACTTCTTCAGATTTATTAAATAGTTTTAAAGCATCGATGGTTGCTTGCTTAGAACGATCAGTTCGTTCATCAGATTCGTAATAAATCCAACCTAGCAAGTCAGTTGCTTTGGCTTGGCTCAGTATGTCCAATTGTTCCCCAAAAAGGCAAATACTTTCAGCTACAAGTTTTTCTGCTTTAGAATACTCCCCTTGATCTTGCAACACATACCCCTGCAAATACTTCACCTGCCCCACGGCCGAGTCATCCTCCAACTGGTAGGCAATCGGCAATGCCGTCTCCAATCGCGACCAGACACGATCATAGTCGCTCTGCTCCAGCCCCATCTCCGACCAACGGATCAGCGTTTTGACCAACTGCTCTTGAGAGCCTAGCTTTTTAGCGGCCGTTTCTGCCAGCGCATAGATCTCGTTTGCGTCAGCATACCGGCCATACC
>JBGCDP010000106.1:0-4374 GCA_045105475.1 Anaerolineae bacterium
GGCATCACCTCTTCGATGATTTCCGTCATCCGTTTACGCGTTCCCTGCTCCAACCCTTTTGACAACGAGACGATGGGAACCCACGGTCGGATATGAGGCTTCGCCTGAATCAACACATCCCGAAACTTTTGCGCCGGAATCCCCATTACAACCACATCCGCGTCTTTTACCGCGTCTTTTAAGCTAGCGGTCGCTTTTAAATTTTTGTACAGCTTCGCCCCTGGTAAATATTTTTCGTTGCTGTGATTTTCGTTGATCTCACGCACCGTCTCTTCGTTGCGCGCCCACATCGTTGTGGCCGTATTCCGTGATGTCAAAGATGCGACTGTTGTTCCCCATGATCCACCGCCCAGTAATCCGACTTTTAGATTGTTCATTTTATTTTGGTTGGTTAGTTTGCTAGTTAATGGGTTGGTTAGTGCTTGTTCGCGCACAAACCAACGAGCCAACAAACTCTCCCACTCACTACTTATCAAACTTTAGTACAAAAACCATCTCACCATCTTCAATTTCGCCGGTATCGACAAAGCCGAACTTCTCATAAAATGGGGCCGCATTGCCCTCACCTGGGTCAACGCTCAACGTCATCTCAGTTGCATTCGGCAGTGCCTTAATTCGATCAATGAGCAACTTTAAAACTTTGGCCCCATATCCCTTTCCCTGATGAGCAGCATCAATCATAAAGCGCCACAGGTAATATTCCGGCTTTATCACATCTTCAAACATCATCACAAAACCAACCGGTGTGTCATCGGCATAAATCCCCCGAAACCAAGCTTTTTCCTCAAAATAAGCCTCAGAGATCGAATGAGCGTTGGGAGAAACAAAGTTTTCTTGATGTGGAGCTACTTTTAGCAGCAAAACGTCGCTAAGTGTCTCAGCTGTAATTTCCTGTAGCGTGATAATAGGTTGAGTCATTCCAAGATTTTAGGTGATCTAACGCAATTAGGCGATCTACACAATAACTGAGGCATTTTCCAGCTCTTTTGAGGCAATCAACACCGTATCAAAACCTATAATTTACTCATATTTGCAACAGTTTAAGAATTGAAATTTACGGAGGCAAAACGATGTTAACAGAATTGCAAAAGGCAAAATTTACCAAGCATTTTCAGATTAGGGACACTGACAATGATGGATATGTGACCCAAGCTGATTATCACAAGCTTACGGAAAATATCGCTTCGATTTTAGGGTGGGATGCTGACCATGGCAAAAAGGCTCAGATCGATGGGATTCACCATGGGGTTTGGGAGTTCTTCTGGAAACCGGCCGACCACGACGGAGACGGCCGTGTTTCCCTCGAAGAGCATCTAGCGATGATGGGGATGATGATGTCCCGCAGCAAAGACCCTGATGTATTAGCGCAGTCACGTAAACACAGCGAAGTTTTATTTACTACTTTTGACTTTAATGGTGACGGGCTGATTTCGGCAGAAGAGTACGGTCAATTTTTCAAAGCGGCGGGGACTGAAGCTGAATGGTCAGATGATGTGTTCAAACGGCTCGACATGAACAGCAACGGTTCAATCGCACTCGATGAGTTTGTTTTGCTCCATCAGCAGTTCTTTTCTAGCGACGAACCTGATGCACCAGGTAACTGGTTTTACGGACCACTTGCCTAAATATGATGAAGCGTGGTGCGGTAAAGCTACCACACCGCGCTTCACAACTATATTTGCAGGAGCCAAACATGATCTGTACCATTGCAACACCATGCAAACAGAGATCGAAAGCCCAAAGCGCACCCGCAACCCAGATGACAAAATCGAGCGGATTTTAGCGGCCGCCAGCAAGATTTTGGCCGATGGCGGCTATATGACTCGCTTTAGCCTAAGCGCAGTCGCGGCCGAAGCTGGGGTGAGCAAGGGTGGTTTGTTGCACCATTTCCCTAGCAAAGAAGCGTTGCTCCGCGGCCTTTCTGAAAGTTTAATTGATCATTTTGAAGACCGCTTGGTTGTTGAAATGGGCAAAGAGCCCGAGGGGACTCCCGGCCGGTTTGCCCGCGCCTATATCGCAACCGCCTTTTCAGACGCATACGGAAGTAGTCAGATTAGCCCGATATTACTGGCGTTTAACCGGTATTCGGCCGATGGTGGCCCTACCGAATCCCGCTTTAAAGCATTCCAGAGCCGCCTAGAAAACGACCAGCTCGACCCCACAACGGCCAATCTCATCCGCATGGCCGTTGACGGCATCCTCTACACCGAAATGATCGATGCGGAACCGATTGATGAAAAAGCACGAGCTCAAATGGTCGATCAACTCATTCAAATGACCTATTTAGGTTAGCAAGTTTGCAAGTTAGATGGTTGAATAGTTCGTTTACCAACCCCCTAACCAACGAACAAACTAATCACACAAAACCCCAATCCCATGAAACCGATAATTGCAATTACAACCAATGGCGAGTCTGAACGAGATCTCTCGAATTCTTATTACGAAAAGTTCTACTATTTGCCCAAGCTCTACGTCGATGCGGTTCGGCGTGCCGGCGGTGTACCGGTGCTTGTCCCGCATAGTGAAGACGCATGGGAAAGTGTGTTGGCGATGGCCGATGGGGTTCTGGTGACCGGTGGTGCAGACGTCAGCCCGGCCGAATATGGTGGCAACAGCGAACATCCGAATCTCACGAGCATTGATCTTGAGCGGGATAAAAGCGAGTTGGCCCTCATGAAAAAGTTAACCAGTGGAGAGCCGATTCCGACGTTGGCTATTTGCCGCGGCATGCAGGTGATGAATATCGCTATGGGTGGCAGCCTGACCGAGCATGTGGCGGACATTCATCCAGAAGATATTCACAGAGGCGATGATGGAGGCTGGACGCTGCAAGAAGTGCAAGTCGACCCCACCTCTCGTTTAGCTGAAATTATGGAAGCAGACACCGTTGCAACCACTTCAGGCCACCATCAGGCTGTTAAGACTTTAGGCAAAAACCTGAAGGTCACCGCGAAAGCGGCCGACGGCATCATCGAAGCCCTTGAGCACACAGAACTCCCGTGGATGATGGGGGTGCAATGGCATCCAGAAATTACAGCGGCCGATGACCCCACTCAGCAACGGCTGTTTGACGAGCTGGTGGCCGAAGCGGCACGCCGAAAAAACAATTAATCGGTATTCGGTAGCCTACGGCCCAGTAAGTCAGTTTTGTCCTGTAGACAGCTTACTGACTTACTGGCTACTGACTAGCGAAGCTGACCGATTACTGTTACCCATGTAATGTCTTCTTGTTATGCATGTCTAGCTGGTCGATGTGAGTCTGCAACTTGTCGATGCGCGCCATCAGCTGCTCATGTCTTTCGTCTGCATCTTGGTCATTAAACGAATCGATGGTTAGGAAGATCAAAAAGGTTGAAAAGCCACCGGCTAGAATTTCTAGCGCAATCCCCTCACGGAGTTCCGCATAAAGGTCAGTTGGAAATATGATTTCAGAAACTAAAACTGAAAAGATGAGCAATGCCATCAGGGATGCATAGTGAATGATCGGGTAGTTGAAGCGATCATTGATAAAAATTGTGACCGCTAAAACGGCCGAAATCAGAAAAGTAAGTCTGATGGGACTATCACTTTGCAGATTAATGTCAGACCCTGACACAATTTGAGAGGTTAAAACCAAAAAAGTTAGGGTTCCTAAAAACAGACCTGCTGCGGCTGCCATAATAAAACGAGTTCTTTTGTTCCTAGCTAAAAACAACGAGATAACAAACCCGATGATGCCTGCAATAACTGAGGTGATTTGATTAACCTCGATGCCTTCTATAACCTGAATATCCATTCGACCTTTGCTCCAATATAATTTTTTTAAAACGAACACCTCAATACTTGGGTGTTGAATTGTCCTATCTAATCTATACTCTATTTAACGCCGTTCGGATTCATTTCAGGCTTACGCATTGTCTACGAAAACCAGTCGTTATCCTGACGCAGAAGACCGACGATTATATAAAATTGGGAAAAGACTCGTCGGTTAATGAGTAACGGGGGATTCAACTTTGTTGCTTTATTAAAATTCTGCCCCTGAGCGGACTGTAATCTATTTTACAGAGGAGTAAAAATTATGTCACCAATTGCTGTTCATTTGGTTGGAAGTGTGCCGCTACCCTCATCGGCCGCTGTGTTTGAAACAGTCTGCGCCGCAGTCGGCAATCATTTACGCCGCGTACCTGACGGTGAAACGGGTGAACGCGGGGGTTGGATCAGCTTTCAACATGCGATGCTTGAAAAACATCCGGCCGTCATGCTTAACCCGGCCGGGCGCACCGTGCCGATTCGAGATCTAGACGGTGGGATTAGCCGTGAGAACAACCTGTTTGTTTTAAACCCAGAGATCGCTTTAGACGACATCGAATTTCGGCCGTTGGGATACACTTCTGC
>JBGCDP010000107.1:0-6181 GCA_045105475.1 Anaerolineae bacterium
CCGATAAATTCAGGCTCATTAATATTGCGGAACGTAATAAAGTTCATCCCAAGCCAAATCGCCATAACCAATGGAATCACCATCAGCAGGGTCATCAGAAAGATGCTGGGGGCGGCAAACTGGAAAAATGTACTGCGCTTCATAATTTTAGTTTGTTGGTTGGTTTGTTGGATAGTTGGTTAGACACGTCATAACGACACACTAACCAACTATCCAACTTTCAAACTAACTAACAGGCTGGTCTATCAGCCATTAGCCGTCGATAAAGCCTTGAGCGGTAGCTTCTTCGATGTATGCTTCAGCGGCCGCATTAAGCGCTTCTTCAGCTGTCATTTCGCCAGTTCCAACCAATGGCAAGAATTCGCCAAGTTTAGCGCGGACGATACCAACTGCTGGGTTGATGTCATAGATGCCGATACCTTCATCAATGGTTTGACCCATCGCTGAAAGGTAAGAGCCAGCTTTTGGTGAATTAGAAGCTGACAGGCGGGTGATTGGACCAACGCGTGCGCCGTCTAACTGGCTGCGTGTATCGGCCGCTTCCATGATCGCCAAGAAAATCGTCTCAGCGTCTTGAGTGGTGGTTGCTGGAATCATGTAGTAGTCGTTCCAAGCTGAACCGGCCCGTGGACCGTCTGCTGTTGCACGTGGTGCAGGAGCGAAAGCGATAACGTCGGTCAAGTCAGTACGATCTGGATCGCTCATGTTAGCCGCACGTGATGCCCACATGTTCGTCGCTGGCAAGGTGCCTAGCTGGATAGCAACTTCTTGGTCGTTCAAACCAAACGTGTAACCATCTGGACCCATACAAGCGTCAGCAACTGCAGTCATCAAGTTAACTGCGTCGATACCGCTTTGGTCATTGAAAGTTGGGTTGTTTGCATCGTCTAGGAATTTACCGCCAAACGCACGTTGCATTTGGAAGAACTCGATTTCCCACGCCCAACCTGCTGACAAGTTGATGGTGAATGCTGCGTCGTAGTCTGGGTTGTCTAGACCGATCGCGTTACATGCTGCGATTACTTCTTCATAGGTGTCAGGAACTGCGATGCCAGCTTCTTCAAATAGGTCGGCACGATAGATCATGTGCAAGCTGTTTGCCACAATTGGCACACCATAAATCTGACCGTCGATGGTTGAACCTTCCCATGCTTTTGCAGGAATGTCACCGAGATCATATTCATCCCAGTATTTTTCAACCATGTCGTTCAAAGGCATCATCCAGCCTTCGGCCGCCCATGTTGAAACGTCCCCATTTGCACCGTGAACGATGTCGTATGGAGAGTCGCCACCACCTGAAAGGGCAAGGTTGACCTGCTCTTTGGCTGAGCTTGAGTCGAGCAACTGGGTGTTAACGGTTAAGTTTTCCACTTCGCTACATTTTTCTAGCTCTTCAGCGTAGAAGTCAGTAATTGGGAATGACCAGCCGATCATGTTGAGTTCAGTTGCAGCCGCAGGAGCTGGCATATTACAAGCGGTTGGGTCAACGATGACTTCAACAACTTTTTCAACTTCTACTTCTTTAATTACTTCGACCTCAACTTCCTTCTCTACTTCCTTAACAACCTCAACCTCTTCAATAACGGTCTCAGTTTCGGTAACCACGCGGGTTACTTCTACCTCAACAGTTTCGGTGATAACCTGAGGTTGGCAGGCAACAAGCACTGCCACAAGGGCTAAAAGCCCTACGAACATGATAGAAAATCTGTTTTTCATATCTTCTCCTTTTAAAAACTAGGGTTATGAAAATTTTAAATTACTGCTAGAAAAGCTCTTAGCAGATAAAAAACGAAAACGATTTCGGTGTTGTGTACAAAAAACACCGATTAAATAAATTGAACAGGTCAAGGATTGGGATACACGCAAGCTAATCGTCAATAACGGCGATTTGTTTAAGCAAAACAAGCTCATCAAATACGGTCCATTCTTGTACAAACTTTCCTTCCACAATCAGATGATGGGTCACGCCTATAATTTGAATCTGCTTACCCGTGGGTTCACCGTAGACACCTGGCCCTTTGTGGGTGCCTCGCATCGTCCAGCGAGTCGCGGCCCGATGGGTGCGCTCATCTTGTTGCAGCGAGCAATGGTGATCAACTTGGACCGACAAGTCAGGGAAGGGGGACATCAACGACAAGATGTAGTTGATGTACGCGTTCCGGCCGTACAAATGGCGGCCGGATGGCCCTTCGCAAATATAATTTTCTGTGTAATAGTCACTAACTTTGTTGAATAAGCGCCAGTTCCAAATTTCATGGATGCTCGTTTTAACCAATTGCTCAACGCTAAAGTTGGTTGAATCAAAAGGAGCTGGAGCCTCTGGCGCTTTTTGTCCACGCAGTCGATCTGCTTCGCTCGGCACAATAAAACTTCTTTGCGGTCTTTGATCTTTCGCCACCATTGCTTTAGCCACGTCAAAGCCATTTAAACCCAGTTGAGAAAGCAGAGCCAGCTCATCGCGAACCAACCATTCTTCATAGATCACATTGTCTTTGACCGCACAATCTGCCACAGCCCGATAGGTCACCTTTTTGCCGGTTGGCGGTCCATAGACAGATGTTCCCCAGTTGTGCCCTTCATGAATCAGGCGATGAGATGAAAACCAGCCGTCGTCATCATTCCCGGTCCAAATCACTTCGTCACCGTACAAACGGCGATCAGGATAGGCGGCCAGTGTTTGGATCGTCCCTTCGACAACTTTATCCCGGCCGACAATATCTCCATCTGATGTATGGATGATCATCGCGGTGGCGTAATAGTCATACAACGCGCCAATTGCACGTTCTTCCCAAATTTCGTGAGTAATTTTGATGATGTAATCGACAATGTCTCGAAACTTCGGGTCAAAGCCACGCATCGCCGGTTTTTCTGGAGCTGAGTTGGCTGACAATATATTTGTCAGGTTGCCACGGCTGTGTAGCGTCAAATCATTTTTAGATGATGACTGTTTAGTGAGATGATGATTTTCAGAATTTTGATTCTTAGCTTTGGACATTTTAAATCCTTATCAAAAACGAAATCGTTTTCGGGTTTGTATAATTTTTTTAACTACTTGTTTTGCCAACTGTAGATTGACGTGGTTCGAGCGTAACTGGAAGTGTCTTTCGAGTCGGGGGTAAGCTGTTATCTTGAATGCGTTCGAGCAGGGCAACAATCGATTCCCGGCCGATTTGCTGTAGCGGTTGACTCACCGTTGTGATCGGCGGGGAGGTAAAGAGTGATGTGCGCAAACCGTCGAATCCGGCGAGAGCCACATCTTCAGGTATTTTTAGCCCGCGTTCAATAATCGCTTGATGGGCATCGATGGCTACGTAGTCATGAAAAGCGAAGATCGCGGTCGGCCGATCGTCTAAATCGAGCAATTTGTTTGTGGCATGATAACCGCTAAAGGGTTCAGTCTTCGTTTCTGCGATTAGGTCTTTATCAATTGCGATCCCATTTTTCGTTAAAAAATCTTTGTATGCGTTAAAGCGATCTTCGTTGGTGCGTCCCATCGCAGGGCGGGTCGTAAACCCTATACGCCGGTGGCCTAAATCATACAAATGCTGCATCAAGTCTGTCGCACCTTGATAGTTATCTGGTGCAATATAAGACGCTTGTGGATGCCCCACACGGCGCCCTAAAACCACAAAAGGGATATTTTCAGCCAAAAGCATGTCGGTGAGTTGAGCTGGGACATGGTTCCAGACCAACGCAAACCCATCAACTTCTTTGGCACGAATCAGTTTAATTAAGCTTTCAGGGGAGTCACCCTCATTGGTGTAGAGAATGATATTGTTTCCAGCCGCTTCGGCTGCGGCCGTAGCGCCAACGACAACTTCAGCAAAATAATCGCTGATATACATGAGAGAGTTGTTGAAGACAAACCCGATCTTGTCTGTGCGTTGGCGACGTAGGTTCCGAGCTGAGGCACTGGGGTGATAGCCCAACTCTTTGGCGGTTTCAACCACCAGTTCCCGTGTTTTTTCTGACACGTCTTTATAGCCGTTCAGCGCTTTTGAAACGGTTGAAGTCGATAGTTTTAATTTTTTGGAAATATCTTCTATCTTGACAGACATGGGGAGTTTGGGTTTACGAAAACGATTTCGGAAAGTGTATAGGAAATCTTGAAGTTGTCAAAAAATGAATAGGCCCACTCTTGCTATAGCATCATTCGCGAGCCGCCATACCTGCTCGCACCCAGCTTGTGATGGTGTCTAATCCAGTTTGGTTTTTCAGATTCGTAAAGCAAAAAGGCAAATCTCCCCGCATCATTTTTGAGTCGCGATCCATGACGTCTAAATCTGCTCCGACTAGAGGAGCTAGGTCGATTTTGTTGATCACGAGCAAATCAGAACGTGAAACCCCAGGGCCACCTTTGCGCGGAATTTTATCTCCGGCCGACACATCGATCACATAGATCCAAGCATCAGCCAAGTCTGGGCTAAACGATGCGGTTAGATTGTCACCGCCGCTTTCTACAATCACGAGTTCAAGACCGTCATGCTCATCGCGCAGATCTAAAATCGCTTCAACGTTCATCGAAACATCGTCACGAATGGCGGAATGGGGGCAAGCGCCTGTTTCAACCCCACGCACCCGCTCCGCTGGAAGCACAGAGTTTTTGATCAAAAACTGCGCATCTTCGGCCGTATAAACATCGTTGGTCACGACGGCCATATTAAATTCGTCATGCAAATGGCGGCTAAGCAAAGCGGCCAAAGCGGTTTTGCCACTGCCGACCGGCCCAGCAATGCCGACGACAAAAACGTCGTCTAAGTTGGTGTCAAATAAAGTTGGTGTATGGGTATGAGTGTGTGTATCGCACATAGTTTTTTTGTTAGTGTTTCAGTTTGATGGTGAGCCTGATGGCATGAATGTCAAACTGAAACACTGACAAATGAGGCGTAGCCGAATGTACTGAAATACTGACTATCTAAAATAGAAAATATCGCTGCGCCAGCGGCAACTCTTCAGCCGGTTCGCAGGTTAACAGTTCGCCGTCAGCCCGAACTTCATACGTTTCCGGGTCAACTTCAATCTTCGGCGTCGCTTCATTGTGGATCATGTCCTTTTTGCCAATGGCACGGCAGTTTTTCACCGCCGCGATGCCGCTTTCAAGACCCAAAGATTCAGCCACACCGGCATCGACGCTGGCTTGTGACATAAACGTCAGTTTGGTCGGTGCTGTCGCTTTGCCAAAAGCACCAAACATCGGCCGGTACCAAACCGGCTGCGGAGTCGGGATACTCGCATTCGCATCCCCCATCACGCTCCACGCGATAAAGCCACCCTTCACCACGATCTCAGGTTTTACCCCAAAAAACGCCGGTTTCCAGATCACCAAATCGGCCAGTTTACCAGGCTCAATCGAGCCAACTTCATGGGAAATACCGTGCGCAATCGCCGGATTAATTGTGTATTTTGCAATATATCGCTTGGCTCTGAAATTATCATTTCGGGCAGAGTCAGGTGCCAATGCCCCCCGTTGGACCTTCATTTTATGCGCCGTTTGCCACGTCCGCATAATCACTTCACCCACACGTCCCATCGCCTGACTGTCAGAGGCGATCATGCTGAACACCCCAAGGTCGTGCAAAATATCTTCGGCCGCAATCGTTTCAGCCCGAATGCGGCTTTCCGCAAAGGCGACATCTTCCGGTACTTGGCTGTTCAGATGGTGACACACCATCAACATGTCTAAATGTTCAGCCACGGTGTTGACCGTGTACGGTCGGGTTGGATTGGTCGATGATGGGAGCACATACGGCTCGCTGGCGATGCGGATAATATCTGGCGCATGGCCGCCACCTGCCCCTTCCGTGTGATAGGTGTGGATCGTACGGCCAGCAATCGCCGCAATCGTACTTTCAACAAATCCCGCTTCGTTTAGGGTGTCTGTATGGATGGCGACGTGCGCGTCGAACTCGTCTGCGACGCTCAAAGCGGTGTCGATCACGGCCGGGGTTGTCCCCCAATCCTCGTGCAGCTTTAGCCCAAACGCACCGGCCCGCAGTTGCTCTTCAAGTGGTGCTTTGGTCGATGAATTTCCTTTTCCTAAAAAGCCAAAATTCATCGGAAAATGTTCAATCGACTGCAACATACGCCCCAAATTCCAAGAGCCTGGTGTACAAGTCGTTGCGTTTGTCCCTGTGGCTGGGCCGGTCCCACCCCCCAACATCGTGGTTACGCCGCTGTTCAA
>JBGCDP010000108.1:0-6593 GCA_045105475.1 Anaerolineae bacterium
CCGGGGACGGACTGTTTGGCTCTGACACGTTTGGTGCACCTGGTGCCGGAGCCGCATATCTAGTGGTTGAAGGGTCCTCAAACGGGACCGCATTTGAACGCACAGACGATCGGCCGTTTCGCTTCCAACCGCTGTCGGTTAAGGCTTTGGCAGATGGGGTAAATACCGGCTTTGGAACACCCGTCCAATTTGAAATCCGCAATGACGATACAGAAGATCACTGTTACGAGCTCGATGTCTCAGTTCCAGAAGGGTGGTCGACTGTGGGATTATCTGTGACTTGTGTCGATGCTGGACAATCAAAAGTGTTGGATTACTCAGTCTTTATGGGACCATCGGCCATTAATCCTAGCAATCCAAACGGAATGCCCAGCGGAACACAAGGACGAGCTGTACTGGCCGTCTCTGCTACCGATAATCGGGAGCTAAGCGCGGCCGATTTCGCGACCATTACCCGTGTACGTCCGGCCGCATCGATTGAAATTAGCAATCGAGTGCGCTATCTGCGGCCGAATGGGGATCAGGCGGTGCTGCGGTTGTCACTCTTTGACGATCAAGGCTACCCTGTCGTGGACGGTACCACGCTCAATTTGACGACGTCGTTGGGTAGTTTGCCAGCTATGGTGACAACGGTTGAAGGTAGTGCATGGGTGACATTTACGACCGGAAGCGATATCGGTTTAGCCGGAATCGAGGTGACGAATGGGGCGATCTTAGCTGAAACGACGATTGATATTCAAAAGGCTCTACCTAACACAATCGAACTAACAACGGTAAGCAACAGCTTGGCGGCCGATGGCACCGCAACAACTGAGTTAACCGCCTTGGTGCTTGATCGCTGGGGTGACCCGGTGGCAGGCTGGCCGGTGCGCGTTAGTTTGCAAGGTAGGAGCGATACCGACGTTGACCCCACGGTCGGCTCGCTAAACGGTCAAGTTATTGTTGAAGCAAATACCGACATCAATGGGGAGTTAATCTTCACCTACCAGGCTGGAACTCAGCCAGATGATATTTTGATCCGGGCCGATTTGTTGGTGGCTGAAGGCGGTGGCTTCCGGAGCGCGAAAAGCACCTCCCAAGTCATTACGCTATCGGGTGATGCCCCATCAAACGGATTCAAGATTTTGTTGCCGATGATCGGCCGGTAAGGTCTAAAAGACCGGCTGCCAATCTTCACCCCAAGCTAGTTTCCAAAACCACGGCTTGTCAGAGTTAGATTTCACACAGCCGCCGTGCCACAGGTCCCAATCAGGATGGGCCAAACTATCAAAACGATTGTCGAGTTGCGCTTGTAGCTCGGCAATCGTTTTTGCATGTGTGGGTGAATCGATGAGGTTTGTGCGCTCGTCAGGATCGGCATTTAGATCATAAAGCTCATTGGACAGCGGGTGGTCTGCATTTTCCTGATAGCGTGACATGTAAAGCCACTCGTCTGTCCGGATCGCTCGTGTCTCTTCCGTTTCCATCAAAACCGCATTTTCCCAATCGGCCGATGTATCTGCTTCAATCAACGGCCGCAGATTTTTGGTGGCCGTTTTGCCTTTCGGAAGGTCGCATCCAGCAAGATCAAGCAGCGTTGGGAAAAGATCAATCTGGCTAATTGTCTGATCGGCCGTTTGTCCGGCCGGTATCGATCCCGGCTGGCGCATGATGATCGGGATGTGGAATGAGGCAGCGTGGGTGTTGGCGGGCCATGTCGCTTGCCCATGCCCCCAATAGCCGTGTGCGCCGGTCGAAAAGCCGTGATCGGTTGTGTAGATGACGAGCGTATCTTTTGACAGGTTTTGTTGGTCGAGCGTGTCGAGTACACGGCCGACTGAATCATCGACCAAAGTCATTTGTGAATAATAATTCCGCAGCGTTTCCAGATTGTTCGGCATCCGCAGTAGGGCTGAATAGTCGAGGCCGTGGCCGCTGTTTTTATGTTGCCACATCACCTTGGCAATTGTTTCACGAGATAGCGGCTCACGCGGTGCGGAGGACATCGGGCTGTCATCGTATAAATGGCCGAAACGATGTTGGGCTTGCCCACCGATGCAGGGCCAATGGCCGTATGGGCCGTTGAGCGGCATGAACAAGAAGAAGGGGTTTTGCCCGTCTCGCTGTTCTAAATAGTCGATCGTTTTATCGGTGAAGAAATCAACGCTGTGCCCTTCAGATTGATAGGTTTCTCCGTTTTCGATGATTGTGTTCCCCCAAAAATCAACCGTATGGCCGTGTGGGAATGTGACCCAGTGGTCAAAGTTGTTTTTGACTTGACGGGCATCGCCCAAATGATATTTGCCGATGAGGGCGGTGTCGTAGCCGTTGTGTTTGAGCAGTTCGGGGAGTGTTTTGAACTCTTCGATGGCGTTCCATCCGGCCGGGAGCTTGTCCGGTGTGCGGTCATCGATCCATGTGTGAATGCCGTGTTGGGACGGCATCAGGCCGGTGAGGACGCTCGCTCGGCAGGGGGAGCACATGGCGTTGACGCAGTATGCTTGGTCAAACTTGAGACCTTCGGCCGCCATTTGGTCGATTCGTGGCGTGTGGATTTCAGTGTTGCCGTGGCAACCGAGCATTTCGGCCGAGTGGTTGTCGCTCATGATAAGCAGAATATTGGGGCGCATTTTTCCTCGATTTTTGTGAGTTGAATTTAGATGTGAACCTCAGACATCTTAGCCAACCCTGCCTAGAATGCAAAAGCAAAACGACCCTCCCGAAGGAGAGCCGCTTTGACCTAGAAAGAACCGAATTGAAAAAAAGATTCAGGTTGAAAGTGGTAGTTAAACTACTGGCCACAAACTAGTGCTTCGTCAAACTTCTTTTGAATGGTAGTCGTATTCAATTGACGAAGCCTAAAGTGTTTTTAGTTATTTCCAACCTAGCAATATTTCTTTGACAAAACACTAGCGAAAGGCTGACCATTGGTTTAATGATCGAACTGCGCTTCCTCCGTCGAACCCTCCATCGCAGTTGTTGATGCTTGCCCAGCCATAATCGTTTGCTGAACCCCATCGAAGTAACCGGCCCCAACAAAGCTTTGATGCTTGATCGCCTTAAAGCCTTCTGGCTCTAAATCAAACTCACGCTGTTGCATTTCTGAGTAAGCGCCCATGCCTCGTTTTGAATAGCCGCTGGCGAGTTCAAACATGCCTAAGTTGAGGTTGTGGAACCCGGCCAAGGTTACAAACTGGAAGCAATACCCCATCTTTCCGATTTCTTCTTGGAAGGTTTCAATGGTGTCCACGTCGATGTTATGGCGCCAGTTGAAGCTTGGTGAGCAGTTGTAGGCTAATTTCTTGCCAGGGAACTCTGCGTGGATCGCTTCGGCGAATTTGCGGCACTGTTCGAGGTTAGGTGTGCTGGTTTCGAGCCAAATCACATCGGCGTATGGGGCATAGGCCAAACCACGCATGATGCCGTACTCCAGGCCACAATCTACCGGATAGAACCCTTCGGCCGTCCGTTCCGCCCCTTCGATGATAAACGGATGGTCCCGCTCGTCTACATTGCTCGATAGGAGCTTGCCTGACTCAGCGTCAGTGCGAGCCACAACGATGCTGGGAACACCCTCAACGTCGGTCGCTAAGCGTGCGGCCGTTAGCTTGTTGATCGCCTCTTGAACCGGAACCACAACCTTGCCACCCATATGGCCACATTTTTTAGCTGAAGAGAGTTGGTCTTCAAAATGGACCGCTGCGGCGCCCGCTTCGATGAACGATTTCATCAGTTCAAAAGCGTTTAGATTGCCGCCAAACCCAGCTTCACCGTCGGCAAAAATCGGCGCCATCCAATGGATGCTTTTGTCACCGTTCATGTGTGCGATTTGGTCAGCCCGTTGCAAGGCGTTGTTGATCCGTTTAGCTAATTTTGGTGCTGAATCATAGGGGTAAATC
The DNA here is from genome assembly GCA_045105475.1 of Anaerolineae bacterium. Lineage (GTDB taxonomy): Bacteria > Chloroflexota > Anaerolineae > Promineifilales > Promineifilaceae > WTJY01. Next base: position 3,879 of record JBGCDP010000108.1, read on the forward strand.
GATTGGTCGGGGTAGGTTTGTCCCCAAGAGTTGGCATCGGCCGCCACTTGCCAGCCCGACAGATAAATGCCTTTTAGCCCAGCTTGAACCATCTGAACCGCCTGCATCCCGCTCAACGCCCCTAGCGTGCGCACAAATGGCTCCGTTTCCATGAGTTCCCACAGTCGCTCAGCTCCCATCTTGGCGATGGTATGTTCAACTTTAAAGCTGCCGCGCAGTTTTAAAACTTCTTCAGGACCATACGGCCGTTCAATACCGGCCCAGCGGGGATTGGTTGCCCAATCTTGTGCCATTTTTTCTGCTTCTGATTTGTTGCCGTTCCCATTCTTGTGGGTGCCGTTTACGTGACCGTTTGTGTTGCTCATAATATCTCTCCGAATTTAAATTTGGGTGGGAGAATACCTCCCGAGGATGGGTAATATTTTTGAAAATATTTAAGTAGGACCAAGGTATTCCTTGGTCCTACAGGGTTTGTTTTTAGGTTAGTTGTTGCTAATGGTTAGCAGAGGTGTGTGTAGCCTATGAGGGTTAAGAAATCGACAAAAGCGTCATCTGAAATTAGATCGTCGAGCAGTTTGGCTGCTAAGACAAACTCTCCGTTGTTGAATCCTTCATCTCCCAGTTGATCATGGATTGCGTCAAGCTCTTGGCGAATGATGGTGCGGCAAAGAGATAGAGTTACCGGCCGACCGTCTGCGAGAACAGCATCAGGATGGTGGATCCAATTCCAGAGCTGTGCACGTGAAATTTCGGCCGTGGCTGTATCTTCCATCATGTTGTACAGGGCTGCGGCTCCATGACCTTGTAACCATGAGTTCATGTATAAAATCGCAACATTGATGTTTTTACACAGCCCTTTATTGGTGATTTTTCCACCTTCAATTTCGAAGTTGCGCAAGTTTTCAGCAGTGACATTGACATCGTCCCGTTGCCGGCCGATTTGATTGGGCTTATGAACCAGCACATCTTCAAAGATGCGGGTCACCATCGGTACCAAGTCTGGATGAGCCACCCATGTACCATCACATCCGGCTTTTACCTCGCGCCATTTGTCATTGCGAACCTTTTCCATAGCGGCTTGGGTAACTTGTTTGTCTTTGCGATTGGGGATGAAGGCTGACATGCCCCCCATCGCGTGTGCGCCCCGTTTGTGGCATGTTTTGATCAGCAGATCGGTATATGCCTGCATAAAGGGGGCGGTCATACCGATTTGATTGCGATCTGGCAAAAGAAAATCGGGCTGATTACGGAACTTTTTAATCACGCTAAAGATGTAGTCCCAGCGGCCGGCGTTAAGTCCGGCCGAGTGTTGGCGTAATTCGTAAAGAATTTCATCCATTTCATAAGCGGCCGAAATCGTCTCGATAAGTACCGTCGCTTTGATCGTTCCGCGGTCGATATCTAGCTCATCTTGCGCCATGTTGAAAACATCGTTCCACCAGCGGGCTTCAAGGTGACTTTCTAGTTTAGGAATATAAAAGTAAGGGCCAAAACCACCGCTGATTAAGCGTTTTGCATTATGGAAAAAGTAAACGCCAAAATCAAAGAGACTGGCTGAAATTGATTTTCCTTGAACCTGTACATGCTCCTCTTCCAAATGTAAGCCGCGCGGCCGAACGAACAATACGGCATGATCAGAGTTTAGTTTGTACTCTTTACCAGCTTGTGAAGTAAAGTCCACTTCGTTGCGAATGGCTCTGCGTAGATTGCGCTGCCCCTCAACCATGTTGCTCCAAGAAGGTGAGTTGGCATCTTCAAAGTCGGCCATGAAAACATCTGCGCCAGAATTAAGTGCATTGATGACCATTTTACGATCAGTTGGTCCGGTAATTTCTACCCATCGTTTTTGAATGTGGATGGGTACCGGTGCAACCTGCCAGCTGCCGGACCGAATATCGGCCGTTTCTGGCAAGAAATCGGGCAGCTTGCCATTGTCGATTTCGACTTGGCGAGCTTGACGCGCCTTAAGCAAACAGCGGCGGCGATCGCCAAATGCACGCTCGAGTTTGGCGACAAACTCAAGTGCGTGGGGGGATAAAATTCCGGCCGTTTCGACAGTGTGGGCACAATCGATTCCGGATTTGGTTGTCATTCGGGCTGGCATAAAATCAATCATAAGTCTTCTCTGTTGTTAAAAGTGGGTCTTTCCTAGAATAACTCTTTTAGCGAATATTCGCTGATTGTGAAAATAGTAACAAAGTTTTCTTCGCTGTCAAGAGAATTTACGCTTTCCAGCGAATATTCGCTACAAGCAGAAGTCTGCCATATTCCAGTTACACAAAAGTTACAGGTGAGATAGAAGATTAAAATCTAGCCGTTTCCTCTGGAGAGCTTCATCTTTTTGTAAAAAGACGAAGCTCAACGACCTAGCAAAACTATTTTAAAGTCGAGCTTGAATCTGATACAGCTTTGCGTAAACGCCACCTCTCGCTAGCAAATCTGCGTGAGTGCCTTCCTCAGCAATGTCACCCTCAGCCAAAACAATGATCCGATCAGCTTTCTGAATCGTCGATAGGCGATGAGCAATGACCAAGGTGGTCCGGTTGCGACTCAGCTTTTCTAGAGATTCTTGAACTGCTCGTTCGCTGGCGTTGTCGAGCGCACTGGTCGCTTCATCGAAGATTAGGATCTGCGGATCTTTTAAGAAAACGCGCGCAATGCTTAGCCTTTGCTTCTGTCCGCCAGAGAGCTTGACCCCGCGCTGGCCGATGTCGG
>JBGCDP010000109.1:0-6351 GCA_045105475.1 Anaerolineae bacterium
CAGCGGCCTTTTTTGGCAACCTGCGGCCGCCCAAGACGACGATGAACCACCTATCATTATCGAACCACTGCCCCAATGGCAGATGGACGGCCTAAAAATCGACTATCAGCGGGTCAACATCACCATCGACAATCAGATCGCAACCACGCGCATCGATCAGCTATTTGTCAACGAAAACGACTGGTGGCTTGAAGGCATCTACCTCTTTCCACTACCCGAAGGAGCTACCGTTACAGAGCTAACCATGTGGGTCGATGGGATTCCTATCGAATCAAAAATTTTGCGTAAAGAAGAAGCCCGCGCCATTTACGATGAGATCGTACGCCAAATGCGGGACCCAGCCCTACTCGAATACATCGGCCATGATGCGATTCAGGCGAACGTTTTCCCGATTCCGGCAAATGCGGAACGGCGCATCGAAATCGAGTACCAGCAGGTACTCCCGGCCGACGGCGGCCTCGTCCACTACGTCTACCCGCAATCAACCCATCTCTACACCAACCTACCATTAGAAGAACAGTCGATCCGGGTCGAAATCGAATCTCGCGATGCGATCCGTTCGCTTTACTCACCCAGCCATCCGGTCGCTGATTTCAGGGATGGGGATTTTCGCGCCGTCGCTGGCTTCGAGGAAAGCGACATTTATGCAGACAAAGATTTTGAACTTTACTACGGGGTATCACCCGAAAGCATCGGCCTCAATTTGATCAGCTACAAAGAGCGGGGGGAAGATGGCTACTTTATGCTGTTGGCCGCCCCATCGGTCAATATCGACCCGGACGAAGTGGTCGCCCGTGACATCATTTTGGTGATGGATACCAGCGGCAGCATGAAAGGGGAAAAGATGGAGCAGGCGAAAGATGCGGCCCGCTATCTCGTCAACAATCTCAATTCAGTTGACCGTTTTAACATCGTGGCGTTCAGCACCGGGGTGCGCACCTTTAGCCCCCAACTCACGGCCGCCACCGATTTAGACGGGGTCGAGCAGTTTATCAACAGCTTAGAAGCGGTCGGTGGCACCAACATTAGCCAATCTTTGATAGATGCGGCCGGTCAGGTCGCGTCTGATCGTCCAGCCACCATTATTTTTATGACCGATGGGTTGCCGACCGAAGGGATTTGGGAGACTGATCCGCTACTTGAAGCGGTCAATGATGCGATTCCAGCCAATGCCCAGTTATTTGCTTTTGGTATCGGTGATGATGTGGACACATTTCTGCTCGACACGCTCAGTAGCACCCATCGAGGGACAACCGGCTATGTGCGTGAGCATGAACGGATCGATGAAGAAATGGCGGCGTTTTTCACTAAAATCAGCACGCCAGTTTTAGCCAATATCGAAATCGATTATGACGGCATAGTCGTTGAGCAGATTTTCCCTACCGAACTGCCTGACCTTTTCGCAGGGACTCAACTGGTGCTGGTCGGCCGCTACCGCAACGCTGGCCCCGCCCGCATCACCTTAACCGGCGATGTGAACGGTGAACAGCAGACGTTTGAGTATGCTGACAACATCTTCCGTGAAACAGGCGGGGACGATTTTATTCCAAGATTATGGGCAACCCGTACGATCGGCCATTTGCTGACTCAAATTCGTTTACAGGGTGAGAAACAAGAGCTGATCGACAGTGTAATCAACCTGAGTTTACGCTACGGCATCATCACCCCTTATACGAGTTTCTTGATCGAAGAGGATGACATTATCCGTCAGGGTGGCAGTGTCCCTGTTCCAAATCCGGTTATGCAAAATGATGGCGAAATGATGGAAGAAGAAGCGATGGAGGAAATTGTAGAAGTTGAGCTAGAAGTTGTTGCTGAACGTGAGGTTGAAGTGTCTGGAGCTGCGGCGGTTGAAGAAGCATCAGATGCGGCCGACATGGCAGATGCCGTGATCGCACCCACGCAACCGGCAGTTGCGTCATCCGACGCCGATAGCGAAAAGGCGGCTCAAGCACCGATCCAACATGTGGGTGCCAAGTCGTTCGTCTTCCAAAACGGCCGCTGGGTTGACACCTCGTTCACGGCCGACATGCAGATCGAGCAGGTTGGCTTCGCCAGCGACAGCTATTTTGATCTAATCACGGCCGCACCAGAGTTAGCCGAATATCTAGCCGTTGGTGAATTTGTGACCATCGTATTTGATGGGATTGCATATGCCATCGTCCCAGGCTCCAGCAATAGGTCGATAACGCTTCCCGAAACGCAGCTCGAACCGGTTACAGTCAGAGACGGCAATGGGGAGCAATTGGAAACTGAGTTGACTGAAGTTGAGCCGGTCGAAGTTGAATTAAGTGAGGACGAAACGCGTTTGGCTCCGCCACTCACTGATGCAGCACCGACCAGTCGCTCGTTGATTTACATTAGCCTTGCGGCAGTGTTAGTGCTGTTGGGGGGTCTCGTTGTCGGCCGGATGCGTAGGTAAATGCAATCCGAAAAGCAATTGGATTAAAAAAAGCCGTGAGTAATTGCCAATTGCTTTCGGCTTTTCTAGTTGTCTTTAAATTGATAACAGCGTTGCAGCCTACGTCTAATCAGTAATCGCGAAATTCCAAGAATACTCTCTCTGGCTTCCAGAATCAGGCTGAATCATGAATGTTGCCTTATGCAATCCTATATCCAATTTGGCTGGCCAACATAGCCAATGTGGCCGTCCCCTAGTTCCTACAAGGCCAACTGGAAACCAATTGGTATCTAACACTGGAATAAGTTCAACTTCATCCACTATTAATGTAGTCCTCTTTGATAAATAACAATAACCTGTTAGTTCAGTAAATGGCGGATATTCACAATATTCCTTCCCCGATTGCAAAGTCTCTGGCCAAATATCAATATAGGTTGCATCTAAATAAACGCAAATATTTGACCGATAACCCCAACCCTCGACATCCCTAGTCCCTTCGTAACCATCTATACCATACTCATTCATTAAATCAGCCTCATAAATCAGTTTTGATGTTTGGCTATCCGGTGCAGGAAATATTTCTGCTAAAAATGGTGGAGGAGTGGGCTGGCTAAGCGGAAAAGTGATTTCCGGAGGAGTGGGTTTGGGAGTATGGGTAGACTGAATTGTTGGGGACACTATAACATCAGGAGTAAATGAGTTACAACCCAAACATAAAAAAAGACAAAAGCTAATAGCAATCGGTATTTGAAATTTATAAAGATAGATCATGCGCAAAACTCATGTTTAACTCACATCATATATGCAAACTAGTTGCAATACAAAATCGCTTGTAACAAAATATCAGTTGCTCTGATATTAGACAAATAGCCATAACTGTTGCTCTAGCCGTTTTCACAAAACAAACCTATTCATTTTGATGAATAAAGGGAAGATAATTTGATTGATCTAACTCCTCTATTGGACCCGCACGATACCTATCCCACATTTGTTCCGTAAAAGGGTCTTGGCAGCGTGTCCAGTCGCCTGGTTCTTGAATTCCCATATAACGATCTTGGTAATCAAAAAGCGGGTCATGGTCCCACAGCTCTTTCGCATCCATGATATGTGCGGCCAAAACAAACCCAGCCCATGCATTGGCCGTACAGCAGGTGCGATAGTTTGCACACCAAGCTTTGTTATCTTTCACAGGTTCCGTGCTATGTCGAATACCCCACTCCGCCATGCCTAAGTCACTCTGCTCATATTCTTCCAGCTCACAGCCTCGTGTGTCTGGATTATGAGTGCTATCGATATCCTCTTGGGTTACATAAAACGTTTGGGCATCTTCACCAAATAAAGCTGCTCCGGACCCATCTCCAGAACCAATATTCTGCATACCCTCATCATCTAGCATCAATCCCGCAAACAAGATGGGCCATTTCCGGCCGCTGGCATGCCCGCCATTCGGTGCCCAATTCGCAGTTCCCCCATCTTCAACAATGCCGTAAAAATCGATACCCAGTTGAAGATAGCGAATCAGCAATGTCTCTTTCTCGTTTTGAGGAAAGTCGAGGTGGAGCATCAAGGCACCCACACCGATCTTGGTTGAAATCTCCCGCCCGTAGTCGGGCATATTGTCTGTCGGGTGAAGCTCTCGCCCCAACCAATTCGGGACATGATCAAGCCACGGCCGTTCAAAATTCCGTTCAACCGCACTTAAGTCTGGCATGTTCCCAACTGGATCAAGGTTTTTTAACAATGACCAATTGATCTGATCAGTCTGGTGACGAATCGATTTATCGCTGCCACTATAGGGTGGTCTAAAACTCCCATCCTCAGCGGGTGCATCAAGTACAGTTAGAATAGCGGCCGTTTCTAGCTGAGGGCGAACGCCAGCATCGTCTCGACTTATAGTAGAAACCAGCGAAGAAGATACAGGAATATTCAAGGGGTTTCCGGCCGATAATGACTGGTTATTAGGACGTGCAACATTTAGCACTGGATCAAAATGAGGCCCATAGGTGCCATACATCGAGCTATCATAACCTTGCGTTGACCCATCTTGTGGTGAAGGGTTAATCATCGATCCATTTTTCACACGGCCGTCGACCTCCGTTGACGGTGGGTCGAGGTGAACAACCTTTACCGGTCCCACGACCCAATAATCACCATTGGCAAATTGACCAAACTCAACCGGTTCTTCAAAGGTCCAAGTGATTCCAAACTGGGTGATTGTTTCAGTTTTAGCAGGAGCCGCCGTCAAAGTGAATGGAGCCCGTCCAGTCAAAACAACTGTTAAAAATATAAATACAGATAATTGAAATTTATGTTGCATGTTTAAGTTTTTTAGAGAGTAGGCAAAACGAGCAAGTAGGTTATTCATCTTTAGAGCACCTTTTTCCTTGGCCAATAATTTTATCAAACGACAAAGCGGCCGTAGTCACCTTTTAGATGTTAGCGTGCTCAAATTAAACAATTTGTAAAGTAGAAACGGTTAGAATGTAAACTAAGGCATAGTGGCGAAACGGCTGCACAGGAAACATAAGCTGTAGGTTGAAGTGTTAATAAATCAAAACAAACGCAACTGCCGCTCCGGCCGTCTTCCATTAAGAAGCACATACGGCTCCATCCGCCTCGTCACTACCCCCAACTGCTGTAAATGCCTCACCTCAGAAATCGTGCCACGCCGCCGCGCCTGCAAAATCTTATCTGCCCCTTTTGGCCCAACCCCCGGAATACGAAGCAAAGCTTGTCGGTCGGCCGTGTTAATTTCGGCCGGATTTTCGCGCAAATTCCGCTTCGCCCACGCCATCTTCGGATCTTCACCCAGCGGCAAATTCCCCTGCTGATCAAACGGCATCTCTTCCAGATCATACCCATAATCACGAAACAAAAACGACGACTGATAGAGCCGGTGTTGGCGCATCGGGTTTTCGGCCGTCAGCTCTTCAAACGGCGTGTCCCGTATCGGGCTAAAAGCTGAATAGTAGACTCGTTGAAGCTTGTACATTTTGATCATCCGCTCACTCGTGCTCAACAACTCCAAGTCGCTTTCACCCACAGCACCCACCACAAACTGCGTCACACTGCTCGCCCAGCGGCCGTTCCAACTGTTGTGCGCCAGCTCATTTTTGCGAATCTCATCCATCCACTGCAACGGCCGGACCAATTCACGCACAAACTCCTTTTTCGGGGCCAGCATGTGCAACCGTTTGTCGTTTGGTGCTTCGAGATTGACTGATAGACGACTTGCTAGCTCCATCGAACGGCGTATCTGATCTTTCTCTACCCCTGGCATCACTTTAAGATGGATATAACCACGAAAACGATATTTATTGCGCAAAATATCGGCCGTTTCAATAATTTTGTCCTGCGTCGTGACACTCCCTTTAATAATGCCTGAACTCAAAAACAGCCCCTTAGCTTTGCCCGCCTTGTGTACCTGCATAAACGCTTTCGCCATTTCTTCTGGCTTAAACGTTTGGCGACGCATGCTGCTACGCCCGGCCCGAAAAGGACAATAAAAGCAGTTTCGCTCGCATGCTGTCGTCATCATCGTTTTGAGTAGCGGGATGGTTTTGCCACCAGCAACGGCCGCTTTTGAAATACCAAGCTCCCCAATTGATCGACCCAATGGTGAATGAATTGGGTCTTTTTTAATGACAGCTCCACAGGCTGTAACCGTTTGATCAAAGCCTAATTTAGGCTGAATCAGAGTAGGTTCACCCGTTGGCTCAAGGTTCATATGTGTGGCGACATCTGCGAGTTTGTCGAGTGAATCCATAAGATTTTATCCAGTTGGAATAGAAGAGACATCGACCAAAATTCCGGCCGGATCTTTGAGTAAAAGCCGTTTTTGACCATAAAATGTCATTTCAGGCTCTTGCACGATTTCAACTCCCAACCCCTGAGCTTTCTCAAAAATCGTCTCACAATCATCAACGACAAATGTAATATACATGCCAGTC
>JBGCDP010000110.1:0-74085 GCA_045105475.1 Anaerolineae bacterium
GCTGAAGGAGGAGAGGGGAAGCTTACATCGTTGACCGCCAACCGGTTTGCAACGGCCGAAAGCGCCGACTAAAGGTTGCACCAAGCAAGAGGTTAAGATCAATCAGAGAGCCATATAAAAAGTCCTATTCCACAGTCTAAAATAACTGTCGCTTATATGAGCCACCTCCCCAAAACGTATAAACGTGACATTGACTCCGAGAGTTCGGAGTAATGTCACTACCCTCTTGAATTATTTCCGCCTACACTGTTCATTATTAACTGGCATGGTGCCAGCATGTTTAATGAATGGACGTGAATACTTATGTTTAATCAAACATCAAATCAGCTAAATCGCCAGCTAGGTCAGCTGGCCCGTGAAGGGCTGATCAACCCGGCCGAACTCGAAGAAGCACACAAATTAACAGGACAAACACCTGACGCACAAAGCTGGCGCTGGTTTATCGACACCGCCCTGCTGAGCTTAGGTGCTCTTTTTGTTGTCAGCGGCATTTTATTCTTCTTCGCGTGGAATTGGGCCGACATTAGTCGGCTTAGCAAATTTGGCGTCATCGGATTTGGCATCCTTTTGACCGCAGGGTTTGCACTCTTTAATGGATTAGACAAACTGCCATCAAAGGTTTCACTGACCGCCAGCAGTGGCCTGATCGGGGTTTTATTTGCGGTGATGGGGCAAGAGTATCAATCATCGGCCGATGCTTGGACCCTGTTCTTTCTATGGGCGATTTTTGCGGCGGGATGGGTCGTGATCGGCCGGTTCCAACCTCTTTGGCTGGGCTGGTTTGCCTTGATCAATCTCACAGCATATCTGTGGTTAGACCAAACGAGTGGATTTAATGTCTTTACCAACGACAGCCAGTTTGTTTTCAACATCAATCTTATTGTCATCCTGAACTGCTTACTTTTAGCAGGCTGGGAGGTCGTTTACCCACGACTAGAGTGGGCCGACGGCCGCTGGTTGCCCCGCGCATTTACTTTCCCGATATTGACCGGTGCCACAACCGCCATGCTGTTTATCATCTTTGAAGGTGGGTACTTTTCAGAAGGGCAAGCGACCATTTTCCTTTTAACCATCCTTGTTTACAGTGCAATTGTGCTGATTGGCATTTTTTATTATGGCTATCAAAAACAAGATCTATTTATGGTGACCGGCATTTTGTTCAGCGGAATTATTGTGATCACCAGCAAGTTAGGCGAACGCCTATTTGACTGGAATGACAGTGAGTTCATGGCGCTCATTCTAGGCATCATTGTGATCGGATTAGGTTGGGGCGCGTTTCAATTCTTACGCAGATTGCAAAAACAACAGACGGTTTTGGAGACATTATCATGACCGAAATAACTCAATTACTAGATACCCTTCAATTCTCTGAAGAACGGCAAGAGCAGGTTCAGAGCTTTTTTAACAAGTCAACTACGGCCAATTCCACAGATGAAGATGTGCCTTGGTTTATGACCGCTCTCACAGGTGGCAGTGCTTGGATCGCCGCCATCCTGTTCATGATATTTTTGTTTTTACCTTTTGGCGACGCCCCATTTATCGCAGGGCTTCTCCCGTTAGCGTCCGCAGTCGGTATCAACCGACTGCTAAAACGAACCGTCTTTTGGGAGCAGCTGTCTCTCGCGTTAGGCATGGCGGGGCAAATTATTTGGGCAGTTGAAATTTTCGATAATTCGGCCGACTCCTTATTCTGGCTACTACCGCTAATCGGAGTCATCATCTTTCTGGCACATGAAGGTAAGTTCCATCGTTTTTTTACAGTCGGACTTAACTTAATCTTGTTTGAATTCAATTTAAGAGGGTCATTCGGCCTGTTCTCTGGATTTAGCTCAGATGAAGGCCTGTATCAAATCTTAGGCACGATTTTATTCTTGTTGGTTGCCTCTGGCGTTTGCTGGGTTTGGCTGAACTCAACCAAGTTCGAATTCATGAAAAGAGATTGGGGCTTAAGGTCGCTGGGGTTTGGACTCATTGCTTCGACCTTCTTTAGCCTTATTTATCAGCGCATATTGCTTGAAAATGCGTCATTACAGCCTATTTATTCGCAAGTTGTGGGGCTATGCGTCCTCATCATTTTGGCAGTTATCGTCTATCTCATCGCCAATGAGCATTCAGAACATGCTGTTATTTGGGTAGCCATTATGCTCCTTATACTTGCTTTTCCGACGTGGCAAACACCTGGATTGGTATGGGCGATCGCCCTCTTATTATTGAGCTGGCAAAGACAAGACTCTCTTTTATTTGGTATTAGTATCCTTGCCACGGCCGGTTTCCTGAGTCTCTTTTACTACGATTTAGAGATATCTTTGTTAAACAAATCCTATGTCTTGGTCTCGAGCGGGCTAGCCATGTTAGCCATACGCTTTGGCTGGGCAAAACTAATCCAATCAAACGTGGAGGTGCAGGCATGACCCGATCTATCCGCACAATTATTTTCTGGGCTTCTTTAGCCGCTCTTTTTATCTATAGTGGCTGGACCGTATTTCAAGCAGAATCGGCCATTGAAAATGGGAAAACCGTCTTGATCAGACTGGCTCCGGTTGATCCTCGCTCTTTGATTCAAGGAGATTACATGACATTGGGTTACGATCTCCCGGAATCTTTTGAAGTCACAGAAGATTCTGGAAAGCTGATCGCAACAGCGAGCCCAACCGGGGTCGTGACGTTTCAGCGGTTAGCAGCAGAATCTAATGGAGATTTGGCCGAAAACGAGTTCCTCATTCGTTACTCACGAGATTACAGCGGTTGGCGTAGCAGGGTCATTATTGGCACAAATTCGTTCTTTTTTGAAGAGGGAACGGCCGAACTGTACGAAGATGCGAGGTATGGTGAATTCAAAATCACCCCTGACGGCACCGCTTATCTCGTAGGTTTAAGAGATGCCGTGTTTAAACCTTTAGGTGATCCCGCAAAGTAGCATGGAACTCTGGACGAGGAATTCTGTTACTCCTTTTTTACAGACAGCGTTACTCTTGGCTCATTGTGGTCGAAACGTTTCATCTTTTATAATTTGCTTTTTGATCATCTAAAAATTAGGAACGTTCTCAATGGCAAATTGGCTACTTTATGGTGCAAACGGATATACCGGCCGACTCATGGCTGAACAGGCGGTCGAGCGTGGGCATTCTCCCACGCTTGCTGGCCGATCAGAAGCCAAGGTCCGCCCCATCGCAGAAAAACTAGGGTTAGACTGGGTAATCGTTGATCTGAACGACGAAAAAAAGCTCCACAAAACCGTTGCTCCATTTGATTTAGTCATGCATACGGCCGGACCGTTCATGCACACCGCCCGGCCGATGATCAAAGCCTGCCTCACCCGCAATACGCACTATCTTGATATCACCGGAGAGATCGATGTATTCGAATACACCTTCTCCCACTTTCACGAAGCGGAATCGGCCGACATTGTCCTCATGTCAGGAGCTGGGTTTGACGTAATCCCAACCGACTGCATGGCCCGCTACGTCGCCGACAAAATGCCCAATGCAACTGATCTCAAGCTAGCCTTTCATTCAACAGGTGGCATTAGTCCGGGCACTTCCAAAACTATGGTTGAGTCGGCAGGTTCAGCCGGAGGTGCCATCCGGCGTGATGGTGTTTTGCAACACTACCCTACCGGCCAGGGGGCCAGAAAAGTGCAATTTTCACACAAAGAGCTGAGTGCGGTTCCTATCCCATGGGGCGATCTTGTGACCGCGTTCCACTCAACCGGTATTCCAAATATCACAACCTATATGGCGATGCCTGAATCGCAAATCCAAAGAATGCAGCAATTTGGCTGGATGATGGGTGCGTTGAATATCAGACCAATTAAAAAGATGGCGTTGCGCTACATCGACAAAAATATTCATGGGCCTGATGAGAACACGCGCGAAACAGGCAAATCATACATTTGGGCAAAAGCGACCAATGACAATGGTGAGTCGGCCGAAGCTTGGTTGGAAACAATGGAAGGATACAAGCTCACAGTGTTGGGCGGCCTACGCTGCGTTGAACGGGTGCTTGATAGCAACTTAAAAGGGGCTTATACCCCGGCAGGCGCATTTGGAGCTGATTTGGTGATGGAGCTGCCGGGCTCAGTTCGATACGATCATCTGCCCCAAAAAATTAGCGTTTAGACATTCAAATAACCTAATCCGCTATACTTTGGGACATGATCAACCTATCTTTTTCATGCGCCAAGAGCCTACTCATCGCAACACTATGCTTAGCTTTGCTTGGGTGTAGCACAAACTCAGCAAACGGTATTTCTTCACCTCAATCGGCTGAAGCTTCCAATCAAAACGAACAAAACCAGAATATGCCTGGGTTAAACGTCCTCCTTTTTAGCAAGACCGAAGGGTTTCGGCATAATTCAATCGAACCAGCCATTGAGCTATTGCAGACCACTGCAGCTGAACGAGAATGGAATCTAACCAGCACAGAAGACGGTGCATTGTTTACAGAATCGAATTTAGCCAACTTTGATGTTGTGGTATTTCTGCTCACCAGTGGAGATGTGCTCAACGTAGAACAACAGGCAGCGTTTGAACAGTTTATTCAAGGTGGAGGAGGGTATGCAGGCATTCACTCAGCCTCTGACACGGAGTACGATTGGCCATGGTATGGCGGTTTAGTAGGGGCTTATTTTAATGGTCATCCGGCGATCCAAACGGCCGAACTCAACACATCAAACGAACCACATGCCTCGACCAGTTTCTTGCCTACACCGTGGACCCTCAATGATGAATGGTATAACTTCAGGAGTAACCCAGCGGCCAATAACGATATCAAAGTCCTTCTGTGGCTAGATGAGTCTACCTATAGTGGCGGCAATATGGGTGCAGAGCATCCGATCACATGGTATCAGTTATACGATGGCGGCCGCGCTTGGTATACAGGCATCGGCCATCGATCGGAGCATTATACGGGTGAAGAAGGGGATCTTTTTCAGCAGCATATCATTGCAGGCATCGAATGGGCGGCTGATAGAAGCAATGTCCCAGTTGATCCGAGTATACTGACAGAAAAAATCTACCTGCCCCTTTCAGTATCAAATTAAAAGGGAGATGATAGCTCCCCATTTCATCACCCTATCCACTCAGCTGTCAAAGTTCAACAATCTGATTCTCAGCCGCAGATTGATACAAAGCAAGCGCGGTCCGTACATGATTACGCGTCTCTTCGGCCGACAAATAACTCTCAGCCCCATCCAAAATCGAAGCATTCATATCGTTGACCTCACCCAAATAGAGATACTCATCTACATTCTCAATTTCAATCTCTTCAGCGTCACCCTGTTTCGGGAAAAACTTGAGCGAACGGTCTGGCTCATCTGTCCCCGTGAACGGCCGCGTTAACTCCAATCGACCTAACGTCCCCCGAATTTCTGCTCGGGTTTGGAAGGCTGAATCAAACGAACAGGTAAAGTGAGCCGTCCGGCCGTCACCATAGGCCATCTGCCCAGCAAAACTCATGTCAATATCGAACTGTGTTGACTGCTGCCCCCACACTTGTTTGGGCGGTCCGCCCATAACGTACTGAGCCAATGAGACAGGGTAGATACCAACGTCCCATAAAGAGCCTCCCCCTAGTCCAGCTTCAAGCCGCACATTCCGTTGCCCATCTACCTGTTCAGTTGAAATAGGGAAGCTAAACGAGCCTGAAAATGATCTGATTTCACCCAGCTTGCCGCTTTGGATCAACTCACCCACTTTTTTTGTTTGAGGCTGATGCCGATACATAAACGCTTCGGCCAGGACACGATTGTTCTTTTTGGCGGCCGCAAACATCGCGTCGACATTTTCAACGGTCACTGAAAACGGTTTTTCACACAGCACATGAACCCCAGCCTCAAGCGCCTGAATCGTTAGTGGTGCGTGCATCTCATTTGGGACAGAAACATAAACAGCATCAACCTCACCAGAAGCAAACATCTCTTCATAACTACCAAACGCCTGCGGAATCCCCCATTCGGCCGCATAGCCGCGCGCTTTACCGATTGAGCGGCTCCCAACAGCAACTAGCTGCCCTCGCTCCGACATCCGAATCGCCGGAATCGTGCGCCGATTAATATTTGCTGTAGATACCAAACCCCATCGTACTTTATTCGTCATCTCAACCCTCCAAATAAAAAAGACCAGTAATCGGCTTATTCTACCGACTACTGGTCTTTTAAAAAATCTGTTTCCAGAAAATCTATTTCTTCTTAGACGCTTTATTTTTTTTCATGACTTGCTCGCGCACACCTTTAACCAGTTGACCACCGACAGGTAGGTAATCATAGCCAAGGTCGACAAGTGCTTGATAGTCATAAATCATACGCCGGCCGTCAATCACAAGATGCGGAGCATCGGTTGATTTTTCAATCGTCGTTGCCAAGCCACGGAATTCTTCCCAGTCGGTTGAGATGTAAGAAGCATCGGTACCTTTCAACGCCTCTGCGGCCGAATCGTGATAGGTGATCCGCTCGTAGAGATAGTTGTTTTCCGGGTTGAACCAGTGCTCTTTAGCTGGAGCAGTTGCGAGTGGGTCATATGCCCGAATCTCTTTCACACCTTTTGCCAAGAGAGATTCAACAGCCTTCAGTGCGGCCGAATCACGCATATCATTGGTCCGTTTTTTGAATGCCAATCCCAAAAGTGCAACCGTTTTGTTGTTGAAGCTAAAGTCTGCTTCATGCACAGCCCGATCGATCAAATAATGTTTTTGATATTCATTGATGTTGTAAACAGAGCGCAACAAATCAGTTTGGTGTCCAGCCCGATTAAGCTGGTACATCAAAGATTGGATGTCTTTTCCGAAACAGCTACCACCGGCTCCGTTGCTCACATATGAACCCCAGGTGCTAATGCGATTGTCAGAGGTGACACCCCGTTTTAGATCTTCCATCCGAATGTTCGGGAAGCTTTCAGCCAAACGGCCGCCAACCCCATTCCAATAAGAGATATAAGTCAACAGCAGCGAGTTCGCCATGTACTTGATCGACTCGGCCGTTTCTGGAGTCGTCTCGATGTAGTGAATGCGTACGTGATTTACGAACTGTGCGTAGACCCGACGCATGATGTTTTTGTCTTCTTCAGTGTCAACACCGATGACGATACGGTCAGGACGACGTGATCCTTCGATCGCGTTCCCCTGTGCCAAGAATTCTGGATTTGATGCCACACCAAAGTTAGTAGCTCCTTGTTCTTTCACGATGCCTTCAACCATGCGTGCCGTTCCGACAGGGACTGTACTTTTGTTGACAATCACAACACGTTTTTGCTCTTTACGGCCGGCCAAAGCTTTACCGATGTCACGAGACGCACTGCTCAAGTAGCTCAAGTCGCTCGAGCCATCACGCTGTGGTGGTGTGTTCAAACACATAAAAATCACGTCTACCCCTTCAATGACAGACTCAACATCTGTAGTGAAGAACAAGTAGCGGTTTAAATTTTCAGCGATTGAGTCAGCCAATCCAGGCTCGTTTACTTGACGCTCAATTTGATCTTTATCACCTGATTTATAGGCATTGATGCGTGTTTCGCTAATGTCATAGGCATGTACTTCATGGCCATATTCGGCACAAACTGCACCATGAGGCAAACCTACGTAGCCTGTACCAACAATTAAAATTTTCATTTTATAACTCCGTTCTAGTTAAGCGAGATCGTTCAGCGAATAATATGTCTGGATCTCGGCAATAAAATCGATTTAAACTAATCTAACATCTGCTTTGCCACTCGACGGCCGATTTCGACCGCAAAGTTGGTGCCACGGTCCCAAGGGTAAACTTGGCTCATCGAGGCATACCACAAGCCGGGAACCGGCGTTTTAAGGGCAGGGATGTTTTTTGAATGATTAACAAACGGCACCGGTTGCGCATACTTGGCACGAAATAGCCAAGTCTTGCGCACCCAGCTCCGCTCATAATCAGGATTAAATTTTTCTAGTTCATTGAGGAAAGTTTCTTCAATTTCAGATGGGTTCTGATGAAGATATGGGTGATCTTCTGGCACATAATCACCCATATAAACAATATGATCACCATTGTAATGGCTTTTGTCAATGTAATTTGTGTGTTCAACCAGAGCAAGAAAAGGTATTTCATTCTCGCTTTTATCTGAACTGGTCGCTGGCAAATTGAGCCAGTACGTATCTTTTAAGATCGGTTTCTTCAAAGCCGCGACCATCACAACCGCGCCAATGCTGACCAATGAATCGACCTGCTTGGCATACGCTGGATCAGCCTCGCCTAGAGAGGGTACCATCTCGAGCATTCTCTCTGGAGATACGGTGGACAAACAGCGGTCAAAAACCGCTTCATCATCAGATTCAAGCGTTTGAATCGATACCTTGCCACCAGCAGCCGTAGCTAATTTTTTGACCGGAGTCTTGAGGTGGACGGTTCCGCCTAGTGCTTGAATTTTCTCAACAAGCGCATTAGCTAGGGTTTGAAATCCACCTTCGAAGTAGCCTAAACGAAAACTACGGGCGACTAATCTAGCCCACATCCAAGACATGGGGACTTGATCAAAATATTTTCCAAATTTGTTAATTAAAATCGGCCGCCAAACCGCTTCATACACCCGTTTGCCATACCAACGTAACATCCATTCGTCGGCCGTTACCTTTTCAAGCGTTTTCCAGAAATTGGTATACCGCACAGCGGCCGTCACTGCGCCAAAGCGGACAGTGTCGATAAAGTTAAATCCTGGATATTTAAAAAAAGCGGAGATTGAATCAAAGGGGTAGATTCCACCTTGATAATAAATTGAAGAGAGTGGCTTGGGAAAAAAGATTTTATCTCTAATGCCGATCTCTTCTGCTAGCCCGAGTATGTCTTTATCTGTTTCGAATATATGGTGATAAAAGTGCTCTAACGACCAGTCCCAAGATTCGTCTTTGAATCCTTGAGCCAAGCCACCAGCGTGAGGGCCAGCTTCGTATACGGTTACGCTATGGCCTGCTTTGAGCAAGTCATGGGCGGCCGCTAGTCCAGCTAGCCCCGCGCCAACAATAGCTATCTGCATTGGCAGTCTCCCAGTGGAGTATTATTTATAATGATGTGAAAAAAGCGTTGAGAGTAAAACCTTGTGAACAGTAGCATTTCTTTATTATGATCAATCTTACAATTAAAGTTACTGGTAAATTTGTTACAACCTAGCTTCGAAACTTAGTTCTCAGTCATCTATGCCTAATGACCTATGAACCTACAATCCGCAGGTTACGGCTCCAAGTTAGGCGGGTCGTTAGCCACAGACTGCCGCAGGTCGGCCGCTTGTGTCATATCAGACCATGACAAGCCCTCACGGACCATATACCAGCCGCCCAAGACAGTAATCGGAAGCCACAGCGCAATGTGCAGAACAAGCGTATAAGCGGTTGCCACCGGTTGTGCAACACCATAGGCAACCAGCACCGCAATGCCGGGGCCATCAAAGGTACCTACATACCCTGGGGCCGTCGGCAATGTCGTCGCTAGATTTACAACCCCATTCATCAGCATTAGCCCAAAAAATGGAACAACAGCGTCCCCAAAATCAAAAGCCTGCATCACAAACCAATATTTAACGGTTTCCAACAGCCAAATGACTAGTGACGTAAAAAAGATCATCATGACATTTTTAAAGTCACGCAGCCCTTTTAATCCATCAAGAAATTTTTCTGTAAAGCTGAGCAATGGCTCACTGGCCTTTGCAGGTAATGCCAAACCAAAAACAAGCTTTGCCAGTGCCAAAGCCCGATCGGGCATCGCCGCCATGACGAAAAAGACGATGAGAGCCCCTAAGAAGGCGATGCTTGCAACGGTCACTAAAAATTGATAATCCCCAGGAAATGGTAAAAATGGCAGCCCGACAAAGACAAATATGAGCATGATGACCCCATCAAACACACGCTCAACGACAACGGTTCCTAAACTCGCACCGACGGGGACATCTTCCCGCCGCCACAATACATAAGAGCGTAATAGCTCGCCCATTCTCAGTGGATAAATATTGTTTCCCATATAGCCGATAACAACAACCGGGAAGAGCTCTCTTACCGGAATATGTTTAAGCGGCCGTAGCATATAGTCCCAACGCCATGTGCGAACCCAAACGGCAACGAAATAGGTTAAAACTGATGGAATTAGCCACCAATAATTACCGCTTGCTACCTCGTTCATAAAACCGTTTAGGTCAAGGCCCCAAAGTGCCCAGACCAGAAAGGCGACACTCACGAGTAGTCCAATCCAGAATTTCCAATTTTTTAGCATTTAAATATTAGGGGATAGAGACAAATAATAGGAATAGAGAAGTTTCTAACAGACTGAGGATGTCATGTTCCAGCGTTGCTAATGCCTAGCCTATTTTAGCGGTTGCCAGAGAGCAGTTCAAAATTTACCGGACTAATTCACCAGAAGCTTACGCTTTTTACAAGTGAAATTAACTTCGAGCTTAGGTTAATCAACTTGGCCGTTAGAGTTCAAGCTATTTTTATAAACTCGCGGAACCCGGCGGCTGATACTGGTTAAAACCTCATAAGGTATTGTTCCGCTCCATTCAGCTAAGTCTTCAACAGGAATGACATTACCATGCTCATCGGCCCCCAGCAAAGTGACTTCGTCACCGTTCCAAGCAGATTGATCCCCGATATTAATCATCGTTTGATCCATGCACACCCGGCCGATCACGGGGAACTCTTGTCCTCGAATTAATACCCTCGCCTGATTAGATAACGCGCGAAAGTATCCATCACCATAACCCACAGGTAAGGTCACAACCCTAACTGGTGTATCGCTTTGCCAAGTTGATCCGTAACTAACGGGATGGCCAGGCTCAACCACCTTGAAATAAACGACCCGGGACGTCCAACGCAGCGCAGGTTTAACAGCAATCGTTTTTTCGCTTGCGGCCGATGGGTAAACTCCGTACATCAAAATACCTGGGCGCACCATATCAAACCAACTTTCTTCAAGCTGCAGCGTGCCGCCTGAATTTGCCATATGCCGCAAGGGTGGTGGCTCTCGATTTATTTCCGCATAAATTGAAAGTATCTTTTTAAACCGATCAAGCTGCGCGAGGGAGTAACTCAAATCGGCCGTATCCGCATTAGCAAAATGAGTGTAAATTCCTTCAATCGAACAATTTTCACAAGTCAATGAGGCTTGGATCAAATCCCGTGCGTTGTAGTAATGCACCCCCAATCGTTCCATGCCGGTATCAAAAATCAGATGCACTTTGGCCGTCACACCCATCTCGCCTGCTTTTTGATTGATTTGCTCCAGCTTTTCAATCGACGGAGCTGTGATTGTTAACTGATATTGTAAATAAGCCGCAATCTGCTCTTGGACCAATCCACCAAACACAAGAATGGGTGTCTGGATGCCAGCTTCACGAAGTTCAATCGCCTCTTCCAAATAGGCAACCGAAAAGTAGGGAATTCCGATCTGTTCAAAATACCGGCCGGTTTCGACTAGACCATGTCCATAAGCATTGGCTTTAAGCACAGCCATGACTTGACGGTCACCCACCTTCTGCTGAATTGCTTGATAGTTTTTTTTCAGCTGAGCCAAGTCAACAGTGACATGCGTCGGCCGGATTGAACTGATTTCCGATGATTTGCTAATATCTAGCGATCTATTTCGTGACATCTTTGTATTATAACCTCAAAAATCCCCCTTTTTTCTTGCCAGCATGAGGAAGAATATGGAGAATACTAGGTTGAAATTATAAAGTCGGGAGAAATAATAAATGTTTGAAGTCGGTGGCACTTACGAAAATCGAAATGGCGTCTATAAAGTAACTGAAATCGAAGCCGATCGCATGACCGTTAAGTATAAAGACGGCAGTGAATCTAATCTAAAAATGGGGATTCAAGAACGAATCTGGCTCAATATTGTTGCAGAACGAGAAGCTGAAAATACTCGGTCACGCAAAAAGAAAACCACAATATCAAAGGCAAACCACTATATTAAGGCAATCAGCTCAATCGCTGAAGGTCTTCTAAATCCAGCTGATATTACGATTGCAGTTACACCAAGTAGCCCGAAGAAAGCACCTGCAATTGTTGCAGGTGACCGCTTTATTTACTACAGCGTCCTTGAAAGAGGATTCTTTGCAGTAGCAACAATTACTGGCGACCCTAAAAAAGCCAAAGCATCAGACTATCCTGAATTAAACTTTGATGAAAAGCGTATCCATATTTATCCGATTGACATCGATGCACATGCAAGTTCATATGCTAAGATGATTTTGGCTGATGGATTTGAGCTTGATAGCCAATCAGATTACCGGGACCAACTCACGAAAGGAGAAATGTATCTCACGATTTCTGAAGATGATTTCGAGTTATTGGCTGAATCATTAACTGAATTCCTTGAAGATGATGATGGTGATGCTGACACAGGCGATACTCAGCCTGAAGATGACACCCTAATGATGGACGACGACGAAATCGTCGTTTAATTTAAAACCATGTTTCCCATCCCTAAATAGCAGGGATGGGAAAACTGCACCTGTTCAAATATTAGATAATTTTGTAAAGTAACGGTATGAGAGTTCTTCTTCAACCACATTTCCCCAGTATGCCCCCCGGGGCAACTAATTTTTCTCCCCCAGTTTTTCGCGGTTAATACCCGCAGCCTATGCTCCAATAGTTTCAAATTTTAATCTACCGTTGGGCCTAATATTATTATGCCCTCCACTAAAAACGTTATGTCTGAATACATTCTAGTAAACGTCGCATGGCCGTATGCCAATGCTGATATTCATCAAGGAAATGTAACCGGTTCCTATTTACCGGCCGATATTTTTGCACGCTACCATCGTCTCAAAGGCAACCATGTGCTCATGGTTTCCGGCTCTGACAGCCATGGAACCCCTGTAACTGTCAAAGCTGATGAGATGGGGTTGAGCGTCACTGAAGTGTTCGAACACTATCACGAACGCTTTTTAGAAGTCTTTTCAGGGATGGGATTGAGCTATGATCTTTTTACCCATACAGATACGGAAAACCATCATAAAGTCAGCCAAGACATCTTCTTAAAGCTCAGAGAAAATGAGTACTTGTACACCAAGGTGACTAAACAGATGTACTCACCCGCCGCTGGCAAATTTCTACCAGACCGCTATGTAGAAGGTGAATGCCCCAACTGTGGCTTTGAGCGCGCCCGTGGTGATCAATGCGACAACTGCAATACGTTATTCGAAAGTGCAGCCGAGCTTGTTAACCCGCACAGCAAAATCGATGATTCTGATCTTGAAATGCGTGACACAGAGCATTTTTTTATCGACTTACCAGCCCTTGCTAAAAATGGGTTAGAAGAGTGGATCAAGTCAGAAGATAAGGCCCATTGGCGGCCGCATGTGCTCAACTTCACAAAAAGCTGGATTTTGGACGAAGGCTTAATCGGCCGAGCGGTTACCCGCGACATGGATTGGGGTGTTCAAATTCCGGTAGAAGGGTTCGAAACAAAAGTCTTTTACGTCTGGTTTGAAGCGGTTATCGGCTATCTGTCAGCCAGCATCGAATGGGCTAAAAATAGCGGAGACCCAGATGCATGGAAAAATTGGTGGTACGGTGAAAATGCCCGTAGCTACTACTTTATCGGGAAAGATAACATCCCATTCCATAGCATCTTCTGGCCTGCCCAACTATTGGGAACAAAAGGTCTATACGACAATGACAAAGCACTTAATCTGCCTCATGATGTCCCAGCCAATCAGTTCATGAACATGGAAGGGCGTAAAATTAGCGGTAGCCAAAATTGGGGGGTTTGGATGATTGATGCACTTGACAGGCATGATCCTGACCCGTTGCGCTACTACCTAACGGCCGTTATGCCTGAAACCCGCGATAGCGACTGGACTTGGGAAGGATATGTCACTCGGAACAATAAGGAACTTGTTGCTAACTGGGGAAATTTGGCCAATCGTACTTTAAAGATGATTGGAAAATACTTTGATGGCGTTGTGCCTGATCCCGGAACTTTGGATGAGCGGGATATTACGCTATTAGCCGCTATCGACAACGGCTTTGATACGGTCGGTGACTTTTACAACAAAGCTGAGTTCCGCAATGCCTTAGGTGAAGCGATGAGGCTTTCAACATTGGTTAATCAATATCTGGATGAAACAGCACCATGGAAAACGGCTAAGACCGACATGGCTCTGACTCAGAAATCGCTTTATACAGTGTTGCAAGCCATCAGCGGTTTAAAAACGCTGTTCGCGCCGGTTTTGCCGTTTACAGGCCAGGTGTTGCACGAACTGTTAGGTGAAGACGGTCAGCTTTTCGGTGAGCAAAAAGTGGTCGAATACCAAGAAGAAGGCAAAAGCCATAAAGGTATGACTTACGATGGTTCGGCCGCTATTGGCACGTGGGCCAGGTCAGAAATCCCGGTCGGCCGACAGCTGCCACCCGCCAAACCGCTGTTTAAGAAATTAGACACGGCCGTGATTGAAGAAGAACTTGCACTATTAGGCGAATAAAAAAAACGACCTAGTTCTTATGAGGGCTAGGTCGTTTTTGTTAAAATCGGTGCTTTAAACTACGCTTTAATTTAGGGACCAACTCATCCGGTTCTCCCAGTTGCCAGCGAGCCATCATATAACCGGGGAAAGCCATCAAGCGCCCCCAAGCATTTAGATCATACGGCAAGTTTTGTCGATAGCCCCCCCACACTCTACGGAACCTACGCCAAAATCCATTTTGTTTTTCCTCAGCTTCCGCCAGCATCTTATTCATTTGAAGCGTGGCAGCTCCAGTCGGCCGGACCAGAGGCTCTTCAAGCTGAGTAGGAAAGAGATCATAGACAATTTCAAATCCTTCATACACAAATGGATGAACGCGAGCTTGAGCCAGTTTGCCTTCCAAAAGGTGAACGTTAATTGGCTTCAACTCTAAACGAGATTGAACAATCAGAGCAAGGTTCGCAACCAGTGAAAACTGCGTTTCCTCTTTTGCTTGTTCGGCAGCTGACAGCTCTGAAAAACGCTCACAATATTGAACCAAACAATCAATTTTAGGCGGCAAATAAATCGGGAGTTCAGGCAGAAAGTCTGGATTGATCTGTTTCCAGTCGCGGCTGCCTTCTTGACGCGGCTTTTCCCAAGACAGTTCGACATACAAGTCGTT
Source organism: Anaerolineae bacterium (assembly GCA_045105475.1). Classification (GTDB taxonomy): domain Bacteria; phylum Chloroflexota; class Anaerolineae; order Promineifilales; family Promineifilaceae; genus WTJY01. The sequence goes on from JBGCDP010000110.1 coordinate 15,082, forward strand.
CTTCTTTTTATGCACAAGGATAGAACGTTGCCAAGCTAAGTATCCCGGCATCCAACGATCGCTTAGATCGATATCAGTCTCCCAGCCAGCTTCTTTTACGGCCGCCACTGCTGCCAAAGCCTGATCCGGCTGAATGAAGAGGCGAGTCGGCTTGTCTCTATCAAACTGGAAGTCATTGTTCAACAGAGTGATCGCTAAAGCGGCATCAACTCCGGGAACGATACTGGCCTTCTTAAGCTCTTGCAGTAATGGCTCATACTCATACAAAGTTTTCTGGTTCAGAAACCAATTTTTGCGTGCAACGCCTGCAAACTTATTCATCAGCTGATGAATTCCAACTCGATGCTTTAAATTTCGTTGAAGCTGAGCCAATAGCCGAAAAGTGACAGGATCAGGATCACCGTCCCAATCAACTAATGGATGCCACTCTCGCCATGCGTCAATTGCCCGATCATCTTCGATAAATGCGGCTTGCAACAACAGCCTATGTGCTTGTGTCAATTCCATCACGTTGCCATCTCCTTTGCCCCCAATTTGACATTAGCAGAGTCCATTTGCTCATGGTGCAGGTTATACAAGCGTGCATACAGCTTCCCGGCCGCCATTAGCTCATGATGTGTGCCGTTTTCAACAATCTCGCCCTCGTCTAATACAAGGATACGATCTGCCATTTGAACAGTTGAAAATCGATGTGAAATTAAAATAGTAGTCCTGTTTTCAGCCATCTGCTGAAAGCGTTTAAATAAACGATACTCAGTTTGTACATCTAAGCTGGCGGTTGGTTCGTCAAGCACCAAAATAGCCGCGTCACGCGTCATCGCTCGGGCAATCGCCATTTGCTGCCACTGCCCGCCTGAAAGGTCAAGATGCCCGAAATTACGGCCGAGCATCGTATCGTATTTTTCAGGAAAACTGTTGACTAAGTCAGATACGCCAAATTTTTGCGCCATTTCCTGAGTTAACGGCCGATTGTCCAGCAGAGATTCCCAATCACCGAAAGCGATATTGTCGGCGGCCGTTGCCGCATAACGGCCGAACTGTTGAAAGACAAACGCGATTTGACGCCGCAGATGCTTTAGCTTTAACGCTCTAATCGGATGACCATCGACAAATATCTCACCCGATGAAGGGTCATAGAACCGGGCAATCAACTTGGCAATCGTCGTTTTGCCAGCACCATTTGAACCTACGACGGCCACCGTTTCTCCCGGCCTGATTTTAAAAGACACATCTGACAAAATCAGCTTCTCTGTACCAGGATAAGCAAATGAGACATTGCGAAACTCAATCTCACCCTGGCTTGACTCCGGCATTAACGTACCGTCAGCAATCAGCTCGGGATTAACATCAAAATAAGTACGTAAATTACGAATATGCAAGGTCTCCCAGCGAAAGCTCGAAACAAGCGAGACAAGCCCTTCAAGCTGACCACGCAAACGGGTTGCAGCAGCACCATAAATCGCAATGTCGCCGATAGTAAGCTCACCTTCGATAACTGAAAATGTCGCACGGGTTAATGCATAGTAAACACTCGCAATCGACAAAACGGCAAAAATCGAAATCCCACTAAATGTAATCCACTGAAATTTTTTCTCGAGCTGCCGAAAATCTTGTAGCAGGGTTTGTGACCGGCTGATAAAAATAGGGGCGAGATTATAAAGCTTAATTTCAGCCGCTAGCGACTCTTGATTCAAAATAAAACCGTAGTAACTTAACCAACGCCTATTTTCAATACGAGAATCGGTCTCTTCGAATTTACGCTTCGACAACCACCATTGAAACCACAGATAGGGCAACCCGATGGGGATCAGTAAAAATACAATCACCGGCTCAATCACAAACAGAATAACGAGCAGAGAACCGATCTGAAAAAGTTTATATAAAAAGCCAAAGAGGACTTCAAGCAGGTTGGCCAGATGTTGAGCAGGCTGTTGCTTAGCCCGTTGCAGCGTATCTTTAAATTTCGGGTCTTCAAAATAGGCGTAGTCTAAAGCTCCGTTGTGCTTAAATATATCTAGCTGAAGCTGATAGTTAAGCTCAGTACGGTATTGCTGAGTAATCAACCGTTGCCCAGCTTCTCCTAAAACCAAAGCGAGGGCGGTTACAAAACCGATTGTCAGCCACAAAGAAATTAAATCTGAATTTCCAGCACCTGAAACGAGACCATTAGACACTTCGTTAATCAAACCACGTACAGCGAGCGCTGCCCCGGCCGGAAGTAAGCTTGTCACCAATGTCACAACAAAGAATGCAACAAACAGCACTTTGTTGATTCGCCAGCAAATCGTCAGCACCCAACGAAGCAGATCGATCATCTCAGCGAAATTTTTGCGTTTATCCATAAACAAATGTGGTTCGCCGTTTTTGCCTGGCAACCAAGGCAGCTACCAGCGTCAAGTAATTATTGATCATCGTATCCAACCGAAAATATTGCTCTGCCCGTTTATGTGCCGCGTCACCCGTTTCTGTACGCAACTGCTCACTTTCCGCCAACCAGCTAATCGTGCGGCTTAACACAGGGGCAATTGGCCCCCAGATCGGATCTGGTAATAAAAATCCGGCTTCGTCAATCGCTTCTGGCGTACCGCTCACGGCCGTGGCGACGACGGGCAACCCTTTTGCCATCGCTTCCATAACCGCTAAAGGCATCCCTTCAAACTGAGACGGCAACACAAAAATGTCAGCACTATCCAACAAATCAGGGACATCTTGCCGTGCGCCTAAAAAGTGAACCTGATTTTCCATACGCAGAATTTTGACCATACGCCGAAGTTTTTCTTCCATGAACCCTTCGCCGACCCAAACAAAATGGAGTTTGTCCCAACAGCTTGATTTGCGTAGCTCAAGCAACGCATCCATCTGATATTGGTACCCTTTACTGAGTTCTAAACGGGCAACCGTTAGCGATACAATCGCATCGGCCGGAATGTCTAGCTCTTGGCGAATTCGTTGGCGAATTTCAGGTTGTGGAGGTTTGAAATATTCGGGTGGGCGACCGTTATAAATAACTGTGCCACGGTCAAGCGGCAGGCCAAACATCCCATTTAACAGATCAAGATTCGCCTGTGAAACGGAGATAACGGCTTGGGCATGACTATAAACTTCCGGCAGTTCGGGCAGCCATTCAGCATAATCTTTGGCCCAATCAGGGTTAACACAGTGGACAACCACCAAATACGGTATACCTAACTCAATCGCAACTTGCTTTGCTTTTAAATTGGCAAAAGGGCAACTATCGCTAAATAAAATAAGATCAGGCATTTCGGCCGACAATAACCGACGGGGTTCATCCCAATCGATCAAAGTATTGGCCGGCCGGCTCAAATCATAAATATCATCGGGTTCAAGCCAAGAATGTTGAATACCCAAATTTTCCCGTTCATCGATTAGATGATGATCGGCAATCGGTTGTACAAACGTTGTTTTGTATCCGACGTTGACGAAGGCGCAGGCTAAAATATGGTTACACTGTTCAGCTCCGTAAATACCGGGCCGGTCAGTGTACAAAAGGATGTGGTTCATACGGTCTCCAATAAGGAGTAGACTTCGCTCTGCTCGAATGCGTTTCTAAAATAATCGGCCGACAGCTTTTGACGTGTGGGGCATTCTTTTAAGTAAACATGGGCCGCTTTGAGTCTTTCTACATCCAACAGTTTAGCAGCAGCATCCTTAAAGTCGCCGTAAAAAAGTGGGTAGTCTTCCCCTAAATATTCGATGACGGCCGGATGGCGGTTCACCAATAACGGCGTTGCACGAGCGATGCACTCAACCACCGTATTGTTGGCACTGGCATCAAATAGCGACAGAAAGACGACATTTTCAGTCAGCAACCAGTCATATGCATGATTTGAGAGCTGGGTTTGCTTAACCAGGTTCCGGCCTGTTAGCTTGACATCAAAGCGGGACATTTCCAACTCTAGCAAGCTTTGCAGATAGGTTTCAGCCCCATCAAAGAATTTGGGGACCAAGCGCATTTTTGTATAGCCAAGTGGGTTATCTTCCCAAATCGGTAGCTGATAAATGGCCGTTTGTTGGCGCAACCACCAACCGATTTGGACCACTCGCTTATCTCGATTTTGCATGAACTTATCAAACTCGAATTGAGAGTTTGGAATTTCTGTAGGCAAAATCAGAGACGACACCACTTTACCCGTCTCTTTGCGTAACCAATCCGCATGGTATTCAGATAGTGCAAACAGCCCCCGGCAGTAAGGCAGACTGCGTTGCATCACCGGCTTGTCTAGTATGGACCGGGGAGATTCGTTCCCGTGGAACCAACTGGGCATATGGGGGGGGTTGTGAAAAAAGCCGCCCCACGGTTCATGGTAAGGCGTTAAGCCTTTCTCCTCTGAAGTTGCCAAATATTCAAACTCTTGGTCGCGAAACAATTGCAGCAGTTCGTCGGCCGGGCGAATATCGTCGCGTTTGTGCTGCCAAGAAAATAGATCTTCTAAAAAGCCGTCAAACAATATACCGTCGTGATTGTGCAGTGGTTTAAGCGCGGCCATCCCCATCCCCCATCCGCTACGATGAATCGACCAATCACGCGGGTCACGGAATTTCAACTTTCCGGCCGGATTGCTCTTCCAGCTAGATGATCGCTCGGTCGCTGACGGTGGGTTCACCAATCGTTCTAAGAACCCAACTTCTTTTTGCGTCTCTTGATCCTCCGGCCGCAAATGAATCACGGTCCGTAGATGTTCTAGCGCTTCGGCCGGTTTATTTTGCTTTAATAGCAACATCGCCAAATATGCATGTGCGATCACATCATCAGAATCTAACTGCAGCACTCCTCTGAAACTTTTAATTGCATTTTCAATATCACCACGCTTGTACCAAATTAGGGCCAGCTTAAGCATTGGGTGCGGTGTCTTTTCATTTTCGTCTCTACCTTTATTTTTAACATCAATTTCGGCAGCAACGGTGGGGACCATCAGGGTTTTCATTTTGCTAAAATCTCCAGCAGCTCAAAAAGAACGGGGTCAGAATGGTTAGCTTTTAGTGATTCCCTGATGTTTAGTAGTGCGGCCGCTGTGTCACCGGCCCGAAGCTGTTTGCTCGCCAAATCAAGCCCATAAAGGGCGAAACGCTCATGCGCTTTTTGTGATAAAAATTCCGCTTTATCAGCAGGTAAGTAGGTTTTGGATACGGCTATCGTTTTAAGGCTATCAGCGATCTGTTGGCCGTCGATCATGAGCTGATCGGTTTCGGCCGTCCCGTCACGCACCGTCGTTGACAAAATGCTTGGGTCAAACCAAACGGGATAACTCGCCGCGATCCGTTTCCACATCTCCCAATCAAAAGCCGATCCTACTTGGTTATAAAACCCACCCAGTTGCTCGTATGTAGAGCGAGCCACAACCATGGCAGAAAATTGCAGACGACACTCTATAGCAATGCGCTCTAGCCAGTGGCTGATGACCCCAGGAGTCTCTCGTTCGGCCCATGAGGTCCACGTGACCTGCCGCTGACCGTTCATAAGATTGTGGCGAGCAAAAGCAGCCCCCACATCCGGCCGTTGTTCGATCCCGTCCTGCAACGCCTTATAGAAGTTCGGGCCGACGATATCATCATCATGCAAAATGTGAACCCACTCACCGTGAGCCAATTCTATACAGTGATTAAATATATGCGGATGCCCCAAATTGTTTGGCAGACATTTCACGACAATTCGGTCCCCTGCGATACGTTTAACCAAGCTGGTTAATTCGGCCTGAAATGCCTTCGATCTCGCAGATCCATCCATCCCATCATTAACCAGAACAATTTGCATCTCATCCGCAGGATAACTGCTCGCAGCAGATAGCACACTGTTTATAACCCGCCCAACAAACTGAAGTCGATCGTAAACGGTAATCATCACCGACCAAAACGGCCGATCATAAACGTGGTCAAGGAGCTTAATTTGAGGGAATTCCGGTTGGCTAGGCCTTAATCCATCAAGCATAATTCCTAAATCGATTAGTTGTTGGCTACCAGAATATTTCACGCTTTCGGCTGCGTCATATAGAACTAGATCCCGGTTTTCATCGAATCCGGCCGCATAAGACTTATACTGCTCGCCCCCGCCTGAATGTTCACCGCGCTGAGATTCCTGCTGAGCATAATCGATAAACGATGAAAAATATTTGAAATGCAGCACACAAACCTGCTGGTGTGCAATCTGTTCATAAGGAAAGCTGGTCCAATGCTGCCCACCCGCTAAAACGGTATCAGCCTGATACTTAAGTAGGGGCGTTTTGGTGACGAGATATTCAACATCTGTGCCAAACACCCGTTTACGCAGGCCACCAAAATGAAAGTCTTGGTTTTTAAAAGGGGAAGCTTTGTCATATAGGTCGTGATAAAAGCGACGATCAAAATAGTAACAGACGTCTAAGAAGTTCTGACCCGGCCGGACAACTGTCTCACTCAATGGTTTGTCGCTAACCATATCGAGCATAATCCCGCTGGCGGCCCGTTTGCCCTGCAAGTCCAGTTCGGCACACAGCTCAGGTAGACTCTGCTGTTCAGCGCCCGCGAAGGTAACCAGCTCATCTGCATCTAGCGTCAAACACCAGCGGCCGACACCATATTTTTGCAACAACAGCTCAAACCATGCAGAGCCAAAGTTGGCGGCATTGAACGACATATCGCTTTGCCACAGATAAACATCAGGCTGCTCGAGTAATAACTCAAGTGAGCCATCATCTGAGCCATTATCGACAACTAAAAAATGTTTGATACCCAATTGGCGATAGTAGGTTAAGAACCATGGCAGCCGTAGAACCTCGTTGCGTACGACAAGCAGGCACAACATATCCTCTGTATTTAGTTCTATCCCTTTATAATCGATGCGACTCAGCCCGTAAGTACTACAAGCTGCGTTCCAGCCTGCTTTTTCCAACAGCGCTTTAATATGATGCTTGTGCAACTTTGCCTGATTCGGAAAATGATCCAACCCTATTTCACAGGTAGAAATGACATCTTCCCATCGACGCAGATGAATAAATATCTGCGCTAGATCGATATAGGGTGCTTCTAAGGTAGGGTCAAGGGCCAGCGCTTTTTGAAAGCGCTGAATTGCTTGAACCAAACGACCTTTACGCAACCATGCATGAGCTAGGCCAATCTCAATTTGAATGGCTGCAGAAAAGTTTTGGTCGATTTGTTTGTTTTTCAAAATCGGTTCAACCAGAGTCATAATTGGAATGAGGAACAGGTGCAGCATACTCGACTAATGAGTCAAAATCTGAGCCTCTCTTCTCTCGATTCTTTGGTAGCGTCATTAATTGATGCTCTTTCAAATAAGTTGCAAGTTCTTGCTCATGAGGTGCAAACCAATTGGTCAGATATTTTTCAAGCTTTGGAGACATCGGCCGATAACGGCCGGGATTAACGTTTTCAAATTCTGTTAACTTAAATCGGTCTAACCCTAGAAACTGTGTCATTCGATCAATCGTTTGTTGTGGATTGGCAAACATCTTTTCACTATTTAAAACCAACATTTGATCGACCGGAAAAACATCTAACCATTGCTGAAGCTGTGGCAAAATACAGCTGCGGGCCAACAAAGAGTTAACTTGAGAAAAGTCAGTTTCTTTGCTCAACTGTCGATCGCCTAGCTGATCAAGTTCTCCCTTAACGAAATCGCTCCACACCCCATGTGAATGGCCGCTTCTTTTAAGCATTTGGAAATTAGAAAAAGCACGCTTAACTGGATTTCTGTGGAGCACAATCAGTTTTAAATTTGGATACTTTTCCTTAAGAGCGGCAGCATGTTTTGCATAGGGTAAATAAGCTGGCGATGCCTCACCTGTAATAGGGCCAACAGTAGATCGATTTTGCCAAAATTCAGGGTTGTCTGGCCCATAAATCGGTGTATCAGATTTAGAGCTTTGAGATATAGGTGGAAAATGAGACTGGTACCAATCAAAACCTTGCTCAAAATAATTGTTTAAGAAACGCACTTCCTTTTGAAGGGGAGGTGCGATTTGAGGATGCTTCGAGAGCCAATCAAACAAACTAGAGGTACCGGTTTTGGAAGGGCCAATAATGATGAAGGCAGGTGGCAAAGAGCTTTGGTCTAGATTAATCAAGTGCTGAAATTGCGGATTGTTTAACTGCAAACGGGTTAATGAAACTTCTTTGAACAATGAAATAGCTTCATCTGTCTGCAGCAACGCGCTTTTAATCCAACCTAATAGCCATTTCGGATATTGTGCATCAGGGTATTTTTCAACAAGTTTGTTAACCTTAGAAATATGATGCTGGCTGATTAATCGTGGAAAGATTCCAGAGTTTCGTAGAGGATGATAGGCGGCCGGATTATCAGGCTGTTGGTCAGCAAATTTTAGATAAAGCTCAATCGCTTCGTCAATAAAATCCTTCCCCCTTCCAGCAACAAGGGTATGTGCTAAATGCAGATGGCTCCATTCATGATCGGCCGAAAGCTTAATCACATGCCGAAAACACTTTTCAGCTTCAGCATATTGCGCTAACTTAAAATGGATGAGCCCTAATTCATATGCAGACCAATAAGCATCTGGCAAATAATAAAGTGACATCTGAAATGCCTGCTTTGCCATGACTTCTGCTCCAACCGCCAGCAATGTAATTCCATAATGATGATAAAAGCTGGGTGGCGGCGGCTCTTTACATTGCAATGTATCTTGGTAAGCATTCAATGCTTCAGTCCAATTCTTGCGCTCTGCTTGTTTGAGGCCTTTTTTATACGTGGCAAGTGCATTACGGTTATCTAGTTTGTAAGCAGCATCAATCAAACGATCTGATAGAGCAGACGGGCGTTTAGAGTTCTTAGCAAACCGTATTTTCGCTTGGGTTTTTTCGAGGGCCAAAAAGGCTCTTGAAAGAATGATTTTCACAGGCATAGTTTTACAAGTCTCCGATCACATTAGGCGCATTGGCATTCAAAAACTCTGTCAGAGCTTTATCATGTGGCTCAAACCATACTTTCAGCCTTGCGAGAGTGTCGGCCGACATTTCATTTTTATAGCTACCTTTGTTTCTATGGGGTAGCTCAACCTCATCTCCATTCGGGTTAGACAAGGTAGGTAACCCAATAAATGCCAATATCTGATCAACTGTTTCAGCCGGAGCACTAAAAAGTTGATCGCTTTTTACAAAAAGAAGCTGATCGGCCGGAAAAACCTCAAGCCAAGCTTTTATATAAGGCAGCAAACAACTACTTGATAGATAGTCAAAACCATGGTTCTCTAAATCACTTAAAGCTAGGGGTGCAGATGGGAATGAAGCTAAAACATCCTCAACAACTTCTTCCCAGGATCGTACTTCAGCTAGCTGGTTTTTAACCATCCAGTAATGCGAGTATGCTCTGGCAACTGGATCACGAAGTAAAATGATCAGTTTTATGTTTGGATAAGCTGCTTTTAAACGCTGGGCCAATGCCGGATAGTAAAGCGTATCAGGTGTCGCATCACCCGTCACAATACCGGAGTTCTCTTCGATTGGTAAAAAATGTGCTTGGTACCATGCTAGATCAAACTGGTGATAATTCCCCCAGTATCGCACCTCTTTTTCAAGCCCACTCACAACTTGAGGATGACGACAGAGCCAATCATGCAAAGATGAAGTCCCTGCTTTATGTGGTCCTAGAATAAAATATGTTGGATCAAGCTGCTTGTTGCCAGCTATTTGTGCTGAACTCAGCTGATGATTCTGAACCATCTCTTCCGCTTTAAGCTTCCCGGCTTTTCTAAAAAAGCCCATCGCTTCATCCGGCTGATCTAAGTAGCTCAAAAACCAACCCATAGAACGGTTTGCACCAAAAGAGTTGGGATTTCGGCTCAAATATTGCTTAACCTGTTCAAGATTTTCTTCTGTCGCCGAATAAGGCAGGTAAGAGGCGGAAGTTAGAATCTTCCAAGTCCATTCATCCACCGTGCCTGACAAACACTGCTTTTTAACTTGATTGACTTTTTCGTTTTGCTGAAGCGCATTCTCAGCCATAAAAAAACGATTACGCAAATATTTTTGCTGAGGGGAAAAAGCAAGCCCCAATTCAAATATCGCCATAGCTTCTTCATATCGGCCGATCTTAATCAGCATATTGCCCAACTCTAGATAGGACCAATATGCTTTAGGGTCAATTTTCAACGCACTGTGAAATGCGGTTTCAGCTTCAGCAAAACGCCTTAACTTCACCAAAGCCAGCCCTAAGTGATGCTCAATATGTTTACAGCGATACCCTTTACTAATCGCACCTTTATAGGCGCATATCGCATCTTCCCACTTCTCGTCTTCTGCGTGCATCAACCCTAAGCGATGGGCAGCTTCGCCGTTATAAGGGTTTATTTCGGCCGATCTCCTATTAAGCCAAAGCGAGACTGGCCGTTTATATTTGCTTTCGGGCAAATAACGGCGCCAGCCTTTGTCCGCTAATATCATGCTTTGAGAAATCGTTTCAGTAAGTGCCATTGCTTTAGAAGTTAAATAATGCTGAAGCTTATTTAAGTCAAGTCCATCCAGTTTTTAACACTGGTCAAGGAATTCTTTGATCACACTTGGGATCTTGTCGATCTCAGTCCCCAATTCAATTTTGTAGCAAGGAACCTGACGAGAGAGTCTAACCATCGCTTTAAACGCCGCTTGCCCGTTGCCAGCGAGCTGAAAAATTGTGGCAGGGGCCAAAGCTTTAAACCCGGCCGAAGCTGGTGCTGGCACAATGCGCGTTTTAGGTTTACCTGTAACTTCCGGCACAAACAATGCCTTAATCGGCATGCTGGCCATCATCTTACCAGGGAAATGCTCGTGCAAAAACATCGTTGCTTTTTCTGTTTCGAGTTTGTCTAAGTTTACGATTTTGTCTTTGTGCTGGGCAAAACGTTCAAGGTCTTCTTCACCCTTGAGTTTGCTCGAGTTGTACAAACTATAAGCGATCGGAATGGCATCGTTGCCAACCACGCAATAATCGTCTCCACATATTTGCAGGTCTGATTCGACACAAGCCAGAGTCGTAGTCGATTTGCCACTCCCCCCTTTACCGGCCAACAGAATGCCCCCCGCCGGGGTTCCGATTGAAGCTGCATGCAGAAAGAAGCAATCTTGTGCCCCGAGCCACCAGTTAAGCAGTGTCGTCAGTGGATATCCCATCTCATAATAAGGGACGTTATCTGCATCTTCGATCCAATAAACGGCCGAATTCGTCTCTAAATCAAGCACGCTCATGATGTCTGGCCCTAAGTGGAAAACAGAGCGAATACGATCTCCGTTGTAACCAAGCATTTCACGCCGGTTGTCAAGATGTTCCCACCAGCGATAGCGAAGAAGATCAACGATGCTCTTCACCATTAAAGGCATAGGTGCTTGGGTTGATTTTGAGTCAAACAACCGCACCGTAAAGTTGACCTCATCTTGAGGAACTGGCTCAATTTCAAGATGTGCAAGCGCAGGAATGATGTGTCGGGTGAGAGCTGGGCCAACAAACTGTAGCAAGACAACCCGGTCAGCAATGCGAAAATATTGATCAAGCGTGCTACCCAATTGGGATTTGGCTCGATCGAACCCAATGTTTATCGCCTCGTAAAAGGCAAGCTGATCTTGCTCAGCGTAACTCTTCGTAATTAGACTCATTCTTGAGCCGGCCAACCTTCATCGGTTACTTCATGGATTGGGTCAAGCAACAATAGCTCTTCCATATCGGTATACGTATTGAGCATTGGCTTGGTAAACGGGGTCAACATTCCGGCCGATGGGTAAACGTGTGGACCATCAGGCAACTCGATCGAATCGTCAGCCACAATCAGTTCTTCCGTTTTTAGCTGCCCTAAAAACGCTTCGATTTCGGCTTTCATCGTGTCATTGTCGTCACTATGGTAAAGCTGCACACGTGAGTACACGGTATCAAAATTATGGCTATCACTAAGCATATCCCAAATAGCGGCTCCACTGGCATCAAGGCTATAGTAACGACCGCTGTCGAGGTTCACAATAACAACCTCACCGTCGATCATTTCATGAACGACGCCGGGAGCATTAATTCTAAATAGTTCTGTCATAAGGTTTCTCCTTAGATTCAGCGATGCAAAGACTTCAGCTGCGCTGGGGGCTAGGTAAGTTTTGTTTCGGTTCTACAGGTGGCAAAATCGGAGACGGTGGGTCCCACCATGCTGCTACAATTTCCACTAGCTTTTTTAAAAGTAGCTTGGGCGTATAGGTTGTATACGTGAGCAACAATGCTTGACTGTAGTTTCGGCCGAAAATATGGTGACTGGACCATTGAGCCGAAGAGGTGAGTGAGTGAGTCAACAATCGGTCAATAGATCGGTTGATGATTCGACGCCTCACGGTTGAAAGTTTTAAATCAGACAAGACATGGGAGGGGAAATCACATCCTAATGTTCGCTGAGTCATAATCAAGGCTGTATATAGAATCGTATGTGCTTGCCAGAGCTTCGCTATACGGCAAATGTAACTCCAATCTAAATCAGGCTGTGTTTCTATAATCGATGAGATATCACACAATGCTTTTAGACGAAAGAAGCGCTTGCGACAAGCATTAATAGCGGCCGAAAGAAGTAACTCTTCGGGTGGCAACACATAAACAGGATTATCAAACGCCTCGATTTTTTTAGCCCTTTCCCACAAATAAGCACCATCAATTTTAAGAATGCCGTTCATCGTCATGTCATGATGGCTCCAAAAATCAAACTCAATATGTTGCTGAAATTTATTGCGATAGGTGTTGATTTTATCGATATCATGGGCGATCTGAGCATGTGGGCTAGCTTTAAAGCTCTCTTCAGATGCTTCTTTTATCACCATATCAACGTCACCAGAAATCATGTACCAAGGTTTGTCATAAACCAGCAGATTCAGCACCGTCCCTTTAACTAACATCACATCGATGCTGGCTTCAGTAAACTTATGCAATACTGTTTTTAAAGTGCTGTGGGTCCCCTTTTTGAGCATGACATTATGGATTTGGGCTGTTTTAAACTGCTTGCGAACTGAATCAGTCAACCCAATCTGCTCAGGGTTTAGCTGAGCCAAGCTATGATAGACAAGGGGTGAAACATGATGCAATTCGGCCGCGTCAAAAACGATTTGCCAGTTGATCAGCTGTTTTTGACTTAGCTCGATTACCTGTTGCTGATAAACGGCCGTAAATCTCGGCCGAGTGCAAAGGCACAGTACCTGGTCTTCCAGATGCATCACTTCAACATTGTGTATCATTTAGTCACAAATCCAGTTGCCCTACGACGATCAAGCGCAGCTTTTAAAGTTCTGAGTCGGCTTAAATTAGCATTTTTGTTATAGACCGTTGCATTTGAAGGATGAACACGTCGGTAATAAACGACCGAGGGCATCATATGATTTTTTAGACCCATTTCTTGTGAACGCGCATACCAATCGATGTCACAACCAGATCGAAACGAAGGGTTAAATGATCCAACCTGTCTAAACGATTTTGCACGAATGAGCATGGCAGGAGAGATTTGAGACGGCATCACCTTCTGCGGGATTTTAGTTTTACGTTTGAACGAATCTTCCACTTCAGGGCTAAAAAAATTCTCAGCATGGCCGTAAATAACATCTAAATCAGGATTCTCGTCAAGCAGTGCCATCTGCGCAGAAAGCTTACCCTCAACCCAAATATCATCAGAGTCCAGAAAGGCTAAAAACTGACCATGAGCATAATCAATCCCACTGTTACGGGCAGCGGCCACACCTTGATTCTCTTGGCAAAGATAGATGAGCTGACTGCCATAGCTCTGCACAATTTCTGGGGTCCTATCTGTTGAGCCATCATCAACAACAATAATTTCAAGCGGCCGATAATCTTGAGCCAAGATGCTATCAAGCGCTTCAGCTACGTATTGCTCGCGATTATAGACAGGGACAATGACACTAATGAGTGGGGATTTAGAGTCAGACATCGGCACATTCTCCAACAGGTGTCACCAACCGTTTGTAAACTTCATTATATTTAGCCGCGCATTTAGCCATACCAAAGTGATTTTTCACGCGATCTTGAGCCGCATGGCCAAATGTCTCTGCCATTTCCTTGTTTTGGAGCAAAGTGTTAATTGACGCCGCTAACCCAACCACATCCCCCGCCTCAACCAACAAGCCGGTCTCACCGCTTAAAACGACTTGATCCATACCACCCACACGCGTTGATACAATCGGCCGAGCCATTTGAGAAGCTTCTAAGGCTGCAATAGGCAAGCCTTCGTGCTGGGAGCTCATGACAAATAGGGTTGCCTGATTAAACAGCTCAGCCACTTCACTGTTGTGTACACGGCCGGGGAAATCCACGACATGATCGATTTCTAGCTGAACGGCCAAAGTTTTAAGCGTATCAGCTTCTGGGCCATCACCTACAATTTTCAGACATGCGGCCGGATGGCTTTTATTCACAATCTGGAACGCCTTCAAAAGTACGTCAATTTGCTTTTGAGGAGCCAGCCTGCCTAATGAGAGCAGTGTAGGTGGCTCCCATGGCAGCGGTTTAACAGGATGGGTTTGTGGTGAAATGCCATTGAGCAGCGCTTGTGATTTATCAGCAAACTCAGGGTGGTAGCCTAAAATCCAGTCTAGAATCTCATTTGAAACAGTGGTAATCTGTCCAGCTTGAGCCAGCATTTTTCCGAAACCGGTATCGAGCGTCGGCCGTACATTTCGCGTCTCATAGTTATTGTGAACGGTCACAACAGTTGGGATCGGCCGGGTTTTCGTAATTTGTAAGTAGTAAAGAATTTCGGGGCCACAAGGGTGGAGATGGATCAAGTCAGGCTGAAATTCGTTGATTAGTTTTTGGATAGCGATGCGGGTGCGTATGATGCCAGCCGGGTTTTGCCTGAACAAGGGTCCAATCGTATCAAAACAATGGACCGGCACATCACCGTGCAGAGCAAAAGGCGGCCGTTTTGATTCCCCATGATCAGCAATCAAAATGATTTCATGCCCTTGCTCGCGCAGATGGGGCAGCAAGTCGGCCGTAAATGTTTGAATACCACCTAAATCCGGCAGAAACGTGTTTAACCAGAACAATATTTTCATATAGCAACCTCGTAATTGACCCGAGCAACTTCGCGATAAACTTGGTCGTAACTAGCGGACGTTTGAGCCATTCCGAAAGCCGATTCAACATGCTCTCGCCCTGCATTTCCAAAGGCTTGAGCCTGCTCTCGGTTTGCCAGTAACCGGCAAATAGCTTCAGCCATATTTGCATGATCATTCGGCTCCACCAAATAGCCGGTGACACCATCTTGAACCACTTCACTCATACCATCAGCGGCCGTTGCCACAATCGGCCGAGCCATTTGTGCCGCTTCCAAAACACTCAGAGAAAGCCCCTCATAATCGGAAGACGAAGCATACACAGTCGATTGGTTCAAAAGTCGAGGGACTTCTTGCGGGTCAACCCATCCGAGAAAATCAACGGCATCATCTAATCCAAGCTCACCAGCCAACGCTTTCAATTTCACCTTTTCAGAGCCACTCCCGCCAATAATCAAACGGGCTTGTGGATGGTTTTGAAAAACAATTTGAAACGCCCGTAACAGGCAACTTAAATTCTTTTGTGGATCTAATCGGCATAGGGCCAGCAGAATTGGCAGATCAAATGGCAGCGGTGTACGCGCAATATCCTGCAGCGGTATAGCATTTGGAATCACTCCAATCTCATCCGCTAATAGCTCAAACGCAAGCCCCATCCACTTTTTAACATCAGTTGAAACGGCGATTACTTGATTGGCCTGCTTGATAAAGGCACCCAAGCTCGACCGCTTCTCAGTCTGCAATTCGATAGAATCAAAGCTAGCCTGTATTGTGACAACAAGCGGCTTTTTAATTAATCTGAACACCTGCTGAGCGTAAACAAGTTCGGGACCACTTGGTTGCATGTGAATAACATCCGGGTCAAACGATTTGATTAGCTTTTGAATGGCGATTTTGGTCAGAAGCAACTCTTTGGGATTGCGATTTTGCAACGGCCGAATCATATTAAATCGATGAATAGGAACATCCCCCTGAAGCGAGGTTTCAGGGGCTCCACGAAACCCAATATCTGCAATCACCAAAAGCTCATGCCCTTGTTCCCGCTGAAAAGGCAGCAGGTTACTTGTAAAGGTCTGAATGCCACCAATGTCAGGTAAAAATGTATTTAGCCAATGAAGGATTTTCATTAAGGAATGCCCTCCAGCAGAGGTGCTTCCACCCGCGTTTTTTCTTGAATGCTTCTAGCACTAACCAGTGTTAATCCAGCATCTATTTTCATAATGCTACCGGTGGTAAACCGTGAAAAATAGTCAGAAGCTAAATAGACAGCTGTCCGGCCGATGTAGTCAGGATCAATTGTCGTTTGATACAGTGGGGTATGTGGTTCAGGTGCCAGTAGATCATCTTCAAATTTCGTTACGGCACCCGGTGCAATCCCATTAACTCGAATGTTTTTTGGAGCCAAATCTAACGCAAGCTCTTTGACGGCCGATGCTAAAGCAGCTTTTGCACTGCTGTACGATGGCCAACGGCTCGCTAGCTCTTGGTGGATCGAGGTGAGGAATATGATATTCCCACGCACATCATTCGCTATCATGCGGCCAGCTATTTCTTTGGTAAGTGCAATTGGCCCAAACAAATTGATTTCGTAGTTACTTTTCCATTCTTCAATATCGAGTTCTTCTGTTTTAATAGTTGCCCCATTCTTACCTATATTGTTCACTAAAACATCAATCTGCATGTCATTTACATCTAGCCATGCTAGCAGCTCAGATTGTTCATCAGCATGCAGAATATTCAGCTGAAAGCCTCTTGATTGAGGTGATAGTCTGAGCAGCTCTTTTTCAACAGCTTGGCAACTGTCTGGGTTTATTTCAGTGAAGTAAATAGTAGCCCCTTGCTGGGCCATTTCTAACGCGATGGACCGGCCTATATTTTGACCAGCTCCCGTAATCAAAACGTTTTTGCCAGCCAAAAGCTGATTATCATAAACCATGACTGCTTTATCTTTTGGAGGCATTTCAACACGATAGTATGGAGTTGGAGGGATTGGCAAAGACTCCGCCGCTTCTCGCACTAACCGTTGAATTTGTTTAAACAAATATGCGCGTAATTTCATTCAGATAAAAGCTTACAAAAATCAGAAGATGATTTAAATCACATTGGAACTAGCACGTCCAAAAATGGAACTGTGTTCCTATTCGCCAAAAAGACTAATGAGAAGGCTAACTGATCGACCTCTATAAAAGCATTTAGGCAGAGGCTAAATCAGGGCGCCTGAAGTGATTATTTAATTGTTGACAGTTTATCTTGCGTGAGGGAGGGTTTTATTGCTTGGAAGTTCCCAGCGTTGTGCTAAGTAAATCAATAAAAAGATTGATCAGTTTCCAATAGTGTGTGGTGTGTATAGCAAGTTTTCAACCAAGCCAATGCATCGCGAAGAGCGAGAGAAGCCTTTATAGTATTCTTACTACCCCCATTAAGATTAAACTTACGATAGTTCATCGTGTGAAAATTACATGGGAAACTTCCCTATATTTTCACAGGCAGGTGCAGGAAATATGGGCTATTTCTCTCGAGTGTGTTGATCTGATTTTGTAAGCTCCCACACTAACTACTGGTTTACATGTCGGTTGGGAAATCAAAAAACTGGGTTTCGAGACTAAACTTTTCGCTTAACTGTGCCCCTAGAGCTTGAACGCCCACAGTTTCAGTGGCGTAGTGCCCGCCAAAAATGACATTAATTCCAAAATCAGAGGCAAGCCAATAGTGTGAATGAGATGTCTCGCCAGTGATATACGTATCGGCCCCCAAACTAACGACCTCTTCAACCATACCTGCCCCACCACCAGATAAAATGGCGATACGTTTTACGGTGCTTGGTCCGTGCGGTAAGACCTTACTACTGGTTGCTAGTTGGCTATTGATTTTAGTCTCTAAATCTTTGCGCAAAATCGGCCGAACATCTCCACAAACTCCTAGTGGAGTTCCTTTCATATTCCCCCACCAGATGATGTTTTCCAAGCCAAATATTTTAGCCAAAACCGCATTGTTGCCCACTTCAGGGTGGGCGTCTAACGGCAAATGAGCCGCGTAAAGATTAATTCCATGGCGCATAAAGGTGCGCACTCGTTGGCCTAACGGCCCGGCAATTCTCTCTGGGCTACCCCAAAACAGCCCATGATGCACGAGGAGCAGATCCGCTCCCCAGTCAGCGGCGGCTTCAATAACGGCCGGAGCTGAATCAACCGCCAGTGCGATTTTTTTCACATCTTGATTGTCTGTTTCTACTTGCAGACCTTGTGGCCCATAGTCGCTGATCTCCGCAATACGCAGATAGCCATCTAAATAGTTAGTCAGTTCGTTTAAGTTCATAGCAAAATGATGCTACCAGATTGTTTTTTACAATCAAAATATGTTAGATAAGAACAAAACAAATTAACCTTTGTTCATTGTCCGTTGAAAATTGATACTTTTTCTGGTCCTATCTCCCGTCCTGATGTATAAATAAATTTAGTCGCCTAGGGTATTTGTTGCGTTGACACAACACTGCCATTACCAAAAAAGATATGGAACAGGCTTATAATCCGTTAGCCGAACCCGTTCTAATACTCAATGCAAACTTTGAGCCTTTGCATGTAAGCAATACGCGCCGTGCGCTTGGTTTGATTATCTCTGGAAAAGCGGAGGTAATTATCAACGGCCGTGGGACCGTGCACACCTCCCAGACTACATTCGGAATCCCATCAATTATCAGACTGTCATACATGATCAAACGCCCTCGGCCACGTATTAACATGTCAAAACGGGAAATCATGCGGCGAGATCAGCATACATGCCAATATTGTGGCAAAAAGGCTCATGATCTAACCATTGATCATGTAAAACCCAAACATGCAGGCGGTAAGCACACATGGTTAAACATTGTTGCTGCATGTGGCCCTTGCAATCGAAAAAAGGGTGGCCGAACACCAGAGCAGGCCCGTATGCCTTTGCGGCGTCCTCCTTTTGAGCCTCGCCCCTCGGCCGCATATAGGTTTGGGCGCTATCTTAAAAGACGCGAAGAATGGGATCAATTTTTGCAGGGGTGGTAATCGATTCCTAGTCCGAACCTCGCCGACAATCAGTGGACCGTGATAACTCGTTAGATTAAGTACGCTTCATCAAGCACGTTTAGCTTGCCAATTCAATGATCCGTTCAAGCCCCTCATCGACTAAACCGGTAACCGTTTTGACCATCATCTCGTAAGCCTGTTTGTTTTTACTATAGGGATCAGGCACATCGTAGATTGGGCCAGGCACCATTTCGCTAAGCAAGAATATTTTGCTGGCTTCAGTCGGATTCTCTAAGCTCAAAATCTCTTTGTGATTCGCTTCCATGCAAACAATCAGATCAGCCTGTTGCACCATTGCCTGCGTGGCCACTTTCGATTGATGATTCATTAGATCAATTGATTCTGTTTCTTCAATCACTTCAACGCTAAAACGAGAGGCAGACCGCGGGGGATATTCACCCGTCCCGGCCGAATGCACCGTCCAATCTACCAGATTACGCTGAGCCAACCGCTTAACTAACAGTCGCTCCACCACGGGTGAACGACACACATTTCCAGTACAGATAACAAGAATGTTTGACATAAAACCATTGTGACATAAGCTCAATTGTAGGCCACAAAAACAGAGTGAAATTAGAGGGGGTAGAGAAATAAGAGGCTAGAGAATCTCATCTCTAGCCTCTTATCTTTTGTCTAATTTAATCTTTAATCTACAGTGGGCTGCAGAATACCGACATTACCATCTTTACGTCGGTACAGAACATTCACAGAGTTATCTTCCCGGCTATTAAAAACAAAGAAGTCATGATCGAGCAAAATCATTTGATCAAGCGCCTCATCTTCAGACATCGGCTGGATTGAAAATTGCTTGCGGCGCATGATCCGAGGGGTTGGCACATCGTCTAACACGAGCAAATCAGGAGGAATGATATCAACCATATCATTTGACCCGTTCCGTCTATGGTCTTTAGTCCGCCCCTTGTGCCGCTTAATTTGACGATAAATTTTGCTTATAACTGAATCGATAGCGCCGTAAATCGTATCGTTTTTCTCTTCTGCTCTTAAAATGGCACCCCGACTATCCCGAATGGTAAGCTGAGCGACACGTCGCTCAGCTGAACTTTTCGCTTTTCTCTGGCTAAGCTCTACATTCACATTCTGAAGTCCCGGCATATATCTGTCGAGCTTTTCAGTTTTCTTTTCGACATAATTCTCTAGCTTCTGAGACAACTTCATACCATTTGTGTGGATAGATAGTTCCATTTGTTAAACCCTCCTACGGGAATAAATGCTGACAACGATCCCAGTTGATGCGTCAGCCTAAGAAAATAAGTTTAAGTTTTTAATGCCCTTGCCACACATAAACCGGTGACATGGCTGGCTCCGGCCGATTTTAGGCAGCGGGCGGCCGCGTACAACGTTGCACCAGTTGTACACACATCATCAATTAACATCACACGTTGATTTGTTAGATTAACTTCCCCAACCTGAAACGCCCCATCCATATTTTCGGCCCGCTCACGCCGCGTTAGCTGGGCCTGCATCTCTGTTTGGCGCATCCGATATAAACCATTTTTAACAACAGGGATATTTAGCCGTTTCGATAGCTCGGCCGCCAGCAAATAGGCTTGGTTATAGCCTCGTTCCGCTTCACGGCTCGAATGTAGAGGGATGGGAATTATCACATCGATGGGGTTTGACTGAATCAGCTCATTTGCAGGCTCCAGCATCATATCTGTAAGCGTTCGAGTCAGCGCAAACTGATCGTAATACTTGAACTGATGCATGATTCGTGTCACAGGATCAGTGTACAAGACGGCCGACCGAATTTTATCGATAGGTGGCGGTACTTTGGTACACTGGCGACATTTTCCGGAGCGAAAATTAGGCTGCCCACAAATGACACATAAGGGCTCTTTTAACCAAATTAATTTTTCTTGGCATGTGGCGCAGATAAGGCTCCCCGCAGTCTCACATCCATTACAGACTGGGGGTAAAATGAAATCTATAACGGTGTTCCAGAAACTACCTGTCGTTTGACCGTCCCGATTCAAATTGGTAAGTGCTCCAACAGCCGTGTCTTATAACCAACATTGGGCTGGATAATGACCACTCTACGGTTTTAATACTGCGTCATCGTAGATTGTGTAGAGCATAATCCGATTTTATTCAAATAGCAAACAAACAATTCTTGAAATTTAGATTCACCTAAGCAAAGAAAATAATTGAGGAGAGCAAGTTAGATCGAGCCAAATTGGCACAACTTGGCAACCTTTTTCATCGAAATGGCTACTTATTAAGTTGCAACCTATTGCCAACGATTTGATCCAAAACCCTGAACACCTGAGGATTCCAATGACATTCACAGTAATCGAAAGAATAATCACAGGCTTGCTACTCATTATTGCAATCATCCACATCTTACCCATTAGTGGCTTTTTCAGTATAGATAGGCTGACCGTTTTATATGACATTAAAGTCGATGAAAACAATTTAGAAATATTAATGCGGCACCGAGCGATTCTTTTTGGATTGTTAGGCTTTTTTATTGCCTATGCGGCCTTTAATCCATCTCTGCAACCGCTAGCATTTATCGCTACATTGGGTTCTGTAGGCTCATTCTTCTATTTAGCATTTTCCATTGGTGATTACAACGCTGCTATTCAGCGTATTGTCATTGCTGATGTTATCGCTGCGATATGCTTAGTCATCGCTGTCATTTTATGGTTCGTAATCAAATGATATAAGTCAAAAAAACAATGTATTCATTGAGTTTTGATCAGTGTTATAATCCGATCCCGAAAAATGAAGTCAAAACGAATTGTTGTCAAAGTTGGAACCAGTGTTTTAACCGCTGGAAAAAGTCGCCTGTACAAGCCAGGTATGGCTGAAATTGTGCGCCAATTGGCTGAGCTACATGCGGCCGGGTGTGAGGTTGTCCTCTGCTCAAGTGGGGCAATTCAGGCAGGCAAAGATCGGCTAGGTTGGAAGACCAAACCGCGCACCGTGGC
Organism: Anaerolineae bacterium; assembly: GCA_045105475.1. GTDB lineage: Bacteria > Chloroflexota > Anaerolineae > Promineifilales > Promineifilaceae > WTJY01. The sequence goes on from JBGCDP010000110.1 coordinate 37,112, forward strand.
TAAAAAGCAGATGCTGGCAGCCTTAGGGCAGTCACGCCTAATGTTTGAGTGGGAGCGCCTGTTTGAAATTTACGATATCCATGTCGGCCAGGTGCTATTAACGCGCTCCGATTTTGAAGCACGTAATCGATTTTTGAACGCCCGTGACACCTTTCGTGCATTGATTAGCCATCGCATTATCCCAATCGTTAATGAAAATGATGCGGTTACCACAGAAGAAATTCGGGTGGGCGACAACGACAATTTATCGGCGATGGTGGCGGTATTGGCAGACGCCGATCTGCTGATTATGCTGACAGACCAAAAGGGGCTGTACACGGCCGATCCTAGATCGAACCCAGATGCGAAGCTGATTCAAAAAGTCACAGCGATTGATGATACGATTCGTACGCTGGCGGGCGGCAAAGGTGAGATGGGAACAGGCGGCATGGCGACGAAGCTACAGGCGGCTGAAACGGCGATGCGGGCCGGAACAGACGTCGTGATAGCGGCCGGATCTGAAAAAAACATTATCACTCGCATTTTGGAAGACAATGATGAGGTAGCATTTACAAAATTCCCAGCGGTCAAAAACCCGCTGCGCAACCGCAAACGCTGGCTGCTGGCCGGTTCAGCCACAAGTGGCGCGATTACGGTCAACGAAATGGGGTGCAAAAAGCTTCAGCAAGAAAAAGGGCTCAGCTTACTCCCGGCCGGAATCACGGCGATTAATGGGAGCTTTGTGCGTGGCGAGACGGTCCAAATTCAGCAAGAAGATGGAACCGTTATCGGCCGAGGAATTGCGCGATATAACAGCTCTGATTTAACCCGAATTGCGGGCAGCCAATCGGACGAAATTGAAACGATTTTAGGGTATGCATACGGCAAAGTAGCGGTCCATCACAATGACATGGTCCTTTTAGAAAACAGATAGTGGAATAAACGAAATGACTGATTTAAACAAAATGGGAATGGCGGCTAAATTAGCCAGCCGCGAGTTAGTTAAATTAACAACCGATCAAAAAAACAAAGCGCTGCATGTCATCGCAGAAGAACTTGAGGCGCAGGCGGCAACGGTGCTGGCCCAAAATGCTTTGGATATTGCGGATGGTGAAGCCAATGGCTTAACAAGCGGGCTGCTCGACCGACTCTTGCTGACCGAAGAGCGTATCGCCAAGTTGGCTGATGACTGCCGAGCAGTCGCATCTTTGCCAGATCCGGTTGGCTCAGCCATCGATAGTCGCAATCTGCCCAATGGGCTCCAAATCACACGCCGCCGGGTACCGGTTGGAGTGTTAGGCGTCATCTACGAAGCCCGGCCGAATGTGACGATTGACATCGCCACGCTAACGCTCAAAACGGGAAATGCGGCGATTTTGCGCGGTGGCAAAGAGACGTTGCGCTCTAATTTAGCGTTGGTCACAGTGATCCAAAGTGCGCTAGAAAAAGCGGGTATCCCAGAAGCGGCCGTGCAGTACATCGACAACCCAGATCGAGCCTTGGTGACTGAGTTTATGAAGCTTGACCAGTATGTTGATATGCTGATTCCCAGAGGTGGCGCAGGACTACACAAACTATGCCGCGAACAAGCGACGATTCCGGTCATTACTGGCGGGATCGGCATATGCCATGTGTACGTCGATGAGTCGGCCGACTTTGCCGACGCGCTCAATATCATCGAGAATGCGAAAGTCCAGCGGCCGAGCGTGTGCAATGCGCTCGACACAGTGCTAATCCATAAAAATGTGGCGCAATCGTTTATTCCACAGGTGGCTAAACGGATGGCGTCTAACGCGGTTAGCCTAAGAGCAGACCCACAATCGTTATCGGTCTTGAGTCAGAACGGCCATTCTGCCAGCTTTGAAGCGGCCGGGCCTGATGATTTCAGCACCGAATGGATGGATTTGATTCTGGGGCTCAAAGTCGTTGACTCGATTGATGAAGCGATTACCCATATTCAGGATCACAGCCTAGACCATTCAGACAGCATCATCACGAACGATTGGAAGAACGCGACGCAGTTTGTCGATGAGGTCAATTCATCGGCCGTATTTGTAAATGCAAGCACCCGCTTTAATGACGGAGGTCAGTTTGGCTTAGGCGCAGAAGTGGCTGTGAGCACGCAGAAGCTACACGCCCGCGGACCGATGGGGTTGGAAGAGCTAACGACCTATAAGTGGGTTGTATTGGGTAGTGGGCAGATTAGGGCGTAGGCCCCTCGGTCGGATGCGTACAGTTTAATCGATAATGCCGTAAAAATGAGGGAGCTGCTCAACTTTCTCTGACCCGATTTGAATACTCTCTAAAATCGACTGTTTTGCCTGCTCAAACCCTGCTTGATCGGCCGCATGAACTGTGGCCAGCGTTTGACCTGCTTCAACTTGATCTCCAACTTTGACTGGCATGACAAACCCGACAGTTGGATCGATTTTGTCTGTTTTTTGCAAACGGCCGCCGCCCAGATGAACCACGGTCCAACCCAGTTTTTCCGTATCGGTTTGCTGGATAAATCCTGCACTTGGTGCAACAACCTCAGCGATGACATGTGCTTGGGGCAACTTGCTTGGATCATCAACAATCGCACCAGACCCACTTTGAGCCACTACCATCTGGCGAAATTTGGTCAAAGCCTGGCCGGAGTCACGTGTCTCAGTCAGCATCGCCTCGCCCGATTCAGGCGTATCGGCCGCCCCTGCTAAATAGAGCATGTAGCTGCCAACCTGTAGACAGTGCGCCCAAAAGTCGGCCGGTGTGGCTGGATCATTTTGGAGCGTTTTAATCGCCTCTAGCGTTTCAAGTCCGTTACCAGCAGCATGCCCTAACGGTTGATTCATGTCTGACAAAATCGCAACCGTTTTACGTCCAGCGTCTTTACCGATGTTGACCATTAGCTCCGCTAAGATGCGCCCTTCTTCAAGCGTTTTAATAAAAGCACCTGAACCGATTTTTACGTCCAGCACAATCCCATCGCCCCCGGCCGCCAACTTCTTTGACATGATCGAGCCTGCAATCAACGGCATGCAGCCAACGGTTGAAGTGACGTCACGCAAGGCATAAAGCTTCCCGTCAGCCGGAGCTAAGCTCGCCGTTTGCCCCGCCAAAACCAGCCCAATGTCGGCCGCTTGTGCCTTAATTTGTTCGATGGTGAGATTAGGCGTCCACCCTTCAATCGCTTCCATTTTATCGAGCGTACCGCCTGAATACCCCAACCCCCGGCCGGACATTTTTGCGACAGGTACGCCACAGGCTGCAACCAGCGGCAACACAACCAGTGACGTCTTATCACCCACGCCACCGCTTGAATGCTTATCGATAACAAAATCAAGGGTGTCATGTAGGTCAAGCATTTCGCCCGAGTGGGTCATCGCCATCGTTAAATCAACCGTTTCGCGCCGGCTCATCCCGTTGATGTAAATCGCCATGAGCAGGGCTGAGGCCTGATAATCAGCGATAGAACCGACCGTGTACCCTTTGGTGAAAAAGTTGATTTCAGCGGTAGCTAGCTCTTGTTTGTCTCGTTTTTTGCTAATGATTTCTAGAATATTCATAGGGTGTAAAAAATGCAGGTTGCAGGATGCAAACGCCGCGAAAGTTAATTGTTACGTATTACCAGACTGACTAGCCGATTTGCTCAATCATTTCGGTCAAAGTAAGTTCCGCCAATGAGTCGACTATCAAATCAGCTTGGCCAAAGTCCATGCCTCTTGTAACAGGGTTCGGGACAGCGACGGTCCGCATGCCAGCTCGCTTGGCCGCGATAATTCCGTTGACTGAATCTTCAAGTGCGAGGGCGTTCGCAGGAGCAACGCGCAAGCCTTCACAGGCAGCTAAGTAAACGTCTGGCTCCGGTTTGCCAACATCACCCACGTCTGACCGGCCGCGGACAGCTTCAAATTCAAACAATAAGCCCAAGCGGGGCAGATGATAGTTTAGCCAGCGGGCGTTTGAGCTACTGGCGATCCCAAGCTTCAAGCCTAGCTTTTTCGCTTCAGCGATGCGATCAAGCACCCCAGGCATAACACCTTCTTCGGCTAATATCTCAAGCCGAAGTTGACGCCGTTTTTCTCTGAGCTCGGCCGGAGTTTCGCTAATCCCAGTAAGATCGATGAGATGCTCAGCAGGTAGAAAAACATTCGTCCGGCCGATATTTTGTAACCACTGGTCCATCGGCAACGTCTGCCCATATTGTGTATAGATCTGTTGCCAGGCGACAGTCCCGGCCGACTCTGTATCTAGAATCGTGCCATCAAAATCGAAAATAACCGCTTCAATCGTCATATTGTTTCCAGCATAAGGCGTTTGACCACCTGTTTGTTCCACAAACTAAACACCATGAGCAAATGGGAAGAGTCAGCCGCCATTGGGTTGCCTAAATCGGCCGCGACCTGCTGCATGATTTCATTACCCATAATTTGGATTGAATTCGCAATGTCATTTTTATCTGGCTGAGCCGTCATTAGATGGGATGTCACCAGATTAAGCTCTGCCACAACATTGCCCAGCTCAACCCCAGACAAAGCATTTGTAAATGCTTCTTTAAGTGCAATAGTCATTTTCTCTAAATCTGCAATCAATAAATGATTAAATGATTCATTTGAAGGTGGCTGTGTGGTTGAATCTATAAACAAATCAAAGCCTGACAACGATGGATGCTCACGTTTGTAATCATCCTTGGTTATAAATACAGGATCATCCAATATCCCCATGCCTGCTTTGCTAACTGCATATTTTTTAGACGTCCACATCCGATTCCATTCGTATGTCAGATATCCGGCCAAACACAGCACTTCCAAATCGCTGATCCACTGGATACGCAAGTTATAACGACTGCGCAAATAGACCACATAGTTCATCAGGTCGACCGGAAAAGGGGTGAAGGGCTCGGCAAGCTGCTTGGTTTTTCTAAGTTCGGCTAACTGTTGAAGCAACTTTTTTTGGCGTAAATTCAGTTCGACTACAGACATCGGTTCATCCTTGAAATCTTTAGCATGCCGGTAGTTTATCTGAAATCAATTGATTACGTTAAGAGTAAATAGAGAATAAGCCATTTAAATTAATAATCTGATTATCGGCGGACTGTGTTAAAATTTCTGATTCACTTTTTAACTTTAGTGAACTTCCAATTGACTTGAACAGGAAAATGCATGAGCAAGTTGTTAGCACTGATTGCGGCTGAAAATATTGAGAGCAAAGTTCCAACAGATTTTTATACAAGGGGGCAAAAATACGACCAAGACGGCCGTGTTGAACTGCTTAAACTTGATGATGATCAGGCTCAGCTAAAGGTTAAAGGGAACCACCAACCCTACTACAACGTCAATTTCAAATTTTCCGATACCCATGTTGGAACAACTTGCACCTGTCCTGCATTTAGAAGCCAAGGCACCTGTAAACATATCGTAGCTTCACACTTATATCTGACCAAAATGACACCACCACAAAAACAATTTAATGACGGCCGACCTAAAGTTAAGCTGGTTTTCCAAAACAGTTTTGAGAAACCCCAAAACGACTGGCCATGGCGCCGCCGAATCGACTCAGCGCTCAACCGGTCCCGCTATAGTTCTGAACACAGCCGATCAATCACCAACTCAGAACCTTATTGGCTGTTTTTTAGCTTACAAAAAGGGTATCAAGGGCGATTATTAAAGGCATACAAAGTGACTGTCTCCCAGCTTCCTGAGGCTTTCTATGATGGGGCCGCCAATCGCCCGGTCGCATCTGATTCTGACATTGACGAATACTTGCAGGGGCCATTGCTCACTCAAGAACGGCAGACTTCAGTTAACAGCCAGACACAGCTGGCACCCACTAAGTGCCTTAATCTGCCGCAGATAGCGGTCCAGTTAATTAGCCTGGTAGGACAGGAGACTTCATATTCTCATGATGTGCACTTTACGGAATATATGAACGATATTATCGCACTGGGAGGTGTGATTTATCTGGGGGACGGTCGTGATCCGTTTCAAACACGGCTCAAAACGTTTAAAGAACCGGCCGATTTTTCGCTTAGCCTCGATTTTATCGACGATAATCTCGTCACAATTCCCGAGCTAAAAGTCGGCGATTCCAGATTTCCTGTTTATGAGAGAAACGAGTTTATCGAACACTCAGGCCATGTTTGGATTTTGCTGGGGGACCAGCTTTTTTCTTTAAGCGACAGAGTCGATTCACAAGCGTTGAATATTATTTCAAGCATCGGTTACCTCAACATGGAGGAGGATGAGGCCAGCTTCTTCGTAGACAATTATCTGTTGCCGATTATGGAAATGGTCAGTGTGACAGGCAATGCGATCAACTGGCGCACTATTGAAGATCTAAGTCCACAAAAACAACTTTATTTGAAGGACGATCCTGACAACAAAAATCAACTGATCGCGCAGCTGGCATTCTCATATGGGGGCCACTCAATGCTGTTTAATGAAGCTTCTTTGGGCGAAGTTTTACAGCGTGATGAGGCTGAGCCAGACGGCTTAAACTTTATCCGCATGAAACGAGACGTTCAGTTTGAGCATGACACACTCAACACTCTTTCAAGCGGCCGAAGTGGGCTTAAAAAGGCGACAAAACCTCATGAGCCCGGCATTTTTGTTTTACGGTCTGGTCTTGAGACGATTGATTTTCTACTTGAAAAAATTCCCAATTTAACAGCCGATGGTTTTGAAATATTTGGGGAAGAAAATATAAATTCGGTCAAAGTCCACCGCTCTGGACCATCGATTTCGCTAAATGTTTCATCAGGAATCGATTGGTTCGACGTGCAGGCACTAGTGAAGTTTGGTGACATGGAAGTCAAACTGCCAGAGATTCGTAAAGCTTTGCGTAAAAAAGAACGCTTCATCAAATTGGCCGATGGATCGATTGGTGAAATCCCATCTGACTGGATTGCAAGATATACACATCTGTTTAATTTAGGCGAGCAAACAGAAGAAGGTGCTCGTTTTAGTGCCCATCATTTAACCCTCATTGATCAGCTGTTGCAGCAGGCAGATCAAGTGCAGCTTGACGAACACTATGAAGAGCGTGTGCAAAAGCTGAAAAATTTTAGTGGGATTAAGCCTGTACCACTTCCGGCCGGCTTTGTGGGTGAACTCCGGCCGTATCAAAAATCCGGTTACGACTGGCTCCACTTCTTACAAGAGTTTGATTTTGGCGGCTGCTTGGCCGACGACATGGGCTTGGGTAAAACAGTGCAGATTTTGGCCTTTCTTGCCTCAATCCGTGAAAACACACCCGATCTTCCGGCCGCTCTCATCGTCATGCCTCGTTCATTGCTCACCAATTGGGAACGTGAAACACACCGTTTCACTCCAAATTTAAAAACACTCATTTACTTCGGCTCTGACCGCAACAAAAATACCGCTCAGTTTAATCAATACGATTTAATTTTGACCACCTACGGGATGATGCGTAACGATATCGAAACCCTGCGCGAGTATCGATTCGAAACAATTGTGCTCGATGAATCCCAAGCGATTAAAAGTCCGGCTACACAAGTGTCGAAAGCCGCCCGGTTGTTGAAAGGCGGCCGTAGATTGGCCATGAGCGGCACCCCGGTTGAGAATTCAACCTTTGAGCTCTGGTCACAGTTCGCCTTCTTGAACCCTGGTTTGCTGGGCGGCCTTGACTATTTCAAGCGGGAGTTTGGTAATCCGATTCAGAAAAACCAAGATGAAGATACGGCCAAGTTTTTGCAAGAGATGGTCTTCCCATTTATTTTGCGCCGCACCAAGGCCCAAGTCGCTCCAGACCTGCCGCCACGCACAGACGAAATCGTTTACACCGATATGGAAGTTGATCAGCGTGCCTTCTACAATAAAACGCGAGACAGCTACCGGGCTCAGCTATTGGGCATTGTCGAAGACAAGGGGCTGAATGCATCACGCATGAAAGTGCTTGAGGGGCTGCTGCGGCTACGCCAGATATGTAATCATCCTAAGCTGGTTGATCAATCGTTTCGCGGCGATTCGGCCAAGATGATTTACCTGCTTGAGCACCTTGAAAATTTGGCGACCCCGGCCGAGGATGGGAAGCCGCATAAAGCGTTGGTCTTTTCCCAATTTGTGCAAATGCTTAAGCTCATCGAGCCAGAGCTTAAAAAGCGCAATTTGAAATATGCTTACCTCGATGGCAGCACGCGCAAACGGCAGGAGCAGATCGATGCGTTCCAGAATGATCCTGACATTCCGTTTTTTCTAATCAGTTTAAAAGCGGGTGGCGTCGGCTTAAATCTGACGGCGGCCGACTATGTGGTTCACATCGATCCGTGGTGGAATCCGGCTGTAGAAATGCAGGCGACCGACCGGACGCATCGGATTGGTCAGGACAAGCCGGTCTTTGTCAAAAAGCTCATCACACGTGATTCAATTGAAGAAAAGATATTGGAGTTACAGCAGCGTAAGCAAAAGCTGGTAGATCAGCTCATTGCGACTGAATCAAGCTTTTTCAAAGAGTTAACGCCTGAAGACATTCAAGTGCTGTTTAGCTAGGCTCTACTAATGGGTGAGCGATTAGCACTCATCAGCAACCAATCGCTCACCCATTTTTTTTTACTGCGTTAAATCTGGCTTTTTACACCCTCAGCAACAGCCTGTGCCGTAATGCCAAACTTCTCATACAGCACTTCAAATGGAGCTGAACCACCAAAGTGATCAAGACCTACATTCACACCATTTAGACCGGTGAACTTTTGCCAACCCATCGTGATACCCGCTTCAATTGAAGTTCGGTTGGTGATCGTCGAGGGAATGACGCTCTCTTTATATTCGGTCGATTGCAGATCAAACAGCTCCCAGCACGGCATGCTGACCACGCGGGCTGAAATCCCTTCAGCCGCGAGCAAGTCGCGTCCTGCTAACGCAATTTCAACCTCTGAGCCAGTTGCTAAGATCAGTGCAGCATCGTTGTCAGACCCTGCTACCACGTAAGCCCCTTTGGCCGCATTGGCAGCTAAGCCAGACTCGATAACTGGTAATCCTTGGCGTGTGAGCACAATCGCAGTTGGACCATCGGTGCGTGCAAGTGCAGTTTTCCACGCTTGAGCCGTTTCGTTGGGATCGGCCGGACGGATCATCCACAGATTCGGAATCGCACGTAAAGACATGTGGTGCTCAACCGGCTGATGGGTCGGGCCGTCTTCACCCAAGCCAATCGAGTCATGGGTGAGCACATAAATCACACGTTCTTGAATGACGGCCGAAAGGCGCATCGCCCCCCGCATATAGTCACTGAACACATGGAACGTACCACCGTAGGGGATCACCCCGCCGTGTAGCGCCATGCCGTTCATGATCGCGGCCATACCATGTTCCCGTACGCCGTAGTAGACATATCGGCCGGTAATGTCCCCATTAGCGACATATCCCGTGTTTTTAATATCGACATCGGTTTTGTTTGAGCCGGTTAAGTCGGCCGAACCACCCAACATCGCTGGGATGGCTGGGACCAATCCCGCCAAAACTTTTCCGCTGGCAGCGCGTGTTGCCATCTTGTCATCAGGTCCGAATACCTTCAAAGCATCTTCCCAATTGTCAGGCAAGTCACCCGCCATTTCGGCCGTAAATGCGGCCGCTTCAGCTGGATGTTCCTCAGCATATTCAGCGAACATTGTCGCCCATGCGGACTGTGCTTCTTGGCCGCTGGCGGTCGCATCCATGTACTCACGGACTTCGCCTGGCACCAAGAATTTTTCGTCTACCGGCCAGCCCATCCCTTCTTTGGTGAGCTTGATTTCATCTTCACCCAATGGTGAGCCATGACTGCTAGCAGTCCCTTGTTTGTTTGGGCTTCCTTTACCGATAATCGTTTTACACGAAATAATCGTTGGCTTGTCAGTCACACCTTTCGCGGCCGAAATCGCCGCATCGACAGCTGACATATCGTGGCCATCTACCCGATTGGTATCCCAGCCATACGCTTCAAATCGTTTGAGCACATCTTCGCCAAACGCTAAGTCGGTAGACCCATCGATCTGGATGCCGTTGTCGTCCCACAAGACGATCAGTTTGCCCAAACCAAGGTGCCCGGCCAACGCACATGCTTCATGCGAAATCCCTTCTTGCAGGTCGCCGTCACTGCAAATCACATAGGTATGATGATCGACAACGTCAAATCCTGGTTTGTTATATTTTCCAGCCAGCCAAGCCTCTGCCAGCGCAAAGCCAACGGAGTTGCTGATTCCAGCGCCGAGGGGACCGGTGGTTGTTTCAATGCCGTCTGTATGGGTGTTTTCTGGGTGCCCTGGTGTTTTACTCCCCCACTGGCGAAAGTTTTTGATCTCATCAAGCGACAGGCTGTATCCGGTTAGATGCAATAGGCTATAAAGCAACATTGAACCATGCCCGGCCGATAAGATGAAGCGATCACGATTTGCCCAACTGGTGTCAGTTGGGTTGTGACGCATGAAGTTTTTGTAGAGCACGATGGCGGCATCAGCCATACCCATCGGCATCCCCGGATGGCCGGAATTAGCGGCCTGAACCGCATCTGCCGCTAAAAAGCGGATTGTATTTGCGGAAAGTTGGGGGAGATTTGAATTGTTTGTATGAGTCATATTTTTCCAGTTATTAGTGATAAGTTCGGTTTCTTGCCTGACTGGTCACCGGTTACTTTGGAGCGAGTCGAATCGCGCCGTCTAAACGGATCGTTTCGCCGTTAAGCATGTCGTTTTCAACGATGTGTTGTGCCAATTTGGCATAATCTTCTGGGGTTCCCAAGCGTTTTGGAAAAGGAACAGCTGAGGCCAATGCGGCCTGAATCTCTTCAGTCATGCCACCGAGCATCGGGGTGCCGAAGATTCCAGGAGCGATGGTGTTGCAGCGGATGCCAGAACGAGCAAGCTCACGAGCAATTGGCAATGTCATGCCCACAAGGCCACCTTTCGAAGCGGCGTAAGCGGCTTGGCCGATTTGGCCGTCATAAGCAGCAACACTGGCAGTAGAGATAATCATCCCGCGTTCGCCACCTTCGTTTGGCTCGTTTTTAGCCATCTCAACGGCTGCTAAACGCAAGACGTTAAAGCTACCAATCAGGTTGATGTTGATCACACGGCTGAATGATTCGAGTCGATGGGGACCATTCCGGCCGACAACCCGCTCGCCAATCGCGATACCTGCACAGTTCACAACACCGTGGATTGCACCAAAGCCTTCCATTGCGGAGTCAACGCCTGCTTGAACATTAGCCTCGTTCGTCACATCAGTTTTGTGGAACACAACATTTTCGCCAAGTTCGGCCGCTAATGCATGACCACCATCTTCATTCACATCCATGATCATGATGTTTGCGCCCATTCCAGCGAATTTGCGCACAACGCCTGAGCCGAGGCCTGAAGCCCCACCGGTGACCAAAAATGTACTGCCTTTGATTTGCATGTTTTTCTCCTGAATCGCTTACAGATAGACACAAAGATAGTGACGGCCCTTGCCCCTCACTACTTACTATTTTGCAAACGCTTGTATTTTAATGGGATAAGATCGGGTTTATTACGGCTGAATTATAGCTTTTGCACTGTTCATGTGCATTTGATTGGGCAAATGTGCAACGTGCTTTGTGAAACCGATGCTAGTTTTGTTTTCTATCGGCCTGTTTTTTGCCTTCAGATGTAAGGATGAATTGAAGTATTCACCTGACATGTGATACATTGTCACATGTCAGGCGAACATATGGACACACTCGCAACAGCAACTCCCACTTGGAAAGTTTTTTCAAATCCGGTCCGCAACAGGATCATAGAGTTACTGAAAACTAAACCTCATACGACGGGTGAACTATGCACCCACTTTGAAATTTCACGATTTGCTGTCATGCAGCATTTAAAGGTTCTTGAAAAGTCGAGAATCGTAACGGCCGAAAAACGCGGCCGGTATCGTTGGAATCATCTGGACCAAGTCAGGCTTGACGAATTAAAAACAAAAATATCTTTAAATCCCTCGCAAAAGCCCCTCCTCGGCACACTTCAAAAAACACGTAGCCATCGACCTGAAATTGAATTTCAATGTGACTATGCCGCACCATTAGATCGGGTATTTCATGCACTGACATGTTCAATCGATCAATGGTGGACAGAAACCCCAGCGACATCTTATCCAATCGTCAAGCTTGAGCCACGTATCGGCGGTCGTTTTTACAACTGCTTTGATGCGGCCGACAATGGTATTTTGTATGCGATTGTCGACCAGTTTAAAGACAACGAACTGTTAGGAATGACGGGGAATATGGGAAGTGATTTTACGATCAGCATTATTCGTTTCCGCTTAGTACCACTCGAATCAAACGGCACTCGTTTAACCCTACTGCACCGATTTATCGGGGAGCCAGACGAGACGACCTACGAGGCGTTTCAACAAAGCTGGCAGCAGCTTTTAGCGATACGGCTTAAGTTTTTAATCGAAAAAAACTAACTTTTTAAAAATTTCATCCATAGCCTACAAACTAATGACCACTTAGACGGCCGTCTATCTTTATTGTTGCGGCCCTGCTAATGGCAACCGGAGATTTATGATCAACCCAACGATCCAAAAAGAAACACAATCAGACTTTGCAGCTCTACTCGAACAATATACCCGAGTGGTTCCTAAGCTTGGCGACATCTATGAAGGCATCATTTTACGCATTGAAGGTGATGCGATTTTTGTCGACATTGGCGCCAAAAGCGATGCGATCATCGATTCACGTGAACTTGAATTGATGGATGATGCAACGGCCGACAAGTTGAGTCGTGGTGATAAACTGCCGATTATGATTGAGAATCTTGGACCAAAGGGTAGCTTAATTCAGGGGTCGCTTGAGAAAGGTTTAGCTTCGCAAGACTGGAAAGAAGCGTTATCACTTTATGCAAATGATGAAGCGATCGATGTGCGAGTCGTGCAGTACAACAAAGGTGGTGTGTTAGCCCGTTTCCGCCGTATCACAGGGTTCATACCAAATTCACATTTGTCAGCAAAATTTAGTGGCGGAAACCTACAAGCGATTAAAGCGAAAATGATCGATGAATTGATCACGGTTAAATTCTTGGAAATTGATCAGGCCCAGGATCGGCTGATGTTATCTTCTAAAAAAGCGGAGCACGAAGAGCAAAAAGAGCTGCTGGCCAAATTAGTTGAAGGGCAAGTTGTGACTGGAACCGTGGTCAATACGAAACCATATGGCGTCTTTGTTGACATCGGAAATGGCTTGGTTGGCTTGGTACATATCTCAAAACTGTCGCACAACAAAATCAGCCGGCCGGAAGATGCAGTTGCATTGGGTCAAACTATTAGTGTCAAAATTGATAATATCGACATTGAGAAAAACCAGATCGGCTTAGACCATAAAGTGACATTGCCGCATCCACTCGAAAAATTAGCGAAAGAGTTTGATCCGCTTGCTCCCATAGCGGGCAAAGTAACTCATGTAGCTGACTATGGGGCGTTCATTGAAATAACTGATGGCTGTATAGGCTTATTGCATGTGTCACAGATGCCAAGCTGGATGGCCGATGATCATAAAGAATCGTTGCAAATAGGAGAAGAACTGTTGGTCACGATTCAATCAGTTGATGCGGAAAATAACCGTGTTAGCCTGACTCATCGGAATGTCAGTGATTCAGCCATCGTTAACTGGATGAGAAGAGACGTTAACGATGATGAAGCTGAAGCAAGTCTAGACTAGAAGCTGAAGAAAAACACAACAGGGGGAGCCTGTTATGCTTACTACCTCGCGCTATTTATTACGTGGCAATTAAATAAAATTTAAATGATTCACTTATGGAGCATATCTATATGCTTTTGACCAAAAGGTTATCTTTTTTCGTCAAATCTGAGCATTTCCCTAGCGTTTGCTAAACGGACGGCTATCGTGTGGAAAATAAACTCAACAGACCAGATGAAGATAGTACTATGAACTGGGATGCTGTTTAAATCATTTCTCTCGATTAAAATCGTATCATCCTGTTTATCTTTAGGCGTTAAGCATTTAGGAGTTTTAGTGAATCTCAAAAACTGCACTTTGTTTTTATTGCTGATTTTCTTGTCAGCATGTAGTAATAATCAAACAGAACCAACTCGACCTGCAGAACAAGTTGTACAAACTTTACAGCCTGATTCGATTGTCGCTGGAGCAGAGCCCTTAAAAGATGAGCCGACACTTACTCCGATCCCTAGCCCAACTGCAACCTTACCCCAACCGATAACGGTTGTCCCGGCCGAAAATGAAACAGAAGCAACGATTGAGCCCCAAGCCACGGCCAAAGAAGAGGTAGTTGAAGAGGCAACACCGGCTGAGCCAACACTGGAAATAGAGGCGGAACCAGAAGCTGTCGAAGTTGAAAACCTGCCTTTGGTGGTTTTAGCCCCTCGGCCGAATGACCCTATTCAAACAGGGACAGTATTTCAGCTTGCTGGGCAGGTAACCCCCGGCGATACGGTACAAGTCGCTTTGCGATCTGGTATAAGTGAACTGGCAATAGGAACCTTTATCGCTAATGCTGAAGGGACTTGGGGTGGTGATCTCGACATTCCATATTCAGTTGAAGGTGCTGCAATTTTGAGTGTGACTCATGCAAATGAAGAGCGGCTTATTGATGTCGTTTTAGGGCGTGATCGTGAAAATGAAGCCGAGATTCCAGGTGCTGTGATTGATATCGATCTTCCGGCCGCTGATGAAGCTGTCGTTTCGGGATATATGATGTTTTTGGCCGGCAGCATTCTAAATCCGATTGATGACACCATGACAATAGGCTTGCTGATGGACAACTGCACCAATTTCGTCTCCCGTCAATCGATATCGATTACAACATTTGAGGGATCTTGGAGCACATGGAATGCGCAAATCATTTTGCCTCGTGGATTGCAGGGTGAGGGTTGCATTGTTGCCTATACGGGTGAATATGGAGCTGGTGACTGGCGCGAAAAAAGAATTCCCGTAACCGTTGTTTCGGAAAACGACAGTCGGGCCAGCCGAGTGAAAATCATCGATTCTTTTGCTGGAGTTTTAGCGCAGGGGGACTCGATTTATGTGTCGGGGATTGCAACCGCGACGGATACGGTTGAATTTCGCCTATTGCGAGATGGACGGGAAGAAATCGTGATGGTCGCTGTTCCAGTTGGAGATTTTGGTTTTTGGGGAATCGACTTTTCGATCCCAGTTGAAAATGCGGTCGGTCAAATGACATTAGAAGTGTCGGTCCCTGGTGCTGAAGATCGGTCAGACTCGTTTGAGTTTGAGGTGCGCTAATTAATATAGGTTGCCACCGTGCGCCTAGCTACTGGCAAGCACAAGACCTGATCCTACATAAAATGTTTTCTGGGTAAAACGTCTTTTTTTAGAGCCTAACAATTATTGATTACTAGGGATTGGCCCGGCCGTGTAGCGGGTCTTCCCTGCTTTCGTAATCACCGTCACGCCACCACTACCGATTACTTCTAACTTGTCTCCATCTCTGTAAAGAGCCGTCATCCCATCGATGCCATAGGTCACAATGTCGGTGCCAGAAATCAAACGGCTGGCGCGTGACACAAAGCCAGGGTACTCGTCAAAGTGGGGCAAAATGACAGAGTTTGGAAGCAAACCGAATCCGCCCGACTGTTTAAGCCGCCCTGCGATTTGAGAGCCTTGGATCATGGCACCTGCACTACATCCAGCCAGCAATCCACCGTTTTGGAGCACCGTTTCTACCGCCTGCCAAGCCAAACTGCCGTTAAGCGTATCGAACAGATAACTAGGCTTGCCGCCTGAAAAATAGACGAAGTTTGCCTCTGCTATTTGCTCTGCAAGGTTTGGATCATCGGCCGTGGTGCGATCAATCACCTCGACCGCTTTGGCTTCAACACCTAATTTCGTGAAATGGTTGACGCCCATTTCGCTCCAATAGCGAATGCGAGAGGGGCCTTCGGTGCCAGCTCCGGCCGGAATACAAACGACCTTGGCCGGTTTTCCCAATTTGTCGATTAGGGCTAAATCGACCGGTTCCATTCTTGGCAGGTATTCACCTGCACCAACAAGTGCATGTTTCATAAGTTTAGCGGTTGTTATCGCCTTTAAAAAGGCGTCGTGTGGCGTGAATAAAATTTCTTAAATAGACTAAGAATCGTGAGTTGGTAAAGATGAGCATGTCATACTCACCTTGGGCCGTGTAGCCTAACTTTTCTGCCAAACTGGCCGATATCGGGGTAGCCGCATCCCAACCTGGTACAAGTCCTTTCTCAAGGCTGTGGAGCATCACACTGGCCGCAATGGCTGTCGCTAGCCCATTTCCCTGATAGCTACTTTTCGTATCGATTTGGATCTCGATACCCGCTTCACAAATCGCAAAGCTGGAGCCGACACAGGCGATATTGGCGCTTTCGGTTTCCCCTTCCAGCACACAATAGCCAAATCCTTTTTCAATAAATTCTTCAGGGCTTTTAAATGTGACCCCGTGCACGGCCGCAAATTTGTTTTTACGCTCGCTTAGCTGTTTAACGATGTTGACATTAAGGGGCACGATGCGAAAACGATTGGAGACGTTCGCTTTAAGTTGCTTTAGGTGTTCAACATCTAAGTTCTCGGCCGAAAATGCCCACCGTTGGCGGGGGATTATTTTCCCCGGATGCAGTTGGTTAAAGAGCGCAACAAAGTCGGGAGAACTGTAGAAGACTTGGGTAATTTGAGAAAGACCTTGAATGTAAGTACTAGCAAGAGCATGGCTGGCATCGCCGCCTAAAATACAAACTTGGATTTTTGGGAGTTCCAGCACGGCAAAGGTTGGCTGGTCGGCCGAATCTGCCAACGCGCGGCCGGTGTGCCCTTCCAAGATAGAGTCGGCCGTGAATCCGGCAAAATGCCCTTCAAATAGGCTGGCTAATTTATGTCTGTCTTCAACTCTTATTTCGATTAATGCCATCAAAGCGGTTTGTGTATTGAGAAAATGCTAACGCATGAACGATGACGATTGTAGAAAACGTATCCCGGCCAAAACCTGATCAATTTTGTCTTGAGCCAAGGTGCCGATTTTGTCACCTAGCTGAATTTTAGCAACTGATGATATTTTCGAAACTTCTATAACGCTTTGTTTGGGAAGATTCGCCTCGCCTGAATCCAACAGAACGTTTCCTGGCAAGCCCGCTTTCTTGAGATTGGTGGTTAAGGCACACACAACAACGGTGTGAATCCGGCTCTGGTTGAATAGATTTTCTTGTATGACCACATAAGGATGGGGATACTGCCCCAGTTCAGACCCCTCTGAGTTTTCAGCTTCAACCCAAAAGATATCACCCTGATAGATTTCTTTGTTTGGGTGTTGAGCCACGTATAGAGAATCTTGATTCTCAGCTTCAGCCATCTGCTTAATCTTGAGTGCTTTTTCAAAATGGTCGAGTTTGTGCGTCTTGATCCACCAGGTTGCGGCCTCCATTAAGAGGTCCGGGGCATCATTCTTGTTGGCGAAAAATGCGTAAAACGATAGCCCAACGTTGTCCCCTTTGCTGGCGATTTTTTTGTCGCAAACTTCAATGATTTTCTGTCTTAGAGACTCTCTCATGTTTTGAATTCTTCGCTAAATTGAGTCGGACCTGAAATTTCGATATGTGGTAGTTTGCTTTTGACCCACACATGGGCAGCTGCGTTAAACTCAAAAGGGGGCTCGATCTGCTGTGCAAAAACACCTACTAGCATGGGGAAACCGTCTGATTTGTCGAACATAACGGTGCCACAGTCTGGGCACGCTTCACGTTGAGTGTTATTGCCCGAGTTGGCGACAAATTGATGGGGGGCTACCTTACCCGAAATATCGGCCACTTTTGTTCTAAAAAAGGCGATATTTGAATAGTCATTACCAGTAGCGCTGCGGCAGTCTGCACAGTGGCAGGTCATCTGAATAATCGGTGGCTCGGCCGATTGGAAAGTCACTTTTCCACAACTGCAGCTTGCTTGAATTTGATGGGTCAAAATTCAATCTCCTAATGATTAGTTATAGGAGAAAAGTATAGCGATTATAAGTAAGCGATATGTAGGTAGGGGCTTCACATTCGCCAAGAATAAAACGTGTACTGGCGGATCGATGTGCGAATGTGTCACCCGTTGGAGAATCAAAGTTAGACAGAACTTTTGCCTGTCATGGGCGGTGCTTCTATTAGCTTGGTTTCCCAGCTACCGATTTAAGAAGATCAAACAATTGCAGCGCATTGGCTTGGGCATCAAAAGATCTTCTTGTGTGCTCAAGGGCATTTTTCCCCATTTCCTTTCGCTCGGCCGGGTTTTGTGCCAAGGTCATGATCGCCTCTTTAATTTCTCGAATATTCCCAGGTTCAACCAAAAGCCCATTTTCGCCTGGCTGAATTCGTTCCCGATTAGCGGCAATATCTGTTGAGATCAGCGGTAACCCTGAAGCGGCCGCTTCTGAAAGAACCATCGGCAAGAAATCTCCATAAGTCGGCATACAAAATATATCAGCCTGTTTGTACAAGTTTTTAAGCTCAGGAGAGTTAACGGTCATATTGTTGTAAACAAAAATATTTTCACCCGCTTCAACTTGGTCACGGGTCACAATATGCAACTCAATGGGGCAATTATCTAACTCGCTTTGAGCAGCTTTGAATGCTTGAACTAAATCTTCCCCACCTTTTCTTTTGAGATTCCCGCCCACAAAGAGGATACGAACCGGCCGATTATCGCTTTCAGGCTCCTCAAGGGTTTCCGTGTCAGCACCTGGCCATTCATTGACATTAACACCAGGGTGAATGACGGTGATTTTGTCACCGCTGACACCATAATCACTCATCAAGCTGCTGCGTGTCCATTCCGACCAAGTCACTAAATGCGTAGCCCGATCATAGCAGGCCTTATTCATATTATATTTGAGGTTCTCAAGCATAGCCGGGCCGCTTGCATGCTCATACACCTCTCCCACGCTGTCATATTGGATCGGGGTTGCATCTAATGAGACAACCGATGGGATTTCATTCATCCATTTACGTGCCAAAACGGCAGTCACCTGAGTATGAAAAAAGATCGCGTCCGGCCGATTGTTTGCGTCGACCAATTGTTTTATCGAGCGATTGGCTTGTGTGCTGGCTTGAAGCGTCCAATTGCGGATACCGGGTAACGCCTGAATGCCAGATTTAGGCTGCTGTGGAAAACTCCAAAAGTCTTCGATTTCGTGGTCATGGGCTACATTCCGTTGAAGATTTTGTCCATATGTAATGTGCCCGAGTGCGTGCTCGATGATAAAACTAATTTTATATTTTTGAGTCATAGACGTGTTACGATTGTTCACTTCATGAAGTGCTATGTGTGATCAAAAAAGATCTCAGCTAATAATTTTTGGGTTCGGGTGAGTTTGCGGCTTACTTTTACTCTGGCCCCTTTATTTCTCTCGAGGGAGCCGCCTAATTTGTAGTTTATAAAGCATACCTTTTGATACGTATTAATATCATCAGCAATTCAGTTAAGAATATATCTGTATGCTTGTTAATTATATCCAATCAGAGAGGGAATCACTGGATATCCTTGTGATGTTGTTCGTCAGGAGCATGCAAAAACGATTGATTCTCTTCTATCTAAAAAGAATTGCAAATAAACGTTAAGCGTGAGGGTCACTTAGACCAAAAAAGCCAGCAGCTGAACTTTATCCAACTTCTGCCTTGTTGGTTCGATTGTAGTTAGACAGTGCCATGATCGGAGCTTTTCGTCCCAATATCCTTGGTCAGCAATCAAGAGACATTTAAGCTTAGGCTTCAATTTACCTATCTCACAACAAGGTGGCAATGGCTGATCTCAACAATTCCTCAATCTCGATCTTTCGCAGTGGAAAATATACGATTATCGTCATTGGCTCTTGGTTGATTTGGTGTTTATTGATGATGGCTTGGCCACAGGCCTTTGCTATTCCTGATTTAAGAGCGATTGTACGTGTGTTAATCGTTTTTATTCCAGCTATCGCTTTTTATTCCACTGGAGATCAAAAACAACGCTTCCTATATTATTTTTTACTGCGCGAGCATTGGCTACGCGGTGTATTAGTAGGAGCAGGGATCGCACTTCTGTATTTTGGGGTCGATTGGGGGCTAAATTTAGAAGATCGGTTGGGTACATTTATATTCCCGGCCGGTTTTGTGATTTGGTTCAACTTTATTTTAGGCTCACCGCTGGCCGAAGAATTGTTTTTTCGAGGGATGTTTTTGCATGAACTCAAAGTGCATTTGAACCCAATTTGGGCAACGGTAATTAGTGCGCTCGCCTTTGCCATGTTACACGTTCCACAATGGCTTTTCCTAAGCGATCAAACGGGGATTGAAATTCTCAGTTCGTTTGTTTCAATTTTTATTTACGGGGTTCTTTTTGCAGTTTTGGTCATTTGGACCAAGTCGCTGTGGGCTTCGATTGTGCCACATTGGATTAATAATTTTATGCTATTGACTGTGAGTTGAGTGGGATCAAGAAGAAGAAACAAAAAAGCCAGCGGCCGGAAATGATCCGGTTGCTGGCTTTTTAATTCATTTTGCAGTGTTGGAAGCTTTTTTCGCTAACCTGCATCAAGCTAACCCCTCGACCAAAATCATGTTTCGATCCATCGCTTGGGGCTTTACATTCAAAGCTTTTGCATAATCCGGAGACTTATACCATTCACGCGCTTTCTCCATCGAAGGGAACTCAGCAATAATAATCACTTTCGGATTCCAACCGCCTTCTATTATTTCCAAAGCCCCGGCCTGCACATGAAACTTTCCACCGAAGGGTGCCAGCGTGTGTTCAGACAATTTTAGGTATTCACCCAGCTTCTCTCTATCTTTTACTGTGACATCACAAATTAAAAATGCGCTCATTTTCACCTTTTTAGATTAGCAAAAACCAGCGGCCGGAAATTCGGCCGCTGGCTATCACTTGTTACTTTCTACTTCTTACTAGGCAAGACATTCGCAGTTACGTTTGCCAAGATTTCGATGGCTCGATGCGAACGGCTAGCCACTTAGCCACTACTCTTGAACGCCGGTTTTCACATTCAAGTCCTTCAGCTTACCGCCCCGTACAACCGTCGTCGGCGTCTTTTCACCAATCGCAACGGCCGCCAATTCGCTCAGCAAATCATCCGGATGGCGTATGGGCTGCTCATTGAACTTCACAATCACATCCCCCACGAGGAGACCGCTTTCTTCGGCCGGGCTGCCGGGATTCACGCCAGCAATCAGCAAGCCGGTTTCTTGCCCCAGCTTTTCAGCGATTTTCTCTGGCAAGCGAGCCGGTTGATTCTTGATTCCCAAATAACCCCGTTTCACCTCACCAAAATCAGAGAGCTGGTTGACGACTCGTTGAATGGTGCTGTTTGGAATCGCCACACTCGCGCCACGCATGAGGCCGGAGCTGTTGAGGCCAATCATCTCACCGGCGGTGTTGATCAGCGGGCCGCCGCTAAATCCAGGATACATCAGCACGTCGGTCTGGATGTACTGATCGATGACCCCGCCCGCGCCGGTGCGCCAGCTTGCGCCAATGCCGCTCAGAATGCCGAGGGTCGCCTCTGTGGTGCCGTGGCCCATGCCCAGCGCCATCACGATGTTGCCGACTTTCCCCGTCTCTTTCGAGCGGGTGATTGGTGTCAAACCGTCGTGCTGAACCTTGAGCAGAGCTAGATCGGTCGATGGGTCCCGGCCGACGACCTCTGCTTCCAGCTTCGTACCGTCCGCCAAAATCACCGTCGGTTTGCGAGGCGAACCATGTTTCCCGTGCTTGCCGTGTTTTCCATGACGACCTCGATGGCCCCCACCCGGCACGACGTGGTCCGCCGTGACGATGAGCCCATCGGCCCATACGATACCGGTCGCTCCGCCCCGTCTGCGTCCTGCTACTTTCACCATGCCCACGGCCGCTTTCTCTACGGCTGCAGCCATGCCGTCTGATATTTGTGTCAAATCCATTTTGTTTTTCTCCATACTGTTCTTGTCTTTCCGCTGCAGCTGAGCCAAATGCCCGGCCACGTGTTTCAAATTTTTCTTTAGCAAGGCCATTTCCGGCCGTCATTTCAATTTCTAAATTTCTATCTAAAGGATGCCTGCTTCGAAAGTGAGACATTCCACCGCGCAAACCTACTTTGCGCCGCAAGCCCATCTTGCGTTTATGCCATTTGTTTTTGTTTTTTCTGTAATTCATGCAGGAAGAATACAGCAGGCTAAACTTTCAAACTTCGGATGTTTGGTTGGGGCAGACCCGGATAAATGGGTAGGGTGCTAATTATTAGATCCTATTGAAATTCGGAGCAGGAGCCTCTTTTGACCACGGATTAACGCAGATATTCACCGATTTCAGCTCTCATCTGTGAATATCTGTGCAAATCTATGGCTGAAGATTAATTGTCTTTAGGGGTACTGGGCACCCTGGGTCTCGACATACAAGGCGTAAACAGATTGGCTAGCAGTCATAAAC
Organism: Anaerolineae bacterium; assembly: GCA_045105475.1. GTDB lineage: Bacteria > Chloroflexota > Anaerolineae > Promineifilales > Promineifilaceae > WTJY01. Next base: position 59,465 of record JBGCDP010000110.1, read on the forward strand.
AGGCGGTTTTTCTTAGCACCACCAAAACAAAGATTAGACACCGGCTCTGGCAGATGGATTTTGCCAATCAAATCACCATCCGGTGCAAACACGTGCACCCCATCACTCCCTTCGCCCGCCCAGCCGGCGCTGGTCCAGATGTTGCCATCTACATCACAGCGGAAGCCATCGGACGCGGCCGGGCCCATATCGCAAAATGTTTGGCCGTTGGTCAGCGTTGAACCATTCTCAACATCGTAAACCGTAATCGTGCGGGGATGACCCGGTTTATGCGAAGCGCCGGTATCGCTGACATACAGCTTGCTAAAGTCGGGGGAAAAACAGAGGCCGTTCGGTTTTTCTTGATCAGTGGTCACAGCCGTAATGTCACCATTTTCAGGATTTAGTCGATAGACGGCCGTGGGCAGTTCAAACTCGCTCTTCTTTCCTTCATAGTTCATTAAAATTCCATAGCCTGGATCAGTGAACCAGATGTGGCCGTCAGCATGGACCACCACATCATTGGGCGCATTAAAGCGTTTCCCTTCAAATTGGTCAGCCAATACGGTAATCGATCCGTCGTGTTCGGTACGGGTCACTCGGCGAGTCAGATGCTCACACGTCACCAATCTCCCCTGTCGGTCCCGCGTATGGCCGTTGCAATTATTAGATGGCTGACGATAAACGCTAACTTCTTGAGTTTCTTCGGTCCAGCGCAGAATTCGATTATTGGGGATGTCGCTGAACAGCAAGTAGCGGCCGTCGCCGAACCAGACCGGCCCTTCGGTCCAACGGGCACCGGTGTAAATGCGCTCCACGGCCGCGCTACCCAAAACATATTGTGCAAATCGAGGATCAATGACCTCTATGGCCGGGTCTGGATACCGAACCACACCGTTATCCCAATCTCTATTCATCAATCTGTCCATTTTTAATCCTCCACAATCAAATCTTTAAAATTAAATTTCCAAAATACCAAGGCGGCTGGCAGTCGTCACCGCTTCTGTCCGGCTATGCACATCGAGCTTGTCCATCAAGGAGGTGAGGTGAAATTTGACGGTGTGATGGCTAATCTCTAATTTGGCTCCGATTTCTCGATTGGTCAACCCATCGGCCAAAAGCTCAAGCACATCGAACTCACGAGGAGTGAGCGGCTCAACTTCAACAAATCCGATTGGCGCAGATGGTTTAGTAGCGACCAAAGCCATCTCTTCTAAAAAGATAGGGTCTATCACGGTGAGATCGAGTAGCGCGGCCTGCACAGCTCCGTTTAATCGATCAGGATCTATGCTCCGCGGTAAAATAGCGTTGAAACCAGCGTTAAGCAATTGAGAAACTGTTTCGTCTGAATCAGGAATCAGCAGGATCACGGGCAGGGTCCAATCGGCCGGAATTTGAGTCAGATCGGTTGTGAGGTCATCGCTAGAAAGCCCCCATCCCGCGTCATAAATGACCACGTCCGGCCGATAAACTTCGACAAGCTCAGTTGGCTCATCCTCAGTTGAGGCTTGGCCAACCACCTGCAAATCGTCTGACTGATCAGCGATATTGGCAAGTGCGGAGCGAATGAGCGGGTCGGCCGCGATGATTAAGAGTCGGGTCATGTGCAAGAGAATATCAAAAATAATCACTTTAGACCCCCGAGGTTTATCAAACCTAAACAGAGTAGGATAAAATAAACACGGTTGGTGCGGCCAACCAGCAAACAAACCATCTAACTATTAGACACTAGTTGGCCTTAAGGTCAGCGTGTAAGCGAAGCGACATGTTCATTAACGGCAACTGGATCGAATCAGACAAAACTTTTGGGGTGATTAACCCCGCAACCGGCGAAGAAATCGGCCGGGTTGTAGACGGCGGTCAAGCAGAAGCGGCACAAGCGATAGATGCCGCCCATGCAGCCCAAAAATCTTGGCGAGCCACGACTTCCTATCAACGCTCAGCCATCCTTTACAAAGCGTGGGAGCTGATGATGGCCCAGCATGAAGAGTTAGCTCAACTGATGACGCGGGAGCAAGGCAAACCGCTCAAAGCGAGCCGTAACGAAGTGAAATACGCGGCCGACTTTTTGCTCTGGTTCGCAGAAGAAGCGAAACGCATCTACGGTGAAACGATCCCATCCGGCCGTTCTGACCAACGGTTTATCGTCCAGTATCAGGCTGTCGGTGTTGTTGCGGCCGTCACCCCGTGGAACTACCCGATCTCGATGTTGACACGCAAGTTGGCCCCAGCATTGGCGGCCGGTTGTACCGTGGTCCTCAAACCGGCCGAAGCGACCCCACTCTGTGCGATTGCCATCTTTAAAATTCTAGAAGAGGCGGGGGTTCCGGCCGGGGTCGTCAACCTCGTCACCGCGCTCGATCCAAAACCGATCGGCACTGAATTTTGCACCAACCCCAAAGTTCGCAAGCTGACCTTTACCGGCTCAACGGCGGTGGGGAAAAAGCTCGCCCAAGATGCGGCTCCACAGCTCAAACGGGTCTCGATGGAGCTGGGCGGCCATGCCCCGTTTATCGTCTTTGAAGATGCGGACCCGGTCCATGCGGCGAAGGGTGCGACTCTGGTTAAATTTTTGAACACAGGGCAAGCGTGCATTAGCCCAAACCGAATCTACGTGCATAAAAACATTATGGGGCCGTTCATTGAGACGATTTCGGCCCGTGTTGGCAAAATGAAAGCAGGAAACGGGATGGATGTGGGAATCGCCATCGGCCCGTTGGTTAATGATGCGGCTGTGGCCAAGGTTGAAAATCAGGTGCAGGATGCGGTGAGCAAAGGGGCCACGGTTCACACGGGTGGGGAACGTTTGACGGCCGATGGGTTGGACAACGGCTTTTTCTTCGCCCCGACGGTGCTGTCTGGTGTCACTCAAGAAATGCTGATTTACAGTGAAGAGACGTTTGGCCCTGTGGCTGCCATCATTCCGTTCGACGATGACGACGATATTATCGCGATGGCGAATGACACGCACTATGGGTTAGCGGCGTACATCTACACGCAAAACATCAAGACGGCGATGCGCACGTTTGAAGGGTTGGAGTTTGGCATTATCGGGATCAATGATATTAATCCGACGAGTGCGGCCGCGCCGTTTGGTGGGATGAAATCGTCGGGGTTGGGACGTGAAGGGGCGCGTGAGGGGCTGATGGAGTATTTAGAAACGAAGTTGGGTGGGTTTTCAATTTAGTAAGTGAGATCGGTGTCATCTTCGGCCGTAGGCCTGATGACGCTGATCTAGTTAGAACCTTCCTGCTCAAAATGAAACAAGTTGCTTGTCAAAACAACATGCCCTGCTCATGCAAATTCATCACCAATATGCAACATCTGCAGTAAGATCAATGCCATCTCCGGCCGCAAGCCCGATGACATTGATCTAAGAAGCAACTACATGCCAAAAGCGAGAACAAACAAAATCACATGGCTAAAGGGGCACTATTATCATATTTATAATCGAGGAGCCAGACGCAAGTCGATATTCTATGAGCCGGACAACTATCTATACGTTTTAAGAAAAACAAAAAAATATTGCATCCAATTTGATTTAACTCTAATCGCTTATTGTTTGATGCCTAATCACTATCACTTTTTAGTTCGTCAAAATGGATCAGAACGAGCCGGGTTATTGCCTGAGCGAGTCTTTCTCAGCTATACAAAAGCGTTTAACAGACGCTATAACGAATCAGGAACACTTTTTGAGAGCCGTTTTAAAACAAAACACGTCAACACCCAACCTTGGCTCTTATACCTTTGCAAATATATCCATTTTAATCCTGTAAAAGATGGGATAGTTTCAGACGTTGAAGTTTGGCCATATTCAAATTATCTTGATTGGATCGGCAAACGGAAGGGCACACTAATTGATCCGGATTTTGTGCGGGAACACTTTAAGAGCCCAGCAGCATACCAATCAGAAATGAATCAGTTTTTAATTGACAGCAAATTTGATATCGATTACTAACCAATTGAACGGTGTCATCTTGTAGATGACATTGTTCTAGTCCGACAGCTCTGGGTTTCACGCCAAGCAAGTCTAGTCAAGCTATTTTGTCTGCAAAAAGCAAATAGATCGCCAAGCCTGCGATCCGTTTTTAGATCAATGTCATCTGGTAGATGACACCGATCTAGCCCCTATTCTCGTTTCAACTAGACTTCATACTACTTGACCCAAATCGCTCTAAAATAGCTTGAGCTATCAGTGGCGTGGCTGAATCAGGATAAGGCGCCACGCTACTGACATTAATCTCGCACAGCACATAACTGTCTTCGCCCGATTCAGTTTTCGGCCCCAGCAAAAAGTCTGCATCCCACAAAACAGGCAGTTGCTGCGCCTCAACACTCAGCAGTTTCTGTAACTCTGGCAGCCATTCAGTTTCCATTTCTCGTTTCAGCAGCTGAGCCTCCGGCATGTCGGCCGAGTAGTACAAACGCGGTCCCGGTTGTGGGGTTTCCCCCATCTGCTCAGGAAAAAGCGCATTGATCGCCTGATGACCAAAGCCTGCCACCTGATCATGCACCATGTAACAGCGAAACATCCCTTCGGCCAACCGTGATTGATACGGCTGATCGATCATCATCCCTCCCTCAGCCAAATAGGATTCGTATCGGCCAAAAAACTCACCCAACGGCACGACCTCTTCTTCAGCTCCACGCTGGGCATGACGCACGCGCACAAGCGCATCGATTGGGAAATGGCCGCTTGGTTCCGGCCGGAATCGTTCGATTTTCCAAACCCCAGATCCGCTTTGACCACGATGCTGTTTGAGGACTCGAATCTGCCCCTTCCAGAGCAAATCAGGCAGCGTCGCATGCATCTCGTCTAAACTTTGATACCGTCTTATATCACTGCCCCATCCCATAGAACGTGTTTCAAAAAGAACTTCTTTTGTTCCAATTTTTTGAATAATATCTGGATGAGCACTAACAAAGACGCCGGCTTGAGCAACTTTGCGTAACATCGCATCGAGCATCGTGCGGTCACAACCGTTTTGGATCGGATTAACCCATACCAAAACTGAATCTACTTGTAAGAGCTGCTGATAGACCTCTTCGCAGAACTCATCGTGATAAACGGCCGGTTCCGGCTGGCCACCTAGCTTAATCAGTTCCTGAAACAAAGGGGCAAACCGATTATTTTCATGGGTGGCCGCTTGGCGAGTTTGCATGTCACCGGGATATAGAATTGCAATACGAACAGGTTTTAGCTCTGACATTTTAATTCTCCATTTATTTTAATTGAGTCAATTTGTAACACATGTTATTTAATTTGCAATATTTGTTTCATTTGTGATAACATCTGTTTCATGGAACAAAAATGGATCGCTTTTTCATACACATTGTCAGCTAAAAAGAAATCGAGCGTACGGGTAACGTTGTGGCGCAGGTTGCAACGGCTGGGTGCCATCACCCCCGTTAGCGGCATCTACTTGCTACCGGCCATCGAATCGTGCATCGAGTCGTTTCAGTGGCTGGCACAAGAAGTAGAATCGGCCGAAGGCCAGTCGGTCCTTATGCGGGTTGATGGCTTTGAAGGGCTCGACCATCAGGCGATCATCGAGCAATTTCAAGCGGCACGTCAAAGCGACTATGCTGAAATTGATCAGCAAGTGGCTGCAATTGAAGAACGGTTTAAAAGCGAAGAGAACCCGTCAGAAAAAATGTTGGGGCAAGCCCAAGATGAGCTGACAAAACTCAAACGACGCTATGCTGAAATCGTCAGGACCGATTATTTTGAAAGTTATGAAGGGACAACAACCGAAGCCAAGTTAAACAAATTAGGGATATTGCTGTTTCCGGAAACAACACCGATTCCTAATATTCCCAGCGTTCAAACGGCCGACTATCAGGGTAAAACGTGGGTCACCCGGCCGCAGCCACATGTAGATCGCCTGTCGAGCATTTGGCTGATTCGCCGCTTCATCGACCAGGATGCCACGATCCGTTATTCAACCGATGTAGCTGCTGGGGAAATCGGTTTTGACATGAATCATCCAAACGCAGAGTTTGGGCACAACGGGCCGCTGTGCACGTTTGAAACGATGATTAAAGCGTTCCAAATTGAAGCCAAAGGGATCGAGACGGTGGCGGAAATCGTCCATCAGATCGATTTAACCGATGAGCGGTTTGTGCATCCCGAAGCGATCGGAATCGATGCAATTTTACGCGGCTGGCTACTTGAAAACCTCGAAGATCAAGAGCTTGAAAAACGCGGTCTGGCTCTTTTTGATGGAATTTATCAGACCTTGGCAAATCGTTCTTAATCGCCAATTGGCTGAATCCGATGGCCATAACTATTAATTAAGCAATATCAGGAGCCTTTCACGCCCGTTTCTAAAAGCTGTTTTTGACTGTCCCAAGTTTCAGAGGAATGCATGCCCCTGCCATTTGAACAGGTTTAAACCGCACGTCAGATCAATCTAAAAGGAAAAATATGATGACTAAATTAGATGCCGCACAAGATCGTGCGTTGGTTCATGCTGCCAGTGAGCCAGTAGATAGAACCGCAACCCTGCATAACATCACATTGAGCGAAGCGTTCTGGGTATGGGTCAAAGTAGCGATTTACAGCTTCGGCGGCCCAGCCGGGCAGATCGCTGTGATGTACAAATTATTGGTAGAAGAAAAACGCTGGGTGAGCGAAAACCGCTTTTTGCATGCCCTCAATTACACCATGCTATTGCCAGGTCCAGAGGCACAGCAGCTCGCCACTTATTTAGGATGGCTGTTGCATGGCACCCGAGGCGGTTTAATCGCTGGAGGACTGTTCATCTTCCCAGGCTTTGTTTCGATTTTGGCCCTCAGCGTCTTATATGCAGGCTACCAAGACGTGACGTTTGTCCAAGCTCTATTTTATGGACTCAAACCGGCCGTGCTTGCCATTGTGCTAGAGGCGGTTTTTAGAATTGGCCGGAGAGCCCTCAAAAACGAAGTAATGATCGCCCTTTCCGGTCTGGCATTTATCGGCATTTTCTTCTTCAATATTCCGTTCCCGATCATCGTCTTAACGGCCGGAATTATCGGTTTCATCGGCGGCCGAGTGTGGCTAGAAAAGTTCGATGTGATCAAACAACGAGAGACGGGTGACGAATCTGAAAACGACTATGCCATCACAGATTCTGTGGCACAGGCACAAAAGCCGTCGATGAGCTATGCCCTGCGGGTGCTGATTATCGGATTGGTGCTATGGAGTTTGCCGCTGCTAATCACTTGGCCGATGTTCGGCCGGGCCCATGTTTTTGTACAAGAAGGGATCTTTTTCAGCCAAACGGCCGTCGTCACATTCGGCGGAGCGTACGCTGTTTTGGCCTACATCGCACAACAGGCGGTCGATGTATTTGGCTGGCTTCAGCCGGGTGAAATGCTCGACGGATTGGGCATGGCAGAGACGACCCCTGGCCCCCTCGTGCAAGTCGTTCAATTTGTCGGATTCATGGGCGCATACCGTAATCCTGGCACCTTTACCCCGTTGCAGGCCGGAGTGATTGGCTCTGTGATTACCACATGGGTCACCTTCGTCCCCTGCTTTTTGTGGATCTTTTTGGGTGCGCCGTTTATCGAGTTTTGGCGAAACAACAAAGCGTTGACGACGGCTCTGTCAGGAATTACGGCCGCCGTTGTGGGGGTTGTGCTTAATCTAGCCGTTTGGTTCGCTCTTCAAACGCTGTTCGGCACAGTAACCGAACGTCAATTCGGGCCGATGCGTCTGTTCATTCCAGACTGGGGCTCGCTCGATTTAATGGCGCTGTTTATCGCCATCGCTGCATTTGTGGCTCTCTTTCGATTCAAAATGAATATGTTGCTCATTCTCTTAGGCAGCGTGGTCATCAGCATTATTTATTACTTTCTAGCAATAGTCTAGCAATCAAAACTTAAAGGAAACGTCATGTCTCAAATTAAAAACATTCTATTCTTGTGCCCGCATGCGGCCGCCAAAAGCGTACTCGCCATGACCTACTTTGCTGATTTGTCCAGCAAGGCGGGATTGGAAATCTCTGTCAGTAATGCAGGAACTGAACCGGACCCCGTTCTAAACCCGGCCGTGGGCGACTACCTGCTTAACGAAGGGTTTGATCTAATCGGTTTTATTCCGGGGTTATTAACGAATGAAGAGTTGGCATCGGCCGATATGATTGTGTCGATGGGGTGTATCGAAGCGGAGCAGGCCCCGGCCGGAACTGACTTTCGCGACTGGTCTGATGTGCCATTGCTAAGCGATGATTTTCAAGTGTCACGGGACAAAATCCATCAGCATGTTGTGGAGTTGGTGGAAGAGCTGGCCTAAACCGGCCAAGGTTATTATTTTTGTGCAGGTCTCATCAGATGTTTACTCTGAGACCTGCATCGAAAAATCAACCACCAGCGGCCGGTGATCAGACCCAGCTAATTCACCAAAGCTATAGTCAGCAACTGTTAGCTGATCTGAGACAAACACATGATCGATCGGAGTCCCCATAACAGAAGGTGAGAAAAACGTTTTGCGATAATCAAACCGATTGCGAACCTGAGCAACATCAGCTTGTTCTGTTAGCAAATCAAGCATGTAGGCGGTTGGCGGAGTATTAAAATCGCCTCCCACAATGAGCGAAACTGTAGGGCGTTCCAGACGCACGGCCGTTGCAACGTCGATAATATCGGCCAACTGTTCCCGATGCGTCTCCCCCCATTGGGGAAGTGGCGGCCACGGGTGGCCTCCGACAAATACCACAGTTTCCCCATTGACCATCAACTCTATTTCAAAAATCGGGATACGGGTTTCTTGAAAGCGGTGGAGCGTTTCAGAAGTGATCGGATATTTACTGTAAAATGCGGTCCCCATCGTCCGGCGGCTTGGTTCTATAAATTGATAAGGATAGTCAGCATCAAGATCAAGTCTCATGACACGGTTGGCCTCGCTAGGATATTCCATTAAATAGAGTAGGTCTGGATTAAGTCGCTTGATCTCAGCTTGTACAGCTTCGACATCTTGGTTGTTGTAATAAACGTTATAAACCATTAGGCGTAGATTTGCAGGCTGATCGGCCGAAAGCGGTGCTGAGGTAAAGCTAAAAATGTTGATGGCTCCCCATACACAAAAAATGAGACCGATGCCCGCGAAAGGCCATAATTTGCGCCAAATTGCAAACCCCACCGCAATCAATAATAAGACAACCACATAATCTAAATAAATAGCCAGCAGATCGCTTACCCACAATAACCGGCCGAGAGAGGCGAATAAAACATAGACAGAGAGCACGCTAACAACTAGACGTAGAAATTTGAACCGCTGGGTAGATAGGGCCATAAAATATTTACCGGCAAAATATAAATCAATTTTATCTATTGTAAGGCCCCCATTTTCATACGGACAAACTAGCTTTGTAATTACACATTTAATGATTAGAGGGGCAGGTCCTCAAAACTCAAAGATTTAAACCTGCCAGCTCGGAGCTTTAAAAATAACCTAACTTCCTCAGAAAATGAAAAAGCCCTCAGCACAAACATTGCTGAGGGCTTTTTTCTAGAAAGTTGACTGTTTAAACGTGAGCCAATGTTTCACGAACTTCTAAACGAGCCGCCTTTAAGGCTGGCATGATGCTGGCCAACGTTGAGAGGACAAATACCACCCCGAACCACATCATGACACCGGTCGTTGAAAACGAGTGAGTCAATGGGCTATCCATCAACAAGTCGCCGATGGTGTTACCCAGTGCTTGGCCGATTGGATATGAAACCGCGGCCCCTATCGCCCAACTAATCAGGCCGATGACCAACCCTTCAACCACAACGATGTTCAGGATAGTGCGCGTGTCTGCCCCGATTGAGCGCATCACGCCGATTTCCCGAATCCGTTCGGTGACGTTCATTCCCATCGTACCGACCAAGCCGAAGCCGCCGACGGCCGTGATCAAAACTGACATCACGGTGAGTAACATCGTCACGATACCAAACTGAAAGCGCATGCCGTCTTGCAAGGTGTCAACGGTGGCGACTGCGCCAACTGAGATGCCCAAGGTGCGCAATTCGCTTTCAACGGCCGTCGCTAACTCATCTTGTGAAACACCAGGAGCCGCTTTCATCACAAGGCTAGAGGCTTTGCCCGCCCGGCCGTAATTGCGTGAGTAAAGTTCATAAGGGACATAAGCGGCCGGGCCGTTCAGCTGACTTTTAGCGATGCCGACGATGGTCCATGTGTCTTCTTTGCCGTTTAAGTTTAATTTGATTGTGTCATTTATTTTTAGATGTGGTTCGTAATCGAGCACGTCTGTGTTAATTACTACTTGGCGGCTGTCAGATTGGGTGAGCCATGTCCCGCTGCTTAAACGCGGCCGAACCATCTCGCTGTCGGCCGGTAGTGCGACGATACCAATTGTTGCACCTTCTGTATCATCTGACTTAATGATGCGTGCTCCATTCGTTTCCCATCCCTCTAAAGCCGCAAGTTCCGGCATATTGGCTAATTTTTTCTCAATAACTGACACTCGTTGCCGGTTTTCAAGTTGAACCTGCACGTCGTGCTGATAGAACGCGGTTGTTTCATCAAGCGTGCTGTTGGTTGACTGCTGCAAAGTTGATACAGCCATGAAGATCGCGCTACCTAAAGTCAAAGCGATCAGGGTAAAAACCAGACGGCCGCGACGACGAAAGGTGTTCTGTAGAGAGATGATGAGCGGCCGTGATAAGTTCATCCATTTGTCAGTGACTAAGACGAAGATGCGGCTGATCAAACTGTCAGAGGTACCCCCTTTAATCGCAGAGTTGTCAATCGCTTCTCGAACTGAGGTCCGTGAGGCGATAATGATCGGGAGCAGAGCGGCGAGCAATGGGACCAAGATGCCTAAGCTGATTTGGAGGATCCAAAGCCCGGCCGGAAAGGTGGTGGTGACCGCGTCAAAGTTAACAATGCCGAAGATGAAATCTGCCAAAAAGCGTGCGCCAAGTAATGACAGAGGCAGTGCGATGAGCAAGGCCAAAACCCCGTAAGTGAGTGGGATGATGACAAACATGCCGATAAGGTGAGCTTTGCTCGCCCCAACCGTTTTCATCACGCCGATCTGCTGAATCTGACGTCCCATCATAGCTGACATCGTGTTCGCAATTAAGAAGGCGGCTAAAGCGAGAGTGAGTAGGCCCAGAACAACCAGCAACATGCCGATCGCTTCAACCACCGGCTGAGCACCGTGTTGCCCAGGGGCATCTTCCAAGCTAACAAAAGTGACAAACATGCCGCTTGATTCGATTTTTTCTTGGACTTGGTCGAGCATGGTATAGATGTGCTCTTGATTCAGTTTGTCGTTGGCGAGTGACACGTGGAGTTCGTTATAAAGATGGGGTTGAGCAACACCAAAGCCTGCCAATGTTTTGCTGTCAACATAGCCATAAACGTCTCCTGATAAGCCAGACGCAAACTGGATGACGTCAAATGTGACACCTTCGACCTGTAGCTCTTGTTGGCGGCCGTCGGTTGTTTCTAAAACGAGGCTATCACCCAACTCCGCATTGATCATGCTCAAACCATTTCGTTCAATGAAAATGTTCCCTTTTACTGGAGGCCAGTTGCCGCTCTCGATTTCAACGTTTCCGACCCGAATGTCGGCTGTGTCTTCAAGTACAAACAAAACAACATCTTGCCAGCTTTCTGGGCCGGTTTTGATCCGCATATCGACCGAACGGCGACCGTAAGCGTCAGCGATTTCTGGGTCTTTCACCAAACTACTGATGAAATCATCACCCACTAACTCGCTGGTGCCTACGGTAAATTCGGCCGGATTAGCGGCTAAATAAGAGCCTGACATCCCGTCAGTCAACATCGTCCGTGAGCCCATCGTTAGCCCAATGGCGAAAACGCCTAAAACGATTGATAAAACGACCAATGCGCTACGTCCTTTATTGTGGGTCATATCGCGCCATACTTTGTAATATTGTGAATTGAACATGGTGTTTTTCTCCTTTGGGATGCTGAGTCGGTTTAGTTACGGTAAGTGTCAATAATCTGGCCGTCAGAAACGGTGACTACTTTTGAAACACGGTCAGCGAGATCATTGTCGTGCGTAACCATAAAAATCGTTTTGTTTTGTTTGTAAACAAGCTCTTCAAAAAGTTTAAATACAGAGTCGGCCGTCTTGCTGTCTAAGCTACCGGTTGGCTCGTCCCCTACCAAGATGGGAGGATCATTGGCCAAAGCGCGTGCAATCGCAATCCGCTGTTGCTGACCACCAGAAAGCGCGGTGGGGAACTTTTCGGCCGCGTCGGCCATGTCAACCAAGTCCAACAAATGTTTTGCCCGATCTAAACGCTCACGCTTTGGATAGGTTTTGCAGAAGTCCATCGGCAACATGATGTTTTGAGCAACGGTTAGCATCGGTAGTAGTTGGAAAAACTGGAAGATGACGCCGATGTTCCGGCCGCGCCAGCGAGCCATCTCACCTTCGCTGAGTTGGTTAACGATGGTGCCGTCAACCATAACGTGTCCCGTTGTCGGCCGATCAATACCGGTAATCATGTTACTTAGCGTCGATTTACCGCTGCCTGATTTACCGATGACTGCCACAAACTCGCCTGCCTCTACCTCTAAGTTAACCCCTTTCAATGCGGTGAATTCGCCTGAATCAGTCATGTACTTCTTTACAACGTTATCAATCGTGATGAGGTTGTTGTTTTGAACCATTTGATTCGAAGCAGCATTTGGATAGATAGACTTGGTGTGTGTGGCGACTGCTGGTCCTGAAAAAAATTGTTGAATACTGTTGACTAAGTTCATCCGATTTCTCCTGTGCGTTACTTTGTTTTTAGTTAGTGGCTTTCTGATTTTAAAAACCTGATTTAAGCGTATGTTTGTTTGAGTCATGTGACTAAGTGCTGGTCGGCACCTGTTTTGTCATGTGCTGTGTCGATGTCAGAAGTGTATGGTTTCTGGTGGTCATCCACATCGGGCTACAGACCGAAAAGGGGGCTATTCTTAGCGGCTTAGCCAATGTGCCTAGTGGCTAAAAGAGATAGGTCGCTCGACATATTTGAGATCAGATAAGGGGGTGCTATGCTTCCATTATGATGTTTCAAAGTCTTAACGTGTTTGGCAAAAACCACACCGGCCGGATAACTACCCAGCCGGTGCGCTTTTTCGCGTTTGCACTCTACATTAGTATTTTTATTGTCGAGCTTATTTTTTGGGGAGCTGACTTTTGCGGCCGTGGCTACCAACTAAGATGGTTGATTCCGCTCATGATCACGCTAGGGGTTTTCGCCGGTTTAGAGTATTGGGAACAACGCACCTTTTCCTATAAACCCCCACTCATGATTGCGATAGCGCTCATCGGGACGCGCATCGTTCTGACTGAACTGTCAGGGTTTTTCGGATGTTCAGGCTTCCATCAGTTTTTCGCATTTATTCCCCCACTGCTCGCCTATCTGTACATCGGCCGAAGAGGTGCTTTAATCACCGCTGGCTTGTCTGTATTGCTCTATCTCAATTGGGCATTCGCAAACGATGGTGGATACGACTTTTCTGTTGAGCATCTTCAAGATGAAAACATTTTGATTGAGCTCTTCATCTTTTTAGTAGGCATTGTCCTGGTTCTCGTTTTAGGGAGAGTCTTAACACTTGAAGAAAAAAATCGAGAGCGGGCTGAAGGGTTATTGGCAGAGTTAGAAGCCTCACAAAAACAAATTACCGATCTGGCCAAAGTCACCGAACGGAATCGAATTGCGCGAGACATACACGACAGCGTAGGGCACCATTTAACGGCGATCAACATCCAAATCGAAAAGGCGCAAGCGTTCCGGGCCATTAATCCGGCCGAAGCCGATCAGGCCTTGGTCGACGCCAAACGTTCGGCCCAAGCTGCCTTAGCAGACGTGCGTGAATCGGTCAGCGCACTCCGCGATCAGGACCGCCAGTTTGACCTAAAAAGCGGTCTGACCCAATTGGTGGATGGGTTTAGCCAGGTCCCAACCACGCTCCACTTTGAAGGAGACGAAACACTCTATTCAAAAGCGAGCCTCATCGCCCTGTATCGAGTAGCACAAGAAGGGTTAACCAACATTGGCAAGCATGCCCAAGCGACCGCAGTTGACCTCACCGTTTCTTTAAACGATGACTATGGCACCTTGATTCTTAAAGACAATGGGGTTGGGTTAGATGAAGCAAAACTAGAAACTCAATCAGCCTCAAAGGAAGCTCATTTTGGATTGATAGGTTTAGAAGAACGATTGGAATTGGTGGGTGGCACATTAACGGTTCAAAGTGAAAAACAAAAAGGGACAACGCTAAACGTGCGTGTCCCAGCAAGGGGATTAGGATGAGCGAACAAGAAAATATTCGAGTTATGTTGGCAGATGACCAACGTTTAATTCGGGAAGGGATTGCGTCTTTGTTGAGCATTCAGCCCGGCATTGAAATTGTGGGCAAAGCGGTCAACGGAGCAGATGCAGTAGCCCAAGCGGTTGAACTCAAACCAAATATTGTGCTGATGGACATCCAAATGCCTGAGATGAATGGCATTGAAGCAACGGCTCAAGTTCTTGCTCAACTAAGCAATTGCCGAGTTTTAATGCTGACAACGTTTGATGATGAAGAGTACATCGTGAAGGCGTTACAGGCGGGTGCTGTTGGCTACCTGCTCAAAGATCTACCAGCGGCCGACCTTGCCCAAGCGATCCGCATGGCTCAC
>JBGCDP010000111.1:0-25892 GCA_045105475.1 Anaerolineae bacterium
AACATCGCCCGAACGATGCGCTCATCGAGTAGGGGACCAACACCTACGCAGTGGCTGCGCACGAGGTTGAGTTGCAGCTCTTTAACCTGACTGGGTGAAATCAGCTTGTCTTTGAAGCGGCCGAAACCGGTTGTGATACCGTATGCAATGCGGCCGTCAGTGACCAGCTTTTCAACCGCGTTTCGTGAGCGTTGAATGGTAGGTAGCACCGCTGGATCAAGCTGTACCTGCTCGCCATTTGCAATTGCAACGACGTGGTCACCTTCTAATTCTTTTCCGTTAATTATGATCATGGGGTTTTGGATGTCTGTATAAATTTGTTGGAGAATTGAACCAGCACGGTTATAGCACAGAAATTTGTATAGACAACTAGACGTTTTTGAGTTTTCAAGCTGGATACCCGACCGGAATGAAGATGTGGGTTCTAAACAAAAAAGCTCTAAAAGGTTTGGCCATTTTAGAGCTTTGATTTGAATTCTATTGCGTTGGTGTAGCTAAAAGTTAGGTCTGATCAACCCACGTTCTTTCAAGCAGTTCGTAGTTTGTTGGGTGCCCTGTCAGATTGTGTACCCGCCGACTATGGATGCGCCAGACATTTTTAAAGAATGCGATGCCAATCGGCCCTCTTTCTTGAAAAATGTCCATCAACCGGCCGATTTTTTCTCGCCGTTCTGTAATGTCAAGCGTTCCCTCTGCTTCTTTGAGAACCGCAGAAAATTCTAAGTCGACCCATCGTGTTTCGTTCCACGGGACTGGAACCCCGTTTGCATCGGCCGTATACGTGAGTGGTAGCACCATGGTGCCTAGAGGTTTGTGTGACCACCATGTAATGCCAACCGGCACTTTGTCCCAGCGTTCCCAAAAACCGCTCGGGTCGGTAATATCTAAATCGAACTCAAAGCCTGTCCCGGCTGCATCTTCTTGTAGCACCTCTGCATATTCTTTTTCCCCACCATCATTCTTGGTCACAATCGTTGCGCGAATGGGTAAAGTTCCGCCGGTATCGGCCGCCCACTCTTCAAGCAGGCGCTTTGCCCCTGCCGGGTCATACTCAGGAACTGCCCGTGCCGCGTAAGCAGGGTGTACCGGAGCGACGTGAGCGTCTGTGCCTAAATCCCCTTCATCGAAATAGGCAAGAGACAAAATCTTTTTGCGATTTTGAATTTTGCGCAACGCACTGCGCACCCGAACATCGTTCCATGGAGGACCCTGATCGACACGCACGCGTAAAACGAGGGTGCTGGCTGTCGGGGCTGATTGGACGATTATTTCTGGGTTATCTTTTAAGAGCAGGAAGTCCTCAGGGCGAGGATCTGTGAACGTATCAATCTCACCAGATTGGATCAGTGCAACTGAGGTGTCTTTGTTGACTGAATTGAAAATGACTTCATCTAAATACGGGAGAGGGGCACCATCATCTCCCAATTGCCAATAGTCATCTCGACGTTTTAAGACAGCCCGATCCCCCTCAACAAATTCAGCAAGGGTAAAAGGGCCAGTGCCTATCGGTTGTTGAATAAAATCACCTTCAAATGAACGATGCATAATCGCGGCCGGAAAGTGAAACAGATGCTCTGGGACACCGATATTGGGTGTTGAAAGACTCAATTTAACAGTGTAATTATCAACTTTCTCAACACTGCTCACCCCGTTGAGATATGAAAGTAGACCCAGCATTGACGAGCCGATATTTGGGTCTAGCCATTGTTTGAAGTTAAAAATCAAATCGTCCGCTATAAGCTCCTCCCCATTGTTGAAAAGAATGCCTTTGCGCAAGCTCAACGTCCACTCAGTCACATCATTATTGGTTCCCCATCTTTCAAGCAGATAAGGTGTGGTGAGGTTGTTTTCGTCTGTGAGTGTCAAATACTCGGCGACTTGGCGCACAACGTTTGAACTTTGAACCCATTCAAGCTGAGCCGGATTACGGATAGGCTGAAATTCAGCCCCAATTTTTAGTGACCCTCCACGTACGATTTTGGCAGCTTTTTTCGCCGTAGGTAGGATCAAATCATTACCTGAACTAACCCCGGTGATGCTGCCATCAGAGAAATCAAGAGCGGTACAAGCAGAGGCCAAAGTGGCTGACATCCCTAAAAGCGTTGCAAAACGCAGAAATTCGCGCCGTGAAACTTTTCCATCCTGCAATGATGTGTAAGCATCTGGAATTCGCGGGTGTATTTCATGCATTTGCTCTTTGTACCGCTTTATTTCATTGGTCATTAATAATATCCTTGGGTGTAGCTCATAGTGTATTGATAGTTGGTGGCTTGATGAGTCGAAATGAAAAATCAGATAGTCGTATTTTTGGGAGGGTCTCATTCCAAGCAGAAATTAACCCGTTGATGGGTTAAACGTTCCCTCATTATCTTCACATAGGCTGTTTTAATTCAATTGCTATTTGGTACTAGTTAGCCTTTTACTCTGTGCGTTTTAGGGCTGCAGCCGCATGGCCGTCTAATCCTTCAGCTTGTGCGATCGTTGCCGCAACTGGAGCCAGTGCCCTTGCCGTCTCTGGGTCGATGTTGATGATGCTGCTGATTTTTATGAAGTCAGCGACATTCAAAGGAGATGCAAATCGGGCGGTTGCATTTGTCGGCATCGTGTGGCTTGGGCCTGCTACATAGTCACCCAGAACCTCAAATGAATGTTCTCCCACAAACAGACCACCCGCATTGGGTATTTTCCCGATATATTTTTCAGGATTAGCGGTAGCGATACAGGTATGCTCGGCCGCATAGCCACTTGCCAACATGCAGGCTTCGTCCATGTCTTTTGTGATCACAATGCCACCCTGATTGGCGAGCGATTGCACAATGATATCTGCTCGACTTAGCTCTTCCATTTGCTTGCCCACTTCAATTTGGACACGTTCAGCCATTTCAGCTGACGGAGTAAACAGGATGGCCGATGCCAGTGTGTCATGCTCAGCTTGGGCCAATAGGTCGGCCGCCACCCAAGCCGGGTCGGCCGTTTCATCAGCGACGACGGCCGTTTCTGTAGGGCCGTACAGACCGTCAATGCCAACGATGCCATACACCTGACGTTTTGCTAACGTCACCCATAAATTTCCAGGGCCAACGATTTTATCAACCGCTTGAATTGATTCCGTTCCAAAAGCTAAGGCGCCGATGGCTTGAGCGCCACCCATCTTATAAAGCTGATCAACCTCAGCAATGGCGGCCGCCGCTAAAATCACATCCGGAATCGTGCCATCTTTGCTAGGTGGCGTCACAGCAACAAGCTCTTTGACTCCAGCTACACGCGCCGGAATAGCGCACATGAGCATAGTTGAGGGAAGGGGGGCGGTTCCACCTGGGACATAAACGCCAACGCGCTGAATTGGCGTAACACGCTGGCCTACAATGCCACCCATTTCGGTTGTTGTCCAGTTTGGCAACGGCTGACGCTGATGAAAGTCACGAATGCGTTCGGCCGCAGTTTCAAGTGCAGCACGCAATTTCGGATCGATGCGGTCAAGCGCGGCCGCTAGTTCTGAGGCAGGCACAACGACGTTATCAATCACGGCTCCGTCTAACTTGTGGGTCCACTTTTTGAGCGCACTATCACCATGTTGATGGATGTCTTTGAGAATGTGGCGAACCGCTTCGTCGGGTGCCAGCGGTTTGCCATAAATGGCGGATGAGGCCTCTTTTTGCGCCTCTGTCATTTCTGCATCAGCAAAAAAGTGAGCATTTTCTCGTTTTAGGATCGTCTTTTGGGCGTCATCAACAGATAGTATTTTTAGCATGTAGGAATTATCAAGATGCGAAGCAGCGGATGCAAACCGCCTATTGGTAAACTTACTCTTTGCTAAAACAGGCCTGTAGTTGCGCCTCTAATTTGGCCCGCCCCATGTTGTTCACCCTCTCAATATTTCGCTGAGGGATAAGATCGGCATCTGGGTATTCAGCAACAGCTCTGGCAACGCTTTCCTCCCGTAAAATGTGCAAAATCGGATAAGGGGATCGATTGATAAAGTTTTCAGCATCATTCGGGTTGGTTCCATGAAACTGATAGTCGGGATGAAAACTAGCGATCTGAAAAACACCCTCTAAACCCATTTGCTCAACCAATACATCTGCTAAATCGAGAAACTGATTGAATGTTTCAAATTTTTGTAGAACAAAAGGATGGATAACCAGCGTTGTTTCAATTCCTGGTTGAGAATTTAAACGGTTCAACTCTGATTGCAAGCTAATCAACAGGTCCTCTTCAGTTTGAGCCTCTGCAACTGCAAAGCGGATCGTCTGGGCGACGACCTCGCGCTTGGCAAAAGGGCATAGATTCAGCCCTACAATAATCGATTCAACCCATTTTTGGACTTCGGTTATGACGGTTTCAGTTTTCAAAAATTAGCTCCAATTGGCTGCCAAACTCAGTGACACTGTTTTGCCTGACTTGGGGGAACATCCATCGCTGGAGATTGGTCGAAAAAGCCGGATGGCTTGAGCAGAAAGCCCATTTGGGCTGTCGGCATCACGGGCCAGTCTTCTAAGCGGGGGATGTGGTTATGTCCCATGACGTACCACACGACGATGTCTCGATTTTCTATCGGCCGATCTGCGGCCGTCCATTCTGGGAGTCCATCGGTCGCAGCCGTTCCTGGCCCAAGAGACTGATAGGGGTACTTGCCACCTGGATATTGCTCATTTTCATCAAATGGAGTGACCCACAAATGCTTAAACATATATCCAGCCCGTTTGTGAATCCACGAACCAGGCTGAGCAAATGGAAGGCAGTTTTCACCTGCGACAAGTTTGTAGCCCGTGGGGCGGCCGACTTTATTCTGCTTGTTCGGGTTGATAATCGACCAATAGCGCGCCTTAAACGGATCAATGAGCCGCTGTGCTTCAAGCTCTGTCTTGAACGTTGTTGAGACACCATAGAAAGCATTACCGTGCGGGTTTGATGGGCCGATCGGGTCCGCCACCGTATCGGTTTCAACAACTGAATTTTGGTCACCATCAACGGCGGTATCCATACGCACGCAGAAAAAATGCTGATGATTAGGGGCATAAAGCTGCTCGTTTAATTGCGCACCAAACGGCGTCTGTGTTCCCATCTCATAAGCCCCTGTTTGTAAAATGCCGGTTAGTTTGACGTCGAGCTGGAGATTGCCGTCTTGGTAAAAGTTCCAGTAAAAGCCGTATTCATAGTTGCCGACGGTTGCGATAAACGAGACAACCAGCCGTCGTGATCGGCGCACTTCAGTCTTGCCAGCACGGACATCAACGTGTTTCCACAAGAGCGAATAATCTTCTTCATGCAGGCAGATGGCGTTTTTGATCGTGTGCGTATCGCCGTTCATGCGGACTAAATCAGCATCAAAGTAGGTGATTTCTCCAAGGCAGTCACAACCCAAGGTTAGGGAGTTCGCTAACATGCCCAGCCCATATTCCCCTGCATCAAAGGCGTTTTTACGGAAATGAGATACGCCAGGGTCACCATAGGGGACGGTCATTTCAGCAAGTGAAGCCCTGTACAAAATCGGTCGTGGCTCGTCTTTGTCCTGATAGCCTACCTGATGCAAGACTAATCCTTCACGGTGGTTAAAGCTGATCCGAAATTCCCACTTTTGCCATTTGATCTGCCATCCGTCAACAGTAAAGCTGACCCCTTCCGGTTGGACGATGTCTAACGGCTTAATATCTGCACGATCTGGCTCTAGGAGTAGATCGTGGCGGAAATCGGCCGATTCTGTCGGAACTTCAAGCGGCCCGTGATCATCGATACGAACAACTTTCATCGCGTTAATGTCAATCAAAACCAGTAGATTTTCGATGGGCCGAGCATAGAAATTGTCTCCTTCAACCGTATTGACATAGGGGACACCTCGACATAGCCGGTACTCATCTTCGGCCGGGTCACCATAGTAGCCCGGTGCCCATGTGTCCACGCTCACCAGATCAAAGTTCGTGATGCCTCGCTTTGTTAGCGCCGCTTGGAACGCTTTGTTTTGCTTGATTACCTGCTCGGCTTCAATCAGTTCGTCTTCCATGACCGATGGCTTGACGCCCGGAATATAGGAGATCGATTCAACAGCATCCTGTGTGAGACTGATAATCAACTCGTAAGTACGGCCGGTTGGCTTGTCTAGTACGATCAAAAATGCTTGGCGGTTCCATGAATCACCCGCAGAAAAGCTGTGAACGAGCGATTTAGGTGGCTCGTGGAGCTGAACAATATTGAAAGCGATCTGTCGGTTTAGTTCAGGATGTGCTTTGGCAAGGGTAACCGCTTGCTGAACTTCAGCGGCTGAAAGTGGATCAAGAGGGTGAATGGCCATCGGTTTTATTCGTCGCCAGGTACGCCGTAGCTTGGCGCATCGGCCGGCTGATATGCTCGCAAAATGTAGTTGTCCATTTGAGGCTGATAAACGTTCCAGACATTGCGCAGTTCAGCAATTGGATCATCGTGCCAGTCAACGCGCAGGCTGCAAATGGGCCAAGTTTGTGTGTGATAAACGAGCAATCCGGCCGAATGGACAGGTCCCGCTTCGCCACCGGCCGTTTGGGCCCCATCTAAAGCGGCTAATAGCCGATCGGCCAAATGCCCTGAGCTTGACTCAAAGGCGTCGACCATCGCTTTGGGAATCCCGGTATTGTCGAGCAGGTTTCCCGCGGAGATACAGTTGTTTCCCTGTGCAACCGCATGAACGCCCAGCGTGTTTGCACCTGAAAAGTCTGCCGATTCTCCGCTTGAATCGAGCAGAGCGAGCTGTCTATACGTTGGATCAGGCTCGGTGCGCAAAATGTAGTCAAGCGCGCTGGCGGCCCCCATCCCATCTGCCATTACCTGACAGCCCAAGGGGCCTAATGATGGGTTGGTCACATTTTGCGTCAATACAACCCCTGCATTTGAGCGGACCCATATACAGCGAGCGCCCACGGCTGGGCTTGATGTGCTAATAACTGCGCCTAGCATGCCTGTGTCTGCGCAGCGTCCTGCCAATGAAAATGTCATAATCGCCTCTATTCTGGAATGATCGCTTCGATATCAATTTCCATCAGATATTCTGGTTTGGCTAGCCCGTTCACGATTAGCCCGGTTGAAACGGGGTAAACCCCTTTTAGCCATTTGCCGACAACTTGATAGACCGGCTCACGATAAGCTCTGTCGGTGATGTAAATGGTGACTTTGCAAATGTCGTCGAGCTTGGAGCCAGCTTCTTCAAGCAACACTTTGGCGCAAGCCATCGCGTTTTCAGCCTGTGCGGCCGCATCATTAATTCCCACGATGTTGCCGTCAAAGTCCATTGCGGTTTGCCCACGTAAAAAGACGCGGTTGCCAGCGACGACGGCCATGCAGAGGTCGTTGTCTAAGCTTTGTTCTGGATAAGCCTCTTTGGTATTAAATTTTCTGATTCTTGTATGTGTCATGAGTTTAAAGGGTTGAGTCTGATAATCCGGCCGATTTGCGCACAAAATCAAGAGGACCATCAAAGTCAAAGTTGCGATAGACGGCCGCCATGTTAGCAAATGGGGGGGATTGAGCGAAAAGTGCAAAGGTGAGGCGATGGCCCGCATAGCTAGAATTCAGTAAATCTCGGCCGAATGCGAGCAGCTTACGTCGATCATCTGCGATCCAATCTTCATTCAATGTGTAGAACTTGTCCATCCACGGCTTTGTTTCAGGGCTGGTGAAGGTGGCTGCATCTGGCGTGACGCATATTTGGCCACCGCATAACTCGCGCGTAATGTGCATCATTTCTGGCAGATTGCTAAGCGCATGCACCCGGCCGGTCAGCAGCAGGGATTGATTCGGCATTAGTAGGCCGCTTGGGCTTTTCTCTGCGAGTGCAATGGAGGCGGTTAGATGAGCTCGGATCCCTTCACGATAGACGGCTAATTTGCCCAGCTTTTCTTGCACGGCCGGAATGTTTTGCAATCCGGTCTGTTTCAAATTGTGCAGGGCGGTGCCGATCATCATGTCGGTATAGGTCAGAATACGCTGCGTGTACGGGAATGCGCTATAGCGGTGCAGGGTTGCCCGGATAAACGTGGCGGCTTTTGTATGCTGATAAAAGAGAACGTTTTCCCAAGGGACATGCACATTGTCAAAAATGATCAGCGTATCCACTTCATCGAACTTGTTTGAGAGCGGATAGTCTTCGGCTGAACCTCTGCCTGCAAATCCGCTGCGGCAAATGTGCTTGAGCCCAGGAGCTGCCATATCGCAAATAAAACCTATCGCATAGTCAGATAGCTTTGAGTTTCCCCAATTGGCGATTGTGGGTTTCACAAATGCCTGATTTGAGTAGGCTGCGGCCGTTTCAAACTTTGCACCACGTACCACAATGCCAGAGTCTGTCTCTTTAACCACGTGAAGTAGCATATCTGGGTCTTGATCTTGCGGTGCTTTTGAGCGGTCCCCTTTGGGGTCAGTATTGGCTGAAACATGAAATGGGTCGTGCTGGAGTGCTTTTAGAACATGGTTTTTAATGTTTGCACCAAAACGAGGATCAACACTGTTGAGCATTTCTTCCCCATCAAGCAGGGACCACACTTCACCAATCGTTTCATCACCCACACGGGTAACAACCCCGCCGATCTCTTCCATGACGGTGTTGACCCCATTGAACTTGTCCCACCAATCTTGCTGGGTGGTAGGGGGCTTGTAGAACATGGCATTTGTTTCACCCGTCTCATCGTTTTTATATGTGAGTAGCTCGGCATGTGCTTTTTCATGCTGCATGTCATACATACGTGCCCGAATGTCGACTATGGGTTTGAAGTGAGGATGAGTGGGGACGTCTTTGACTCGTTCGCCGTTTAAATAAACTTCGCGGCCGTCACGAATTGATTCGATGTATTCTGCACCTGTACGGATCATGGAAATACTCCTGCGAGCTAGAAATCCTATTGAGTCGGATTCTTTTTAATGGTTATTCACTAGTAAATTCTTTTTGATTCTATCACTGGATGATCAATGGAAAAGCCGATGTTTAGGCATCCACTCAAATTTAGGTATTTTGACGATTTAAAGCCTATGCAGCTTCATTTTAAGCGGGTTCTTTGGGCGTAGGGTGACCTGTGGCAACAGGTCAAGGGGAGAATGGTCTATGTGTTTAAGTCTGAAGCGTTGTAGGGTTTTGACAAGTGTCAGGCCTGCTTCTAAGCGTGCAAACGGCTGGCCGATGCAAAGATGTGGCCCGCCACCAAAAGGGATATATGAAAACTTTTTAAAATTCGTGTAGTCAAACAACCATCTTTCTGGATTAAACGATTGATGGTCTTTCCAGAAGGATGAATGGTGATGGATTGCAAATGGACAAACCACGACAATTGATCGAGCAGGTAGAATAAACTCTCCGATCTGTGCCTGAGATATCGCGCGCCGCGTAATAAGCCACGATGGGGGGTAAAGGCGGAAGACCTCATCAATGGCGGCCGTCGTGTAAGGTAAGTTCGACAAAGCTTGGGCGCCGTCTCCTAAACCGTTTTGGTTAATCTCTTGCTGGATTTTAGTTTCTACAACCGAGTGTCTGCCCAGCAAGTCCCACATCCACACCATGCCGGTCGCTACCGTTTCGTAACCAGCAATGATCATGGTGATAATTTCATTTCGCATCGCTTCAGCTGCTAAAGGTTTATTGTTTTCATCCCGGCCGCTTAGCAGCATATCGAGCAAATCATTCTGTGATATGCCAGAAGCTTGGCGACTTGTAATCATTTTATAAATAATTGTGTCTATTTTTTTGAGCGTGCGCTTAAATTGGCGATTGCGCGAGGTTGGTACAAAGGTTGGCAGTGCCAAAAGGTTTTGGGAACGATAGACAACGTACTGCATCATGCTCAGAATCTCTTGCGAGAGTTCGGCCGAATTGCGCGAAAAATCTATGCTAAACAGTGCAGCACCAACAATTTCGAGCCCTAATCGAAGCATTTCACTATCTATATCAAGTTCAATGGATGATTGGTTAGCCAGCTGCTGATCCCATCGGCTGTGCATTCGCTCAATGGCGGCCGACATATTAAGGGCCATTCCGTCTAGTTTTAATCTATGAAAACCGGGTTGCAACATGCGCCGATGATGCTGCCAATAGTTACCATGGGTTGTTAGCAACCCACGGCCGGTTACCCGTGCAAACTGATTAAATTGGAATGTTTCACGGCTATAGTTTTTCCAGTTATCTAAAAATATATGCTGAATATAGTCGGGGTGGTTAGCAAAGTAGATGTCCCAAAAGCCAACTTTGATTTTGCTAAAGTCTCCCATTTCGGCCGCGACTTTCATCACAAAGCCCAGCGTATCTGTTTGCAGTTCTTGAGCTTCTTTCAGTGTTATTTTTTTTGTGGGGATACGAGCGTGCATATGGTATATGGCGATGAGGTTTTCTTCAGCCAGTTTTTCTTTACTCCCCAAGCTATCAGAGTCACCCACTTAGTCCTAGACTAATCCCCTTGTTGTTTTGTGCTGCGTCTACGTCGCTTGCGTGTGGTCACACGAGGTTTGCTTAGCTCATCTACAAGGTTTGCCTCCACCCGTTCAGCCGTCTCATTGATCTGTTTAACGATTCGTGTGGCTTTGTTGATCCAGCTTGTTTTCAGTTTAACGTCAGTGACTTCTCGCATATTGGCTTTGATGTTAAGCAATGATATACGGCCGGCCGCCTGCGCGAGAAAAATCGCTCCAGCTGCATCCGCTTTGGCATGCTCTAATCCAATCTCAGCGAGCCGTTCAGCCACTGTCGTCACTTGGCCACAGAGCTGAACAACAGTTAAAGGGACTTGGGCGGCTCCTATCAAGGCATCTTCAATCGCTTGGGTAACAGATTGGTCGTTTTTATCTGTTTGGTAGGAAAGTACGGTGATTACCCTTTTGTAAACGTGAGCATCGTCCTCAATCGATTTTAGCAGCTGTTCACGAAGCTCTTGGGTCTGACTTAGTAGTTTATTGACTTCAGGATGGTGCTCAGCATATTTGCGCCG
The DNA here is from genome assembly GCA_045105475.1 of Anaerolineae bacterium. Taxonomy (GTDB): domain Bacteria; phylum Chloroflexota; class Anaerolineae; order Promineifilales; family Promineifilaceae; genus WTJY01. Next base: position 10,935 of record JBGCDP010000111.1, read on the forward strand.
CGTAGCGGTCAAGCCAGCCACCATTTGAGCTAGAGCGGCCGCGACACCTCCAGCTAGCCCGGCCGCACCTCCACCGCCTGGGGTTGGAGTCGCTTCTGCTAAATTGCCAATAAACGAATTTAAATCTTGCATGGGGATCTCTGATCTAGTGGGTAGCTTATAAAAGCCCGTAGTATAGCGTTGGCTATTGGTTTCTGGTATCTCAAATAAACAGCTGTTTAATCAGTTTTGAAGAAGAACGGAAAATGGCTTGTGTAGCTTTGTGGATTACACTCGTACAAGTGAATATCATCGAGGTAAACCCCTTCACGGCCGACGGAGGTATCTGTTGCGAAGTGATAGCGGAGCCGAATATCACCAGAATAAGTAGAGACATCAACCAAACTGCTAGTCCACCCTTGGACACCACACCAAGCTTGATTGCCTTCTAGCACATTGCCGGCTCCGGCCGATATATCAAAATCGTACGGGTCCGTTTTCAATTTCCCAACGTCAACGACTTCCCAAACCCCATCCTGTTCAATTTCGAGCACAAGACCATCGTGGCAGCTAGTACTACTTGACTCAACATCGCGCCAAATATCAAATGCGAGCCAGCGAGAATCGGCCAATGGTGCCAGCGTTAGAGGCGGTGACGTCAACTTTTGGGTTGACGTAAAGGCATGGCCGGTTGCTTTAACTGCGGCTAAGCCCTCAGAGAATTGGTCATTTGAAATGGCCCAAGAACTGTTTGAGCCTGATACAGACCAGCCGCTTAAGTCAGTTTCAAATCCTGCTCTATGTGTGATTGAGGGGGTTTCGTTACTCTGGCAGAAGCCTATCATAGGTTCGGTTTGAAAGGCGGCCGTTGCCCACGGCCCCGTGCTGTGAGCGTTGAGCGGCCGTACACGCCAGTAAATTACTTGATCGCTTGCAAGAGCTACTGTGGGTTCAAAACTTATTCCCTGAACATCTGAATAGGTCTGTGTGCCTGTGATAAATTCAGGGTCGGCCGACAGTTCAACCTGATAAGAGGTTGCGCCAGTCACTGGTTCCCATTCTAGCAGTGGTTGAACAGCTACAAGCTTCGCTCCATTTGGCGGGTAAATGAGCGTGGTTGGAACTGTCAGCTCCGGAACCACGGTGAAATTGGCCAAAAAAAGATATTCCTGGCTAAGTGATGTGCCGGTTAGCCCAAAAGTTTGTTGACCAAGAGTGGCTCCCGAAATGGTTACTGTAATCAACGTAGGTGTCACAACGGGTGACAGCAAATTTGGGCTAATATCGATAATTGTGCCAGAGGTGGTACTAAAACTGGCCAGTGCAACAGACTCTGTAAACGCTTCTGATGCTGAAATTGACAGAACAATCTCTGCATCTGTTCCGAGCAAGACTTCTGGGGTAGGTGATGGTTTTTGAAAAAACAGTTTCGGCCCTGCTTTGCAGTTCGGAAATTTAAATGTGGCGATTTGCGTTGACCAAACCGTCGAGCTGTTGAATTGCCCTGTGGCCCAAAATGTACAGTTGTCGAGTGGATCTAGCGTTAGCGAGTTGTAATCCCCATACCTGCTGGATGAGTTTGCAGCTGTTCCTTCAGCAATTGAACCTTCTTGGTTGATCAGCGTTCCCAGAGGCATGGTCGCATTCCGGCCGGTGTAACGCAAAGACGGATAAGAACTACTACTCGACACGTTATAGACCATGGCTATATTTTGCGATGTGTCCATCGCAATTGAACCCATCCAACGATGCGCACTATCAGGGGCCAAAATGCCATCTTGGTTTAAAAACCAGCCATTCCCCGTGTTTACTAACTCGAACCAAAAAATACCATGCTGGTTGTTTCCTGTTGTGTCGGTTACTAAATTGCCCACAATCGTCTGATGAGTTCCATGATTCATGTACTGCACCCTATGCATCAAGACTTCACGCACTGGGTCAAGGAGCCGAAACGAGTCTTTTTGGGGCACACATTCAAAGCTTCCTACACCACACATCGTTGAGTCAAACTCGCTAACTGCAATATTTCCGATTTGAGTAAACGATGAGTCATCTGGATTAGCAAAATTGGGCGTTAGGCTCCAGATTTCGATGAAATCGGCGCCGTCGGTACTGTTGCTATTATGAACTTCATCGTCACGATGGCGTAGATAGAGTGCTGGAGATTCGCTAGCTGGTTCAAATTGACCATCGATATCAACCGGCGTGAATGCTTGAAAGCCAAATCCATTTAAGCGAGGCGGCACAAAACGGATATATCCGGCCGGTTCTCCATTAAGCATTTTTTCCCGATCAAAGGCATAGATAGCGGGTACGGGGCCTGCTCCTGAACCACCGACTTCATTTGCTGAACCGATGTAGGCAGATGGCCAAAGCCCGTATTTAGGATAATCAGGGAAATTTGGCATTTCGAATTCATATGCATACCAGCTGCCGGTTGGGTCACCCGTCTGTGAGATGTAATGGCATAAAACCTTGGATCCACCTTGACTATGGAATTCGCTCATGAACCAGCGCTCGGCAAATTGGTCATACAATACAATCGGATCGCCAGCCCCAGCCGAGCAGTCCCCACTACTGAGTGAATCCAGTGCGATTGGCCCTTGGACCAGAGCACCTAACCGATCGTAAATTCTAAATTGAGCACCGCTGGTTCCATTCACCATTTGAATGTAATAATCCTTACCAATGGCCCCAACGGTGTCCGGCGGATGTACCTGAGTAAAGGGTGACCCTGCAAAATTTAGGATGGGGGTTGTAAATACATCCGTTACAGCAATTGAGGCAGACAGAGGGGTAACCGGTGTGTCAGATGTGCTATTAGCAGCTGTTTGTAAATCTTGGACAGAGGTTTGGTCCGGCTGATCAGTCAGGGCGTGGGAAATGCGTGGATTGATTTCGCGAACGAGCTCTGGTAGCACGTCGGCCGATATTTGTGGCAAGCTAGATACAGGCAATGAAAGGGTAGGGGTAACTAGTGTGCTAGAAGCTTCAAGGCCGGTATTTTCTTCAGTTTCAAGAACCATCTGGCCCAAAGCTGGAGAACGTTGGCTTGAAGTCTGCGGTTGAGGATCTTTAGCTTCAGAAAAGAACCCGATATAAACAAGAGGGATGAGAAGCAGAAGTGAGCAGACTTGCCAGATAATAGATCGCTTGAATTTCATAAGTAAAAGCTTTAGCTGTCTGATGCGGCGGTCAAAAAAGACCTGAATCAAAATTTAGAGTTTCGCAATAATAAATCAAACTAATCTAATAAGAAATTAGAGATAATACAGAAGAGGGATAGAATAGCGAATAAAGCCTAAGATTGTTGCACTGGAGATGATTAAATGAGTAAAAGCAGAATTGAGTTGATTCGGTCACAGCTAAACAGGTGGAATGTTGGCGGCATTATGATCACCAACTTAACGAACTGTCGATGGGTTTCAGGCTTCACCGGCTCGGCCGGAACCGTCGTGATTACGGCTGACAAGGCGCTATTGGGCACTGATTTCAGATATTGGGAGCAGGCGACTAGCCAGGCCCCAGCCTTTGAGCTGGTAAAAATGGGGCGTACGGCAGAATTTGCGAAGCAAGAAGATATGGTTCGCATGGCAGGCGTCAACCGAATGGGCTATGAAGCATCCAACTTAACAGTTAGTGCTTATTCAGCCCTTAAAAAGAATTGTGCTGAGATTGAAAATCTCAAACTTGTTCCGCTTAATAATCCTATTGAACCTCACCGCCACATAAAGTCTGCGGCCGAACTTGAAAAAATCAAAGCGGCGGCCGCTATCACTGATTTGGCGATGGCGATGGTTAATGATCTGGCTAAACCCGGCATGACAGAGCGCGCCTTGGCATGGGAATTAGAGAAAACAATGCGTGAGAATGGTGCAGATGGGATGGCGTTCGAAATCATCGTTGCATCTGGCCCTAATAGCGCCATGGCCCATCATCACCCTAGCGACAGAAAACTGCAAATTGGCGACCCGATTATTGTTGATATGGGGGCTGTGCTGGATGGATATCATAGCGACATGACTCGATCCTTTTTTCTAGGCAATGAACCGGATGATAAATTTAAGTATGTTTATGATTTGGTCCATATGGCGCAAAAAAATGCTTTGGCCCATATGAAACCGGGTATGCCTGGCAATGAAATTGATGCACTGGCTCGTGATGTGATTTCAGATGCAGGCCAAGCTGAAAATTTCGGCCACAGTTTAGGCCATGGTGTTGGGTTAAACATCCATGAAGGCCCTAATTTGTCTTCTATGTATGAGGGTGAAATTCCGGCCGGGGCTGTTGTAAGCGTTGAGCCAGGCGTTTACCTGTCTGGCTGGGGTGGCGTTAGAATTGAGGACTTAGTAATTATGACTGACAGTGGCATTGAATTTATTAGCCATTGTCCAAAAACACCGATTATTCCTGTCTAGGCTTTTTTGTCTTGAGGATTTATTTGAAATTATGCTAAAAAACACAAAAAATCGTTTTGGTATTTTAAGTGAACTGTTTCGCTTTCTCTGGAAGCGCAAAATGTACTGGTTGTTCCCAATGGTGGCTATGCTGGTTGTATTTGGCCTTCTATTGGTATTTGCTGCCAGTAACTCGGCTGTGGCCCCATTTATATACACCCTTTTCTAGTTTAGGCTAAACGTGTGGCGGCCGATTTGAAATTTCAAATCGGCCGCCACATGCTCTTATTTATGCAAGCTCTCTTACACGCTCTCGCTACGATTGCGCTCGTCATGCTAACAATGGTTGGCTATTCGTCTGGGATTACCTTAGCCAGCCGTGGAAAAAGCGTTCCACCTGTCATTTATGATCTACTTATTGTTTTAGTGATGTGGATCATCGCATTTGCAACAAGGGCTCAGCTTCTACCTGCTCTTGGCAATTCGCAATTTTTCCTCTTGATCGCTTGGCTATTAATCGCTCTAGCCGTTGGATTTATCAAAACAAAACTTAGCTATTCGTCTGGTCTAGATGCCTTGCCAGATAGCGAATTGCCCGAACATGCCAAAGTCTCGGAGATGGTGTCAACCAATCCATTTAAAAGAGCGTGGGAAGGCTGGAAGCTATTTGCGGCCGAAATGGGGCACATTCAAGGGGGTCTGTTTATGGGATTCTTTTACTTCATAGTTGTCACGCTTTTTGGTATTGGCGCTAGAATTTTCACCGACCCAATGGCGCTAAAGACAACACCTGCCGACTCTGGATGGATAGAGCGTAGGCCGTTGGATGCCACGCTTGAAGAAGCATTGGAACAGGGACAAACAAACTAATTCGAGCTTAATCAGCCATTTTATAACTATGTATATTCTTGGAATCTCAGCCTTTTATCATGATTCGGCCGCTGCTCTGCTTAATAACGGCCACCTTGTTGCCGCGGCTGACGAAGAACGTTTTAGCCGCAAAAAACATGACAGCGGTTTTCCTGATCAAGCGATTCAGTTTTGCTTAGACACAGCCGGAATCAAAGCAGAAGATCTTGATTATGTTGTTTTTTATGAAAAGCCACTAGAGAAATTTGAGCGCATTCTGCGGACGCAACTGTCCACATTCCCACGTTCTTGGCGTGCATTTAGCGGGGCGATGATCAACTGGTTAGGGGACAAGCTGTGGGTCAAAGCCCACATTCAGTCCGCCATTAACATTCCGGCTGAAAAGATTTTGTTTGCAGACCACCATGCGTCGCATGTCGCGAGCGCGTTCTTCGCTTCTCCATTTAAGGAGTCTGCATTCCTAACGGTTGATGGGGTGGGGGAGTGGACGACGGCGATGAAAGGGTTAGCCACGGCCGATTGGGGCGATGGCAGCGCTAAGAATAAACTGAAAGTGACAGGAGAGCATCGGTTCCCGCATTCACTTGGGTTGCTCTATTCAACATTCACAGCCTTTCTCGGATTTCGGGTTAACAACGGCGAGTACAAAGTGATGGGGATGTCACCCTATGGCGAACCCAATCACATGGACAAAATCAATAAGATTTTTAAAGTCTATGACGATGGAAGCTTTTGGACCGACATGGACTACTTTAGTTACCATTATTCGGCCGATGCCAGCTACAACAGCAAGTTTACTGACCTATTCGGCGCACCTCGCCACCATACGGCCGACTTTTATACGCACAACACCAATCCTGAGATGAATCCAAATGACCCTCAGGTCAAAGAAAATCAGTATTACGCAGATATTGCAGCCAGCATTCAAAGGGTAACCGAAGAAACGGTTATCAAAATGTTGAAGGCCCTGCATGCTGAAACTGGATCGAAAAATTTAGTGATGGCTGGTGGTGTCGCCCTGAATAGCAAGGCCAACGGTCGCTTATTGCGCGACACACCGTTCGATAACATCTTTATCCAGCCAGCGGCCGGAGACAATGGCGGTGCATTAGGGGCCGCTCTTTACGCTTGGCACGTTATTCTGGGCAAGCCACGCGAATGGGTACAAAAGCATAATTACTGGGGGGCTGAGTATAACGGCAGCCAGATTCAATCAGCAATCAATGAAAGCGGCTATAAGTTTGAAGAGATTTCAGACGAAACAAAGCTAACAGAGCGCGTGGTAGATGATTTCTTGAATAAGAAAGTGGTAGGCTGGTTCCAAGGACGTTTTGAATGGGGGCCTCGGGCTTTAGGCGCCCGTAGCATCATGGCAGACCCACGTCATGAAGACATGAAAGATATTGTGAATCGCAAAATCAAGTTTCGTGAGCCTTTCCGGCCGTTTGCCCCCGCGTTGCCCCGCAAATATGCGGGGGATTGGTTCGAGCTAGATAGCCCTAATAATAATCTGATGAACCACATGCTAACCGTGTTGCCGTTTAAAGAAGAGCCAGGCAAAAAGGTGCCGGCCGTCAATCATATGGGAACCGGCCGGTTGCAAACAGTTGATCGAGAATACGCACCGCGCTACTACGACCTGATGGAGTCATTTGGACAGGCCACCGGCGTGCCAATTTTGATTAACACCAGCTTTAACCTTCGGGGGGAACCGATTGTGAACACGCCTCAAAACGCGATTAGTACGTTTAGAAATAGTGGCATTGATACGCTTGTCATGGAAAACTTTATCGTCACGAAGGAATAAAGCGACTCTCTAAGTTACTCGCGAAAGGTGGGGGCCAGCATTTGTTCTACTGGGGCAAAGTCATCTGTTAGCAGTAGCGTAGTCCCTTCTGCAAGAAAAGATTCAAGCTCTTCAGCTGACATCAAATTTGCAACAAACTTCCCGTTGTCCTCAAATAATCTGTAACTTGCAAGCTGATCAATATCTAGCTCCGTGTCGCTTGCGGTAACAACAAAGGTTGTTCGAGGAGATTCGCGCCAATTGATTGAAGTAGGAACCAAATACACGTGTTCAAACGATTGTTGTAGCGTGAAGACAAACGATCTGACAAAGCGAGCTTCGCGGCCGTCAACTAAATTGACCATGTAGATCCCATCTGATTTAAGCCAGCTTTTCACCAGCTCATTAAACTCAGTTGTCGTTAAGTGATAAGGGACTGAAAAGTCATCAAATGCGTCACCCACAATCAAATCAAATTGGGTATCAGGTTCTCCAATTAAATATTGGCGAGCATCTTCGTTTATTGATTGGATACCTAGGTCGCGTGATACGCCTAAAAGGTCATGAGCGATTTGTGTGACTTCTGGATCAATCTCAATAACCGTGACTTGACTGTCAGGAAATTGTACGCGCATATATCTGGGGAATGTATAGCCACCGCCACCAATAAAAAGAGCCGAAACGGGATCTGGAGACTTTTCATCAAGGTAAGTGGTCATTTCTGCATATTGTTTTTCGTACCCATAGGTTAAGCGCAACGGGTCATCGAGCGAGTTATAAGAATGCACCAGCCGATCTAGGATGAGCTTTTGCACAATTTCCCCATCCTCTTCTTCTTGTGGGACCACACGAATACAAAAGTAGTTCGTTTCTTCTTGGCAAATGCTTGTTAAATCTGGGACTGTCTGCGCATAGTAGTACGATCCTAATGCGATTGGGAGGATAATAGCGGCAAAGTAGGGGCGTTCGCTAAACAAAAACAGTAGCCCCAGCGAGATGATAATAAAAGCAACTCCCCAAACAATGTTAAACGTCCCAAATCGAGAAATTAAGAAAAAACCTGTCGCGAATGTCCCCGCGATGCTGCCAATGGTGCCAAACGCATAAATTTTGCCGACAACTGAGCCGGTTTTGGAAAGATCTTTAACCGCTAATTTAGCAACCATCGGTGACGTCATCCCTAAGATTGTTGAAGGGATAAAGAATAAGATGGTGATCAGGACTAAAATTCGGCCGATAACGGGCCAACCTGCTGGGATAATTAGAGCGGTTATGTTGACTGAGAGGATGAGAAGCGATGTGAGCCCACCTGCGAGAAAAATAAAGCCCAAGTTGCGCAATGAGGCTGATTTGTCAGCCAGTCGGCCACCCAAGTAGTTACCTAAGCTGATTCCGGCAAGCACAACCCCGATAATGCTGGTCCACGTGTAGAGGGACACGCCGACGTACGGCGCAATAATTCGGCCGGCAACAAGTTCCAGCACCATAATGCAGAAGTTTGAAACAAATACAATGAGATTCGGCCGCCAAAGCCAGTTAGTGATAGGTGAAAGTTCCTTTTCCATTTCGTCCAATTCCTTTTTAAATTAATTCGTCGTGTCTTTGCGCTAAGTTTGAAGTAAATTGGGTGCGATGAGTTAGCTTTAATTATCGACTATCTCCAAAAAGCTAGCTCTTGTCAAAATAATTTACTTTACGCCCATTGGTTATTATAAGATTCGTTATAGAAACTGATATTTCTGAATTCGGATAGTGGTTGCTAGTAGACGCAATTACCTAAGTTTGTCAATATTTAGCTTACAGGGAAAATTAGCAGATGGACATAGATAGCAAAGACAAAACAATACTCAACGCCTTGCAAGAAAACTCTCGATTAACGATAAGCGAACTTGGCTCACTTGTTGGCCTATCAGTATCTGGAGTCCAAAAAAGATTAAAAAAGCTTGAAGACCAAGAGTATATCGAAACATATGCCGCAATACTCAATCGCACGAAGCTGGGTTTATCTCTCATGTGCTTTGTCGAGGTAAGCTTGGGTATTCATTTGCGCAAAGATGTCGCTGAATTTGATACAGAGATCCAGAAGCTTCCCGAAGTCCTAGAATGCCACAGGCTTACAGGTGGTGCAGATTACCTTCTTAAAATTGTAGCTTACGATCGAGAGCACTTAGACAGCTTCTTAATGGATGTACTAATGCCCATGACCGCAATTGATCGTCTTAAGACAAGCATCGTGCTCAAAGAGATCAAGGAGACAACTGCCATTCCAACTGCAAAGCGAATAATTGCCAGTTAAGCTCCCCCACCCCACTCACAGCCTACTCCAATCTCTAGCAGACAGAACCAACGCACTATGCCTGGATGTATGCATCTCCATTTACAGCATCGCTAATAAAAATGAATGCCTGCATAATCTTTCCACGAAACTTCAGAACAACTAAAAATCGTTAATTAAATTGCAGGGTTGCAAAGGTATATTGAAAGTTGATGGTGAAAATCAACTTAGAGCTACAGCTCAAAAAAGTACTATTGACAACCAAGTCCCTTGTGAAAGTAGTTAAGATATGCAGAAGACGATGAACCCTGCCGCCACTATATGAAAGCGCTGAGCAATCTTTTTATTATTCCAGAGTCAGATGACCCTGAACTTAGTCTAGTGATGCCCTACCTGTATTACGCTCTGTTAGGTGCGTCATTTATGGCGTTCATAATAGGCCTGCTTAAGTTCGTGCTTTTCTTGGTGCCGAGCCTTCGCTTTAATTCCATCATTTACTTTGAAGAGCAGAGCCTTGGAATCATATTTTTCGACCTATCAATCTCGGCATTTTTAGCAGCAACGGTTGTGGTTTTACGTCGTGGTCACATCAATCTGTCACTGAGTTTGGCAGTCTTTATGGGGATTGTTGCGATATGGGGATCGGCCGTTTACGTTGGAAGTGGATTCCTTGACCCTGCGTTTGTCTTCACATTTGTTATTTTAATCGTTGTCAGTGCCTTTTTAGGGCGTAGGGTTCTCAACCTCTCGTGCCTCGTTTCCGTAATTGCAATTACGGTCAGTTTTGCCCTTGAGAGGGCTGGCGTTTATACATATGACCGCCCTCTCCCTGGATTACAGGCACTGGCTTTGTATATTGTGGCGTTGGTCATGGCCACCGCGTTTTTGCAGGTAACACTCACTCGTCTTGTCTTACGCACAAAAATGCTTAACCAACAGACGGCCGAGCTTGAATTAAGCCAATCTGCTTTAAGAAAATACCAGCTAGATTTAGAAGAACTAGTAGAAGCCCGCACATTCGAGCTGATGCAAGAGAAAAATAGAGCAGAAGAAGCCAATCAAACTAAAAGCAAGTTTTTGGCCAATATGAGTCACGAACTCAGAACACCTTTGAATGCCATTATTGGTTACAGTGAGCTAATCGCTGAAGAAGCCGATGAATATATTGAAGCAAACGCCCTTTCATCAGATGCAATTCGAATTCAGTCTGCCGGGCGGCATTTACTTGGTCTTATCAACACACTGCTAGATCTTTCTAAAATCGAATCTGATCAAATGAACATTAATTACACTCTTGTAGATGTTGATCTCGTTTTAGAGGAAATACAGGCGTTTTCAAAACCAATTGTCGCTAAAAACAATAATAAATTATCGGTTGAAGTTTTGAGCTATCCAGAAAAATTTATCAGTGATGACGCCCGCATACGGCAAATATTGCTAAACCTCATTGGGAATGCTGCGAAATTCACCCATGATGGAGAAATTAAACTCACGGTTGAAACACTGACAAATTCAATTTATATAAAAGTAAGCGATAACGGGATTGGTATTGATCCAGAATTTTTGCCGCAAATCTTTAACCAATTCGCGCAAGCAAAGGTGGCCCAAGAAGGTCAGTATGGTGGAACCGGGCTGGGGCTAGCCATAACCCGGCAGCTGTGCGAACTAATGGGCGGATTTATTAGTGTTAGTAGCACCATCAACCATGGTACGACCTTTGTTGTTGAGCTTCCACTTGGCCCGGCCGTCATTATGCCTACAGCCATAGTGCCATAACAGCGCACAAAGCGATTTCTTTACTCCCACGTGTCAGTCAATACACGTAACCAATTTTGATGCGTAATCTTCATCAGGTCATCGTGATCAAAGCCTGCATCGGACAGAGCCTGTACCAATTTCGGCATACCTGCGACATCCTTCAGATCATCCGGCATTTTTGCCCCATCGAAATCAGAACCCAAAGCGATATGGTCGGTCCCGATCCGGTCAGCCATGTAGCGTGCATGCCGTACAATTTCAGACAGCGACGTTTCCCCTTTCATTTGCCCATCTTCACGTAAAAAGCCAACGTGATAGTTCAACCCCACCACCCCGTTGCTTGCCTTCACCGCATCTAGCTGCTTGTCAGTTAGGTTTCGGGCAGATTTACACAGTGCATGTGCATTTGAATGGGTACATACCAAAGGTGCTGCAGACAAAGACTCAACATCCCAAAACCCTTTTTCATTGAGATGGGACATATCGAACAAAATGCCCAAGCTATTGCACGCTTTGAGCAGTCGCTTCCCTGCATCGGTCATGCCAGGTCCGGTATCGGGTGAAGATGGAAATTTAAACGGCACCCCATGTGCAAAAATATTGTCACGACTCCATACGGGGCCTAGAGAGCGCAATCCAGCCGCATAAAAGACATCCAGAGCGTTTAGATCCTCATCGATCATTTCAGCCCCCTCAAAGTGGTAGATCATCGCCAAGACATCATTGGCCATGCAATGCTCGATCTCGTCAACGGTTTTAACGATTTTGACCCCGCCCTTTGACTCAGTTTCAAGCTGAAACATCAGACTACCCATTCCCATAGCAAATCGGGTCGCGTATCCGTAATCTAGCCCAACCGATTTCTTGAGCTCGTAACCGCCCGATTTATCGTCCGTTTTAGCCCCAGGATAGCTATCTGGTGACAACGTATCCTCTTTCTTTTGATTTGGTACAAAGTGAGCGAAAAATCCGGCCGCCAGTCCCCCTTCTTTAGCGCGGGGCAAATCGATATGGTCATGGTCTGACTTTTCAAAAAAGGAGCGTTCTTTCCCCCGCTCCTTCATGTACAAGTTTAAGATTGTGTCATTATGGCCGTCAAAAATAGGATATTTCATGTTTTTTCGCCTCTCAAAAGTTAAAGGTTTGACTAAAAGTAGCCCCAAAATCAAAGTGGGTAAAGTTTATTCAAATGATGAATAATCACAAGGTAAAAGCCATCTTCTTAGAAGAAACTTTTGTAGAAGTCGGGTTTAAGGCAGTTTTACCGAATAATTAAGCAAATGTTACGTGATTCTGTTTATTTCATCTTTTAGTAGGTAAAATCGTAAGCACCCCTATTCCTTAACCATCTAAGCAACTAATTAGTTTAACCAAATATGCAGAGGTTTTGAATGAGATGGCCCGGATTTCAGTACGTATTTTTTGATTGCGATTCTACACTCAGCACGATTGAGGGAATTGATGTTTTAGCGGAGACGGCCGACAAAAAGTGGCGCGTCGAAGTGCTTACCAATGCCGCCATGAATGGGGATTTAGACTTAGGGGAGGTTTATGGCAAGCGGCTGAAAGCGGTTCGGCCGACACGTCAGCAGGTCCACGAAATCAAGAACGCCTATAAAAAAACCATTGTAGAAGATGCGAGAGAAGTCATCGCCGCCCTGCAAGCTTTTGGGGTTGAAGTCTTTGTTATTTCAGGCGGTCTGCTTGAACCTGTCAAGGAGTTCTCTATTTCGCTAGGTGTTGATCCTGATAACATTCGGGCCGTTGACGTGCAGTACGACTCGCTCAGTGGCGAATGGTGGCGGCAGAGCGATGGACAAGCGGTACGTTACAAGGCCTATGAAGATGGTGCTCTAACGATCACAGATGGCAAAGCTGATATCGTTGAAGAATTGCTTGCCAATCGGCCGCCCGGCCGCTCGCTCCTTATCGGCGACGGAACATCTGATATGATGGCCGGCCGCAGGGTCGATCTGTTTGTTGGCTTTGGGGGCGTTGTCGCACGAGAAAAAGTACTAGAAGGCGCTCCCGTTTTCCTGCACAGTAAGAGCCTCTCTCCCCTACTCTCACTTGCTCTTGGCCCCGGCAGCCTCTCTTTTTTTGAAGATACACCGTTTGAGCCATTGGTCAAAAAAGGTACAAACTTAATAGAGAGCGGTGCCTACACGTTTAAAGATGCAGAACTAGAAACAAAATTCAAAAACGCATCGGCCGATTTATCTACCTAATATCTGAGTATCTAAATGGAAAATATTTTAATTATTGATGAATTGGGGAATTCAGGGATTGAAATTCTCGCGAATGATCTAAACGTCGTCTACAAAACTTTAGATGGCAAAAAACCTCTGGATTCCGAGATTAACCTTGAATTATTTGATGCGATTATCACCAGTTCAAATGTGGTGATAGATGCACCTGTGCTGGCTGCAGCCAAAAACCTGCGAGCCATCGGCTGCACCGGTATCCGCACCCGCAAAATCGATGTCGATGCGGCCACCCGCCAAGGGGTGATGGTCATCAACACGCCCCAAGCCAATGCTGTATCAGCGGCTGAACATACGATGGCCCTCATGCTGGCAGCTTGCCGCCGGATTCCCCAAGCGCACAATGCGATGAAAGCGGGAAACCACGATACAAAACCGTGGCAGGGCATCGATCTAAGCGGCAAAACGCTTGGAATTGTCGGGCTAGGCGCCATCGGCCGTTTAGTTGCACTACGGGCGCAGGCTTTTGGCATGACGGTGATGGCGGTAGATCCCTATATCTCAGAGTTAGTCGGCCGGGAATTGGGGGTCATCCTTGTGGATACAGATGATCTGCTCGAAGAAAGTGACGTGATTTCGCTGCACAGCACCGTTACCGAAGAAACGTTGCAAATCATCAACACAGAGAGCTTGAAACAGATCAAAGATGGGACTGTGCTGATCAACATCACATCGGCAAGATTGATTGATCCGCTAGCGGTAGCGGATGCGCTTAAAAGCGGCAAGTTAGCAGGAGCCGCTTTTGACGGCTCGTTTGAAGATGTTGTAGACGGCGATCCATTTGCTGACTCTCCAAATGTCGTTCAGACCCCCAGCCTAGCCACCCGCTCAGAAGAGGCGATTGCAGCAGTTTCGGCCGAAATTGTGACCAACGTGTTGGCCGCTTTGCGTGGCACCGCCTATCAGAACATGATCAACCTAGCTTGGCCCACTGGAGCCGACGTATCGACGGTGCAACCCTATATCGACTTGGCCGAAACGATCGGGCGCCTACAGTCTCAACTGGCTCCCGGCAATATTGAACGGGTTGAGGTTGAGGTTTCAGGTGAAGACATGCGACCGATGGTTCGTCCGATGGCGGCCGGGTTGCTTACCGGACTGCTTGAGCAAGACCATCCCAACGTTAACCGAGTCAACGCCCCCTACTTGGCAAAGGACAGCGGGGTGCGCATTACCCAGGAATATGGTATTGAAGAGGCGGACTATTCAAACTTAATTACCTGTAGAGTTCATTGGGTAGATGAGAACGGAAAAGCGGGCAGCCGTGTAGTGGCCGGGGTGCTGTTTGGCGGCCGGGAGCCGCGCATTGTGCAGGTGGATGAGTTCAGGATTGAGGCGATGCCACAGGGGACGATTTTGGTGTTACGCAATAAGGACGTGCCGGGGGTGATTGGGCAGGTAGCGACGCTGTTGGCGACCTACCAGGTGAATATCGCTGAGTGGCGTTTGGGCAGGTCAGGCCCTGGGGAAGAGGCGCTGGCATTTATTAATTTAGATGGGGAACCACCAGAGGCGGTGGTGGCGGCGTTGGAACAGGCCCCGGCCGTGACGATGGCGCAATTGGTTAGGTTGTGAAATCTAATCGACTTCACTGAAAACTTTAAACAGTCCTTGTATTGCTTTGGTTAC
>JBGCDP010000112.1:0-5141 GCA_045105475.1 Anaerolineae bacterium
ATGCGGCCGTAAAGTTGGAATTTAAAAAGGCGCAAGCAATCGCTGATTTTGAAGTGAAAGCTTCTTGCCTGTGCCGCAAAGTAGACCATTGTTGCAATTAAATTAAACGAAAATTCTCTACCGGACACTTGGTGTCTGAACAGGACGAATCCTGTTTCTAGGAATTGAAACAGGATAAATCATGTTGAAAATCGGCCAAATTCAGCCTGTTTTAACAGGCTTCAGATCATAGCAGTGGGATTCATCCCACGTTATTTAAAGGTGTCCGGTAGAGAAAACGAAAATATCTTTAGGAGAAAATCAAAATGACGACAGGCACAACACCCTCAAATCAAACCGGTTGGCCACACCCAGAATCTTTAGACGCACTTATCGCTGCGCCAGATCACCATACCCTGCTTATGGAAAACGAATCTGTACGGGTTTTAAGCACACTCATAGCACCTGGTGACACGACCCCGATTCATACCCATAAATGGCACCGAGTCTTTTATATTCAGTCTTGGAGTGCCTGTATACAGCGAGATGATAAAGGGGGTGTAATCGTTGATACTCGGCGAGTTCCTGAGTTAGCTGACCCGGCTAAAGCGATGTGGGTTGAACCGGGTCACCCCCATTCGGTGGAAAACGTGGGGGACAAGGATCTGTGGCTCATTGCGGTTGAAATTAAAAACACGGCTGGCTAAATGGCCGGTAACTAAACGATTAATTTTCTGAGGAAATTAGATGGCATATGCAAACAACAATGGGGTGCAAATTTATTACGAGGTTGAAGGGAGTGGTGAACCGCTTCTTTTTCATCATGGAATAGCGAGTAGCGGAGAAAATTGGGTCGCATATACCGATGCATTCAAAGATAGTTATCAATGTATTCGTATCGATGCGCGAGGGCATGGTAAAAGCGATAAGTTACAGGATGCTGAAGACTATAGGCTTGAATTGATGACAAGTGATGTGGTTTCTGTTCTGGATGATCTTGGTATTGAGAAAGTCAATTTTTTTGGCTTTTCAATGGGAGGCTTTTTAGGCGCTGCTATGTCGAAATATTACCCAAATCGGCTAAAGACGTTGATGGTCGGTGGCATTTCACCAAAAGGTGCAGAAGAGGGGAATACAATTAACGATATTTTAAAAGAGGCTTTTAGAGTGGGAGCTGATTTGGGTGCGGTTGAGTATATAAATCACACTGAAGAGATGTTTGGCGCTTGGAGCGAACAAGAAAAAGCATCTATCCTCAGTCAAAGCAAAAAGGTTTTTCAAGCTTATTATTCAGCCCTTGCTTCATTTCAGAAATATGACCCAGATTGTTCGGCCGAATTCAGAGCACTGACGGTTCCCAAACTCCTATATATTGGCGAATTTGATGAGTTTTATAGTGATGTTGCTAGAAATGGGGCCAAGGAGTTCCCCAATACAGAGGTTGTGGTTTTTGAGGGGATGAAACACACAGATGATTATTTTCCGGTTGCAGTCCCGCTTCTCAACTCTTTTTTGGAACGTCATACCGGTACCTAAGCTCTCAGTCGTAGCGATTGATACTACAGTAAAAAGGGTCCACAAGAGATGGCAAAAGTTCAATCACCATGAATGTGGTTAAAGTTAAATCGATTGTGCCCCTTGTAGTCAACCTACTTGAATCATCATGCTAAACGCAGTCAGTATTTAGGAATTTTTGAGGAAATAAAATGACATATGTAAATCACAATGGGGTGCAAATTCATTACGTGGTTGAAGGGAGTGGTGAGCCGATTCTCTTTCTGCATGGTATTGCAGGCACTGTGGATAGCTGGGGCGGGATATCGGCCGTCCTGAAAGATAATTTTCAATGTATTCGCATGGATGCTCGGGGGCATGGCCGTAGTGGCAAATTACCATCTGTTGAAGATTACAAGTATGAGCGAATGGCAAGTGATGTCGTAGCGGTGCTTGATGATTTAGGAATTGAAAAAGTGAACTATGTAGGCTATTCCATGGGTGGGTTGATCGGCTCAGCCATGACAAAATATTTCCCCGGCCGCCTCAAAACCCTGATGATAGGTGGTGCTGAGCCAAAAGGGATGTCGCAAACAGAGCAAGCTGTCATCAAAGTGATGAAAAACAGTTTTCAAATAGGGTTTGATTCAGGACCTCAAGAAGCTCTTAATAATCTTGAAAAAACGTTTGGCAGCCAAACGCTTGAACGAAAAGCTCTGTTTCTAAAAACGGAGAAAGACGGGTTTCAAGCCTTTATTTCTGCACTGACAGCGTTCGAAACATATTCAAGCGATTTTTCGGCCGAACACAAGGCGTTGCAAATACCAAAACTTATCTATGTAGGTGATGCTGATGAAATTCTCAGTGATTTTGCCCAGAACGGCGAGAGTGACTACCCAGAGAGTGAAGTAGTAATCATGCCCAACATGCGGCACACAGAGGGATATCAGCCTAATGTTGGTCCACTCATTCGATCATTTTTAAAATGCCATATCGACTCTTAATCGATTAGTTGCTATGAAAACCGAAATCAAAAGAGGTGTAAAATGAAGGAATTTAAAGATAAAGTCGCCGTTGTCACCGGAGCAGCCAACGGAATCGGCAAAGCGTTTGCTGATTCTGCTGGCTGAAAGAGGGATAGAACATCCTTGAGATGGAGCTTACATTTTGTCTGCTAAATCCCTATTTTAAATGCATCAATTCGACGTGTATCCCATTTTTGTATCCCGTTATGGATACCTTATTGTCGCTTAAATAGAGTTTAATCCTATTAACAAGATGATTTAACTAACGAGTAAAAGTAATCATCAATTGACGATTAAACTCACAACATTTAAAGGAGATTCCAATGGCAAAAGTTGTATTGATGACAATTGGGGTATTAAAAGCCCCTTCTGGCGACCCGCAAGTACAAGGATTTGAAGAGCGTGCTGAGGCGAATTTCAAGGCTGCTGAAGCCAGTCCTGGTTTCGTAGACAGGTCTAGGTTTGATGAGGCAACTCAAACACATACTTGGAAAGGGCGCTCACAGCCACGAATGTTTCAAGACGAGAAATACAATGATCTCGTACCTCAGACGCTGTCGATGTGGCAAGATCTTGAATCACTCTTTGCGTTTGCTTACAACGGCATCCACGCTGAAGCATTGAGTAAACGCAAAGAGTGGTTCACCCGAATTCAATCGCCCACCTATGTTGCATGGTGGGTAGCGGACAATCACACACCTTCTTGGGAAGAAGCCTACAAACGGTATGATGCCCTACATGAAACAGGTTCTTCACCAGAGGCATTTGATTTTAAGCATCCGTTTGGTCCTGATGGTCAACCTATCAAGATAAATCGGGCAGCTGTTAAAGAGTACATTACTCAGCATCTATAGAATTGCAGATATTCGCCAACCGGACTTGGGGGTTGGCATCAAACCTAATCTATTTCCCTTTTCTTTAAACAAACAATAAAGTTTGGAACTCGAAGTGAGAAGAATAAAATGACAAACAAAACCGATGCACCCTTAACCACATCAACAGGGCATCTTTGAGATGGAGTCTACACAATGTCTGCTGACAACCCTATTTTGCGGGGCAGGTTACGTTTCAACAAATACTTTCTCTGCCGTTGCAAGGAGGTCTAGCTCTTTGCCAATCCTTTCTGCATTAGCTCTGGTTTCAGATGAACTTGCAGCCCCATGCTCAATCCATAACCTATGAGCTTTCATTTTGATTTCAAAGTGACTGGAAGGGTGAAATCTCACAAGTGCGCACTGTTCTAAAGCGTAATCGATCCTTCCCTTATTGGCTTGAATACATGCTAATCCCAATAGTGCGTCTAAGCCAAATGGCTTGTCTCCATTATCAAGCATCTGCTGCAGGTTTGAGAGAAAAATTTGTTCAGCCAGCTCAAATTGCCCTAAACCAAGAGCCGACCACCCCGGTCCACCAATTATGCCGGCTCTAGGATGCGCAATCAGCCCGCTCTTATCGAAATGATGCTGCGCAAGGGCATAGTCACCTTGAGCATTTGCCAAATTACCTAATCCCCATAATGCGATGCTAATAGAGCTAGGGACATTTGATTCATCAGCAACTTGAATACTTTTCTGATAAAAGAATCGCGCCTCATCATAATTTTCCATTAGGCGGGATATTTCTCCCAAATCAAAGAATGAATTTGCTGGCCCTATTTGATAGTTAAGCTCATTACGCAAGTCTAAGCTAGACCAAATAAACTTTTTTGCTTTGGTAAATTGTCCTTCATATTGAAACAGGCGGCCGAGTGCGGCCCAAGTGAATGTCAAATGAAATTTTCTATCCAATTCATTTAAAATTCGCTCTGATTCTTTTAAGAGGGCGTGAGAATGAGAATAATCTCCTGTGAATTGAGCATATGAGCCTTGCAAAAACAAAGTAAAAGCATAATAGCCAGAATCACCTACAGCAAGAAATAGATGACCGCTTTCCTGAATCAACTCTTTGGCATGAAGATACTTTCCTTGATACTGAAAGATCACACTTAGGCTGATTAAGCAAAAGGCTTTGATCCATTGAGCTTGTTTCTGCTCGGTTTTTGAGAGTAATGCTAGGTTTCCACGCAAAATTTCTTCTGCTGATTCTAGCTGTCCAAGACGCCATTTTAGGGAACCTAAATATATTGAATATCCAAGCCATCGTATGCAATTTTCAGGCAAACTTGGTTCCGACTTCAGTACATCAATATCTTTAATAGAGCATTCAAGCAAAGTCGTGATTTGGCTAAAGATCGACTCACCCTCTAGGTACCAACCTTGAAAATCGAAGATACGGAAAAAGCCAAATGAGAAATCAATTGTGAAAGCCTCAGGCCTATGATTCAACGCCCAATGCACAGCACTTCGAATATTGTCCATGTCTTTTCTAAAGCTCGAAAGAATGTTTTTTGCTTGCTTGCCTAAAACCTTTGAACCTTCCGTGGAAACAAAGTCGAAAAAATGCTTACTATGTAAACCATATACATTGGTCTCTTCGGTAGCAGATTGCGCCAGCTTTTCGGCCGAAAACTGGCGCAACAACTCATGAATTTGATACCGGCCGTTTTCATCAATAGCGATCAGCGATTTATCAACCAACCCACGCAGCAAAGGCAACGAAGCATTGGCAACCGCTTTAGCTGCCTCACGCCCAAATCCTCCCCGA
>JBGCDP010000113.1:0-9496 GCA_045105475.1 Anaerolineae bacterium
GCCCACTCCGGCCGGATCGGTTGTAGCGCATTGATTGGTAGCGGTTTGCGTTAGGTAAATGGTTCATGACCTCTATTTTACCTAAAACTATAAGTTTAAAAGATTTGCTGACGAAATTTATTGATAGCTTTCAACCGACTGGTAGGAGCTATTTTTTCCCCTTTGATTTTTTTGCAAAACAGAGCTCGTAGCTTTCATCAAGCCATTTTTCCCACAGCTGCGTAGGCATAGGCTCTTCGGCCGTAAATCGGGCCGTTACCCAGCCGGTATTGCCAACCTGAAAGTCGGCTGGAGTTTGTGCCGCGAGGTCATCTGCTTCAATTATCGACTTTTTTAGTTTGAACATCGCTTTATACCGGCCGCCTTGCTTACCGATATAGAGGAACCCCTGTTTGTTGGCTTTAAAGGAGCTTTGGGTGCAGGCTGTTCCTTCATCTACACTGGGATACAAACTGGCTTTCATACGCATCGGTTCTGTGGGGTCATTTGTGTTTTCGCTCATTCGATCTCCTTTATTAGCCTGCAAGCATCCATTGAACTTTGAACTTATCGACCAGCATACCAAAATTATTTTCAAGTGGGAACTGAACCTGCCCCCCCTCAGCGAGTTTTTCGAAAACCGATCCTTGTTCTTTATGATCTGTAAACGTCACAAAGATGGCAAAGTTACCTCCGGCAGTAACTTCATGGCCGGGCATATCATCTGACGCTTTGAAGCGGACGTTTTCAGCGACAAACTCAGAGTCAAAAATTCGGTCTTCATAGCCGGCCGGAAAATGTGCACCCATCGGAGATTCGCCTATCGTTTGGATCGATGTGATCTCGCCATTGAGGCAGTCAGAATAAAAGTTTAATGCCTCGCGGCAGGTACCAGAAAACATTAAGTAAGGTATGGCTTGTTTCATAATTTAATTCCTCATTTGGTTTAGCGAGTAATAACGCTACTCAGTTCAGGTGATACTGGGGCGATTAGATGTGTGCATCGGGGTGATGGTCTGCAACAAGATTTAGAGAGATGCCATGCTCTAGGTATGCTTTTAATCCAGCAAGTACCATGGTGAACCCTCCGGTCGAATCGATTGCTTGGGCTATTACTTTTTCAGCTGGTCCTTTGAATCCAGATGTGGAGATGCGAACTAGAGTTGTATGGTCAGGACGAGACATAAATTCCCATTCAACAGGACACGGCGGGTTGTCCCACTCAATTAGGATTCGTCTGTTTGGTTCAACTGCAATGACGTTCACCATGCCAGATGCACCGTACATTTCCCAATCCCATTGGAGCTGTTTGCCTTCCTCGACCCTTCCGCTGCTTCTTGTAAACCAGAAGTTGGTTGTAATGGCTGGATCAATAAATGCTTCAAATACGTCATGAACTGGTTTTCGGATTAGCATTTGAGTTTTTACAACGGGTGGCTGATGAATAGTCATGTTATGTTGCCTCTTGATCTGCATAGGTGAGGGCCAGCTCGTTCTTAAACAGAGTGGCTAGTTTCTCAAATCCGGCCGTCCAGCCTTCAATCACAAATTCACTATGCTCATCGGCCGTATTGTCTTGGATGAGCTTCACAAGGGTGCCGCTTTCATTCTCGCTAAATTCAACCCGAACCGTCATCGTCTCATTACGGAATGGGTCAGCAAGTTCATACATGAGCAGAGCCGGGGGATCATAAGCGGTGATGAGACCACAATGGTGATACTCACCAACGTCCCTGAGAGTCATGAGATGGCTATATTTTCCGCCGACTTTTGGTTCAATTTCAGACTTTACTTTAGTCGCATAGTCACACCCCCACCAAAGCTCAACCTTGCTAGTTTTGATCCAGGCATCAAACACGGCCGGGCGTGGCGCATCGAACTGGCGCGTGACAGTGAGACAGCCGTTTCCATAGGAGGTTGTTGTTAGGGGAGTATCACTCATTCTAGCTCCGTGTTTTGGGTTAGATATTGATCAACCGCATCAAACTGTTCATTCCAAAATCGAGTGTAGTAGGCGATCCAGTCGCGGGCGTTTTCGGCCGGAGTTGGGTTGGCTTTGATCATGTATTGGCGCCCTTGTTTAGTTTTTTCAATTAAACCTGCTCGCTCCAAAACCCGAATATGTTTCGAGATGGCCGGTTGTGACATGTTGTAAGGTTCAGCTAGGGCGGTGATATTTGTTTCACCTACTGCCAATTGGGCCAGCATCCCGCGTCGGGTGGAATCTGATAGGGCGCTAAAGACAAGATCGAGTTGACTATTATTCATAACCATATGGTTATTTATACTCAATGATTAATCGCGTGTCAAGTTTTGTTCCTGAGTAAGAATGATTATGAGCTTAAACTAGAAATTGATCGGCCTAGTTGTATGTGTTCAATCAACTGGGCCGATCAAAGAGTTCATAACGTGTTTTACATGGCAAGTTCGGCCGAAAAATAAGCCGAGTCAGGTTTCCCTGCCATCATTGGAAATAATTTTGCTCCGTTTTGTTTGAAGAGATCAGACTCACGATAAGCATTAAAATGCTGCTGCGATTCCCATTCTTCATAAAGTAAAAAGCCGTTTTCGTCTGTAGCGTCAATAAAGAGTCCAAACTTCTCGCACCCAGAAAAATTTTGTTTGACGGCTGCTGCCTCCTGATTTAGGTGGGTGATAAATGCTTCTTTTTCTTCCGGTTTGACTGTTAAAAGTACACGAATGATGTGCATGATTTCTCCTATAGATTTCATTTGGTAGTGTTGGTAGAAAATATTTGCTTAGGCAAGTAAATGAGCAAAAAAAACGACACTGGGTGTCATTTTTAAAATATACTTGCTTTGGCAATTATTGCCTGAGTAATTTATTGCATGGCTGACCGTTTGTCAAGCGAAAGTTTTCTTGTCATGTTTTTTAGCACAGCTTGCTTAAATCGGATATAGCTTGGGGCGCCGCAGAAGCTACCGGTATAAGCAGCTTCTGCGTTCACTTGCTTATGATTCGTCACCAACAATAAAAGTCGCCTCATCTCGAATCCCAACGCGGTTTCCATCAGGATCATAAATGTTGATCGTATTGCCCCATTCGAATCTTTCGATAGCAGCTTCTATGCCGTGGGCTTTGATCGCTTGAAGTGCAACGTCAATATCTGATACATTGAAGCGGAGCTTCGCTGGGCATACAACAATATCTTTTGCACCTTTTGAGGCTGTGCCACCCGTTTCAACCATCAAATAAGATTCACCAAATTCAAAGCAGGTTAACTTAAATCCATCATCGTGGATTTGGCTGTACATCGGCTTCAGCTGAAAAACGGTTTGATAAAAGTCGACACATTCTTGATATTTTTCGGTGTTGAGAATGATCCCAGTTCGTACAATATTCATGAGTTATCTCCAGAGGTAGTTAAGGGCTGTTGCTATGCAAAGATCAGGCAAGAGTCACCATATTCGTGCCATAAATACCCGAGCTTTTTCGCTTGCGAATATGCTTTTTCAATCAGCTTCCAAGGTGCAAAGCTTTGCAGAAGCTGTAAGTGGCTGGTGCCATCTTCGTGCATACCGGTGACTAAGCCGGTGACGACTTTTCTCGGGTAAGACGGGGTCAGTAGCAGCGTTGCGATGCCGCTACCCGGCCGAACATTGCCATCTTGATCAGCCGCACTTTCCAATGCACGCGTGACGCTTGTTCCCAAAGCGATGACACGCCGCTGCTCTTGTTTGGCACAGTTAATGACGGCCGCTGTTTCTTCTGGAATCTCAAAATACTCAGGTAAAGGCAGCAACGCATCTAGGTGCTGTTCCCCCGTGCTTGATATTCCGGCCGCATGATGGAGGGACACCACCTCAACCCCTCTGTTTTGTAAATCTAGAATCATTTCCCATGTCAGCATAAAGGAGGCAGACGGTGCTTCAATCGCGATCGGTTTACCTGCAAAAATAGTTTGCCCGTCCCATAAATCCAGTTCTTGTTGATGGTATGAATATTGGATCAGTCGGCCGGCTTGATAAATTTTATGCAGTAGATCGGCCTCACCCGCCAAGAACTTGATTTCGATAAACCGCTCGCTTTTGGTCGACAATGCGATGATTTCAGCCTGCAACCCTTCATCAAAACATAATCGATCCCCACTTTTTAGCGTTGGAATCTTTGTCCTAGATTCAGTCGGCATGCGCCAATTTCCTTTCCCAAAAACAAACCCTTTCCAGTGGGAGAACAGTTTGTTTGTAGCATCAAGATTTTGGGCCAGCCTTAATTCTAATTCGACACCGCTGGCACAATGTGTTCCGCTGAAGCTGGCCGGTAGTGTCGCGGCCGCATTGGCAACAACCACATCCCCCGCCTTAAATTGCTGTGTAAAAAGATTACGGTTGAGGTAATTGATTCCGGATGTGTGTGAGTCAATTTTTGAACCGTCTTGATCTGCATGAATGACAAGTAATTGCGCACTGTCGCGCTGCCGATTGCTGCTGGTTGCGATATTTATTTTGTCTTCTAACTTGTTCATTGGATTACCTCTCTGATTCCTTTTGTTGATCGGTGCCACTCATGTCGGCTATAACGAACTTGGTCTGTGCCAAGATCACGACTCAAAAATTCGATAAGATCTGTTGCAACGGTTGTTGGATCGTACAGTTCAGCCACATCCGCATCTGGAATGGCAGCCAAATGCATCGGCGTATGCATGTCCCCTGGATCAACAGCCAAGAATCGAACACCTTGTGAACTTAGCTCCGCATGCCAAATACGTGATAAATGGTCAAACGCTGCTTTTGACACGCTATAACTGCCCCATTGCGGATATGCAGACACGGCCGCATCACTTGAAATGTTTACAACAGTGCCACTGTGCTGTAAAAGCATGCTGGGCAAAAAGGTCTTCGTTAGTCGGAAAGGGCCCACCAAATTAGTGGTGAGCACCTGCTCCATATCTTCGCACTCTGTGTCGAGCAGTAGTTTGAGGGGTGACTCTCCTAAATAGCTTGCATTGTTAAAGAGCATGTCGATGCCACCTAATATGCCTAGTGCTTCGCCTGAAATGCGATGAATGTCATGCTTATCGGCTATATCACCTTGTATTGGGTGAATGTGGGTACCTTCAACTGTTTGCTGCAGCTGCTCTAGGTTACGAGCCACGATAACGACTTGTGCACCCAAATTGTCTAACTTCAACGCGAGTGCTTTTCCAAGCCCAGACGTGCCACCAGTGATAACGATTCGCCGATTTTCCCAAGATTTTTTGTTCATGTGATTTCTCCATATTTATTTTGTAAAGTTTTATCTTTATAAAATAATAGCTCGGAATTTTTATTTGTAAAGATAAAACTTTAATAAATCACTCAAATAGGATAAACTTGGAGGATCAATAGGAACACTTACCAGTTTTAATCAAATCTGTATCGTTAAGAGACAAAAGCAAATGGCCAATACCAATAACAAAGAACCCAATAGACGAGGAAAAGAATTTCGGAGCCGTAAGGCGATTATGGATATTCTGAAGCAAGAGGGACCTCAAGACTCAAAGATGTTAGCAACCCGTTTGGGGGTGACCTCGATGGCGGTGAGGCAACATTTGTATGCGATGCAAGAGGAGCAGCTCCTGACGTACACGGAGACCCCTCGCCCGAGAGGCCGACCCGCCAAAATGTGGGAATTGACTCCGGCCGCCAATAAGTTTTTCCCTGATGGAAACTCTGAGCTACTGGTTGATATGATCGACCTTATCGGCAATCTGTATGGGAATGAAGGGCTGGAAAAGCTGATTCAAACTCGATCGCAAAATCAACTTGTTGAGTATCAGCAGCAGATAGATTCGTCTGATTCATTGTTCAACAAGCTCCAAACTGTGGCGAAAATCCGTACAGAAGAGGGGTATATGGCTGAAATTCAGACGCAAGAAGATGGCTCTTACTTGCTTATTGAAAATCATTGCCCAATTTGTGCGGCGGCACAATCGTGTCGTAAATTTTGCTCGGCCGAGCAGACATTGTTTCAACGGCTTTTAGGGCCAGAGGTCAGCGTGCATCGATCTGAATATATTTTAGAGGGGGATAGAAGATGTATGTATGAGGTGAAACCTGTAGGCGTGTCAGGCTAACTGTTGAATGGGCTTTAATCGTTTTAAGCTAAATGTAGATACGTATTTAAGGCCTGCACTATGTGAATAATTCCATTTAAAATAAAAACAAGCGGATGGGTTTAACCCATCCGCTTGTTTAGTTGCATAGATTACGCTTTAGTCGACTAAAAAAACAAGATACCTGTTTTAATGCTCTTTGATCACTTTGCAGCAATCTCAAAGACAATTTTAACTGATACTTATTTCTTCAATATGACTAGGCTGGAACAACATTTACTGCACATGGCCCTTTCTGACCTTGTCCAACTTCAAACTCTACGACTTGACCGTCATCGAGTGTTGCAAACCCGCCACCATTTTTGATTTCTGAATGGTGAACGAATAGATCTTTTCCCCCATCTTCTGGAGTAATAAATCCATAGCCTTTGTCTGCGTTAAACCACTTTACTGTACCTTTGCTCATTTGACCTTTGTTTAAATTAATTAGTGTGAATCGTTAAATTTAACCTGCTTTTGAATTCACTTTTTCATCGGCAGGTAATATATTCTACTTCAAAACGCAATAATATGCGCTTTTATCTTTTAAAAACCATTAACTTTCTTAGTAAGAACGCTGTTTTTGCACTGATCAGCCCCTTTAAATCTTGGTATTTCGAAGCGGATTGAGATTTTGCCTTCTAAAAAATTGAAAGATTCCTATAAATAAGGCCAGTCAACATTCAATAAAATAAATTATAAAACATTGCAATCTATTGACATGGACTTCTAGTTTGGACATAATAAATTGCAATTGATTGTAATCTATGGTTGAGGATGTGAAATGGGACGTAAGAGTCTGGCGGTAGAACGGACCAATCAAATTTTAGATGCGTTTGAACAATGCATTGTTGCGTATGGCTTTGAAGGGGCGACGTTGCAGCGTACGGCCGATCGTGCCAGCATGAACCTTGGCATGATCCATCACTATATCGGCCGGAAAAATGAGCTCCTAGATGCCATGGTTGCTCGGCTTATCAAACGCACCAAAGAGGAAATGGTATCGTTTAACAAAAGCGTACCTACTTCGGAACGTCTGCCATTTTTGATAGCGCTTTTTTTCGATGATGACCTAGATGAGTTTGATAAAGTGATCGATGCCTTATACGCCAGCGGGTATGAAAACCCAACGATCAAAGCTGCTCTGGACAATATCAATCAGCTTTATGCATCTATTTTGAAAGCAGAAGTTCAACGAATTCATCCTGACCTATCGGCCGAACGCTGCTATGAAATCGCACTCACAGTCTTAGGCTTGGCTTACGGAAGTGGAGCACTGCCTTTAGACGGAATACGCCCCGAGATATGGCGTATGTCGGCCGAAACCTTGATTAACAGCCCCTAGTCAAATCAAAAACTTTCTTAAGGACAAAACTTTAAATAATGAAACGCATTGTTGCTATCGACAATCTGCGGGGCTTTGCCTTGCTTGGTATTTTAATCATGAACATCATGAGCTTTGGGATGCCTTCTATCGCTTATTTCAATCCGGCCGCCTTCGGTGGGGACGATTGGGTGAATCGCATGACATACGCATTTGTCCACATTTTTGCGGACCAGAAATTTATGGCACTGTTTTCAATGTTGTTTGGGGCGAGTCTGATGCTGCTAATTAAAAACCTAGAGCGTAAGGGTACAAAAGTGGCACGATTTCACTACACACGGAATTTCTGGCTTTTGATCATCGGCTTCTTGCATGGGATATTGATTTGGGATGGAGATATTCTGACGATTTATGCTCTATGCGCCTTTCTACTTTACTTTTTGCGCAATGTAGCTCCTAAATGGCAATTTGCTTTGGGTTTGATCATTTTCTTGTTGCCAGCTATTGGCTACATCGTTGGAGGTACGGTTGTGAGTGAGATGCCTATGGCTCAAGTCGCCTCTTTGCAAGCTTACTGGCAACCGTCTATGGGGGAAATTTCGGCCGAAATCGCCCTCTATCAAGGTGATTATTTGCCCCAGCTGTTGGCCCGCTTGATTAGCAATACCCCTTCTGGCTCAGCATTAGACATCTACTTTGTTGTATTTATCTTTGAGTTTTTTACTAGGGCGTTCGGCATGATGTTAATCGGGATGGCGCTCTATAGTTGGGGGGTTGTAACCGCTCAACAGAGTGATTATTTTTATAAACGTCTGCTTATCATCGGGCTACTAGTTGGAGTGCCGTTGGCGGGGGTAGGAGTTTGGTGGAATAGCTCGGCTGATTGGTCGGCTGTGCAAGTGATGTTTATGGGCCGTTTGCCAAACCTGCTGGCAACTCCACTTGTAGCTGGTGCCTATATCGGTCTGATTATGCTTTGGAGTCGCAGTTCACTCTGGCGCAACTTACAAAATCGGTTGGCCGCGACCGGCCGAATGGCATTGACCAACTACATCATGCATTCATTGATCGGTACGTTTATCTTTTATGGGTTTGGCTTGGGGCTATTTGGTTCACTTAATCGTGTGATGTTGCTGCCCATCATCGTGGCTATTTGGCTGTTCCAGCTATGGCTTTCACCCTTTTGGTTACATTACTTCCGTTTTGGCCCTCTCGAATGGATGTGGCGCTCACTTAGCTACTGGGAGCTACAGCCTTTGCGCCATTCAGTAAAGACTGCTTAATTTCCTTTTGCCCTAGTCGTCTTCGTCAGCTGATTCAGGATGGGAATTAAGACGTTTTCGGTTAGCAAGCCATGTTCTTCTGGAAAACCGGAAATAAGCACCATCACCGTATTGCCATTGTTCAATTCTGAGAATGCGATTGTTATCGAATCCCCTTTGTCGACAGCCTTATAAAACTCCCACTCGGCAAAGCTTGGTGGCAATTCGTTTTCGGTTGGCGTTGGATAGCTATCTAATCCCACGTTTTTGTAATTGTTAAAAATAAATTTTACCCATTGCTCTGGTGTTACTGCGGTGGCCTGAATAAGAACAGAAGTTTGGTCATAGCCGGGTGATCGGAAAAAATTGTTATTTCCAATATCAGTCCAACCGGCTGGCCGGATTGTTGTCTGGTTAAGCTCTGGAATAAGCACACTATCAAAAAAGCGGGCTTCATCTCGCGGGTAGGCTGATTGTGGATTAAAAAATTCAAACTGATGTTCAGATTCAATACAGCTTGGATCGATTGGATTCCCCGCTAAGAAATCAAGCGTGATCCCGATGGGGCAATTGGTCACTGCACGGCCAAGAACAGCGTGGCCCATATCAGGAACTAAAAAGTGAGTCGTATTTGGGTAAGCCTCTTCTACTTGAAAGCCATACAGTGCGGGTGTTAGCGTATCAAATTCACCACACAAAATTAAAATCTCTGACTCAACTTGAGAAATGTCTACCTCAGGTTCGGCCGTTTCTATGCCCCACGCCCGACAGATTTTCTGGAACCTCTCAACCGCTGAATCACCCAATAAAGTTAAAAACAACAGCTGCTCGCTTTCA